>CAZAHK010000054.1:10341-23007 GCA_964484555.1 uncultured Desulfobacula sp.
ATGCCTATTTCGGCAAATAGCAGCATAAAGGAGAGGGAGGGCCTGATCAGCCCAGGGGAAGAGTAATGGTGAATTCGGTGTACTGGTTCACTTTGGATTGGACAGAGATGGTTCCGCCGTGCTGCTTGACGGATCTTGAGGCGATGAAAAGCCCGAGGCCTGTTCCCTTGTTTCCCTTGTCGGAATAGAAGAGATCAAAGAGTTTGTCCTTTTTGCCGTCCTCGATTCCCTTGCCGTTGTCCTGGATGGAAAAAATGATGTGGGGGGCTTTGATCCGGGCGCTAAACCGGATCAGGCCCCCTTTATTTTTTCCGGAGGCACAGGCTTCCACGGCATTTTCAAGAATACTCATAAAGGCGGAGAAGATGGCGGTTTTATCAATATGAAGGCTGACGGCCTCCTCGGGGCAGTCCATGTCCAGTTGGACATTTTCCTTGTCGGCCTTGGGTTTGATGATGGAGACAATCTCGTTGATAAGGTCCTTGAGAAGAACCATGGACCGGTCCGGCTCCCTTTTTTTGGTATGATACAGGATATCCAGAACCATTTGGCGGGTTTTGGACATCTTTTCCCGTACAATGGCCCAGCCTTCTTTGATAAGTTTTGTATTCCCCTTGTCAAGGCCGGAATCGATAAGGTAGGAGCCGCCGTCCAGACCCGTCAGGACCTGTTTCAACCCGTGGGACACTGCACCGATATGAAGACCGAGGGAGGCCAGATGGTCCTGGAGTTCATGGATCAGGGTCACATCGGTGGACATTTCCATGACATGGGTGATCTCCCCTGAGTCATCCGTTATGGCTGAGGTCTGAACATAAATGTCTTTTATGCTGCCGTCTTTTAAATTGACTTCAAATTCAGCCGTATGGGATTTGCCGTCCTTAAAGGTTTTGAGCACCGGACAGTCAGGGCAGGCATCATCTCTTCCCTTATAAATCTTATAGCAGAAATTTTTCTTTTCCGGAAAATGGAAATGTTCCCGGAATATCCGGTTGGTTTCAATGATGTTGAGATCCCTGTCCTGAACCGTTATATAGCAGGGCGCTTCATTGAACAACTGGATATATCGTTTCTCGGATTCCGTGAGTTTCCGGGTTTTTTCCCTGACAAGGGACTCAAGATCCCGGGTATAGGACTGTATTTTTTTTCGGTTTTCAATCCTGTCCCAGGCCCGCTTCAGGGCAATATCCAGGACGTCGTTGTCAATGGGTTTGGGGATAAAATCAACGGCATCCAGCTTCAGGCTTTCAATGGCCAGCTTATAGTCCCCGTGGCCCGTGATCATGATGACTTCCGTGTCCGGGCGGTGGGTTTTGATGTGTTTTAAAAGCGAAAGACCGTCCATTCCCGGCATGCGGATATCGGTGAGAACGATGTCCGGTGAGGCTGTGTCTGCCAGCAGGGCTGCTTTTTTTCCGTCTTCTGCCGTAATAACCTCATATCCCGCATCCTTGAGATAGATGGTCAGGACCTTCCGGATGCCTTCTTCATCATCGGCCAGGAGAATTTTGGCGGTCATACGGTGTTATCCCCATCTATTGATCCGGTTTCGGATAATTTTTTTCCACACAGATTCTAATGACCGTTTTAAGATATTCGGGATCAGCGTCTTTTGCAACATAAATATCAGGTTCAGGCACAGGATGTTCAGAGGCCACATTCAGCATTTTGATATAGTGAAAAAAGGCCTTCCGGTCCACCCCTGAAAAAAAAATAATGGGAAGATCCTTATATTCCGGGCGGGCGGAGATTTCCTGATAAACCAGGCCCCCGCCTTTTTTAGGCATCATGATATCCAGGATAAGGGCCGAGGGCCTGACCTGTTTGAGAAGCTTGAGCCCTTCTGACCCGTCTTTAGCCAGGATAGGGACATACCCCAGGGATTTGACCAGGGTCATGAGATAAAACCGCATCTGCATCTCATCTTCAAGGATCAGAACCTTTGGCAATTCTTTTCCCTGGGTCATGTGACCAGCCCGGCCTATAATTTATCGTCCCTGTTCACGCTGGCAACAGGGCAGGCCGATCTTAAGACGACCTGTTCAACGGTGGATCCCAGGAGGGCTTCGTCAGGATCAATGTCCTTTGTATGATGGGCCATGACAATGAGATCACCGCTGGTTTCCCGGGCAAATTTCAGGAGTTCGACATAGGGGGTGCCTTCCCAGATGGTGATGTCATAATTGTCAAAATCCTTCATCCGGGACACATATTCGGTTTCAATTCTTGTCTTGGCCTCTTTTATGCGGTCTTCAATGGATTTTTGCCCGGGGGATACCCCGGCCTGGGAGGTTCCCATATCCAGGGCATGAAAGATATAAAGCTTGCATCCGATAAATGCGGCCATCTTATAGGCAAACTGAAAGGCGGCCATGGAGGCCTTTGAAAAATCGGTTCCAAAGATGATTTTATTGAAATACCAGAAACAGGTTTCACAGGGCCTGCTGATGATGAGGACCGGGCACCTGGCTTTCTGGGCCACTTTCTGCATGGTGGTGCCCACGATTCCCCGGAACCTGGCCGAGCCGGTTTCATCCTGCCGTGTATGGGCCCCCATGATGATGAGATCCACGTCCTCTTTTCTTGCAAACCTCAGGATCTCGGTGGAGGGTATCCCGGCAAGGGCCTCAATCCTGGGACTCCCGTATTTTTGAATCAGGGCTTCATAGGTGGTTCTCATTTCATCTTTGACGAATTCAATATATTCAGGACCCAGATTATCTTCTTCCCCGGTGACATAGTCCCTCACGGAGAAGCTTCCCCCATGGGAAGGGACGCCAAACACATGATAAAGAACCAGTTCGGATTTGTATTTTTCGGCCAGCTCAAAAGCAATTTTTGCAGCCGCGTCACAGGCAGGAGAAGCGGTTGTGGCAAAAAGTATTTTTTTAAACATAGTTACCTCCTTATGGAACATTGTAACGGGTTAAAATTAAAAGACAATTCCCAGGCAACCCCTTCCACGAGCTCAAACAGCGTGTAAAACGTCTCATACTCGAAAATGTCCTCCTTATCCCCAAAAACAATATGTTTCAGTTTTCCCAGGGTTAATGTGTGGTCCAGTAAAGCTTCGGGATGAAAAAATTTTAAGTCTTTTGTCTTTTTTTGAATGACTCCTTTCAAGCTGTTGTACACGGTTAATTTCGGTTCTCCGGGGAATCCCCGGATTTCGATGGTTTTGTAAAACACCAGGGATTCGATATCGTTGATTTTATTCCCTACACTATCATTTTTTGAAATAATTTCAAGCAGAGAGTCAAGGATTTCGCTGAGGTTTTTCAGTTCAGGATAGCGGCGGATCATCAGCAAAAAAGATCTCAAGGTAAAGGCCTTATCCAGTTCAATGGGATTCCCCAGCAGTTTCAGCACCGGTCCGGTCTGTTTTACACCTTTTTTCAGGAGGTTTCCGTATGAATCAATGAAAATTTTTTCCATGGCCGGTCTCCTTTCACGCCTTTGTTCTTAAAGGAATCCGGATGATAAATTCAGATCCCTTGCCGGGTTCGGTTCGAAAGCGGATGTTTCCATGATGTTCCTCTATGATTTTTTTGGTGGTCATGAGGCCGAATCCGGTTCCGTTCATCCCCTTGGTGGTAATAAATTCCTTAAACAAGGAGGCTTCTACGGATTCGCTCATTCCGGCGCCATTGTCTTTTACCTGGTAGATGATTTCTTTTTCCTGAGTTGTGATGCTGAGCGTCACCTGTCTTGGCCCATCCTGGTCCAGAGATCCATCAAAGGCATCAAAGGCATTGGCGATAAGATTCAGCAGGCAATTGTGGATGGCGTCGGAATCCAACAAGGCCAGTTTTTTTTCAGGAGAGGGTAGAAATTTAAAAATTATTTTTTTTTCTTTTGCCTTATGGGTCATGAGCTGAACAATTTCCCGGGCCGGCGTGTTGGGGTTTTCCAGTTGGAAATTCAGCCGGGTGGTTTTGGCATAATTTAAAAGATCCAGGGAGAGTTTGGTGATTTTGTCGATATTTCCCTTCATCATTTCCCAGCCCTGTTTTAAATACTGCCGGTTCTCATGCTCAATTCCCTGTTCCAGAATAAAGGAACTCCCTT
Source organism: uncultured Desulfobacula sp. (assembly GCA_964484555.1). Taxonomy (GTDB): domain Bacteria; phylum Desulfobacterota; class Desulfobacteria; order Desulfobacterales; family Desulfobacteraceae; genus Desulfobacula. The sequence continues at coordinate 14,410 of CAZAHK010000054.1, forward strand.
TAAGGCCGCCGGCAATATTTTTAATGGCATGGGACATGCCGGCGATGGTCTGACCGATGATGACCAGCTTTTCAGATTCGTTGAGTTTTTTGTCTTTTTCCTCCACAAGGATTTTAAGATCTTCCATATAGGTTTTGATATTGCGGCTGATGGCCATCCGGTCCTCGGCCTTTTGGATGGCGGATTCGAGATCCAGGCTGTCAATGGGTTTGGTAATGAAATCCGCTGCTTCATACTGAAGGCTTTTAACGGCCAGATCCATGTCGCCATGGCCCGTGATCATGATCACTTCGGTTTCAGGGTTCAGGTGTTTGATCCGCTTTAACAGTTCAATTCCGTCAATGCCCGGCATTTTAATATCCGTGATCACAAGATCGGGGGCTTCACGGACAAAGATGTCCAGCCCGGTTTCACCGTCCGGCGCCGTCAGGACCTTGTATCCGGCCGATTCAAGAGTGATTTTCAAGACTTTGCGGATGCCTTCTTCATCATCCACAAGAAGAATTTTTAAGGGAACCCTGCTGATGGTCATTCCCCCCCCTTATCCATTTTAAACCGCAGAGAAAAAACGGCTCCGCCCTGGGGATTGTTTTTGACACTGATATCCCCGCCGGATTCCCTGATGATGCCATAGCTTATGGAAAGGCCTAGTCCTGTCCCTTCTCCGACTTTTTTAGTCGTAAAAAAAGGTTCAAATATTTTATTCGTCAGCTCTGCCGGAATCCCTGTGCCGGTATCTGCAATACCGGCCGTTACCATTTCCTTATGAGAGGAAGTCGTAATGGTAATCTGCCGGGGGATGCCATCTTCCTGGGTTTCCGCCCGCTGGACGATGGCATCTCTTGCATTGATGAGCAGGTTTATGAATACTTGTTCCAGCCTGACCGGATCAGCCAGGATCAGGGGAAGGTTTTCCTCAAGTTCCCATTTCACCGTGATTTCTCTTAATTTGAGCTGCTGGCTGAAAATATCAAAGGCCCGCTTCAGGGTGTCGTTGATATTGACGGGCTCCTTTGAAAAATCCGATTTTCTGCCGAAAAGACGCATATGGTTGGTGATTTTTGAGGCCCGGTCCACATGATTTTCAATCTCTTCTGCAAGGGTGTTTAAAATCCCCCGGTCAATGGTTTCATTTTTCTTCAGCTTCCTGGATATGAAGCTGGATGCGGTCTTGATGACGGACAGGGGCTGGTTCAGTTCATGGGCGACTCCTGTGGCCATTTCTCCCAGGGTTGCCATCTTGCCGGCCTGGATAAGCTGCTGCTCTGTTTCAATGGATAGGGTGATATCAATAACAGTCACCAGAAGCACGGTTTGTTCCGTGAATTCCGCAGGGCTGACCCAGATGTTGACATAAAGGGTTTCCCCGGATTTTTTAAGATGAACCAGCCTTTCATGGCAGCCTTTCGTGATATGGGCTTTAAACTCATTAAATTTTTCAGGGCTGGGGAAAAAAAAGGCAAAGGATTTGTTTTCAATCTCTTCCTTGGTATATCCGTATAAATCCAAGGCACTGTAGTTGCAATTAAGAATTTGGTAACTGTCCATGCTCAAGATAAAAATGGGGTTGGGGATACTTTTAAAAACCGCCTGATATTTTCGTTCAGAGTCTTTGACGATTTCTTCCAGCCTTTTCCTTCTGGAAATATCAATGCTCATTTCCATGGCTGCCACAATATTGCCGTTTTCATCCTTTAGGGGAGCGGTTTTTACAAACCAGTGGGCAATGGTCCCGTCCTTGTTAATACCGGATTCTTCGCTGAAATGGGACTGTCCGTCGGTAAATGTCCTTTCAACCGGGCAGTTGCTGCATTTCTGACTGAGATTCTTATACGCAGAATAACAATGATCCCCGTATTCAGGCTGGAATTTTTTTGAAAACTCCTTGTTGAATTCGATCAGTTTGTAATCCCTGCTCTGGACGGTAATGGTACAGGGCACCTCGTCAAAGAGGTTCTGGTACAGGTCTTTCTGCTTATTGAGTTCATCCTGTTTGGTTTTTATTTTTTCTCCCATATCTTTGATGGCCAGGGCCAATTTACCGATTTCATCATGCTGGATAAAGGTGTTGAAATCATTTCGATAATCACCTTTTCCGATCAGATCGGTCTGTTTGATCAATTTATGGATGGGTGAGGTCACCAGACGGAAAATACAGAACCAGATGGTCAGGCACAGGACAATGAAAAGATAGACGGCCGTCCAGGCCGATAGTTTTTTTGTAAACCCGATGGCTGCTTTGATACTTTTCAAAGAAACAATCACATCCAGAGTCCCTATTTTTTTGGCCTCGCTTGGATGGTAGTGGCATTCGGCAGTGGAACAACCGGGTTCATTTAATATGGGATTGATGATACCCAGAAGCGGTTCTCCTTCCGGAGAATTAAAAATCCGGATGCGTTCCTTGATATCGGTCTTGATAACCGAATCTTCTCCAAAATGACAGGTTTTGCAGGACACATCAGTTTTTTCTGCAATGGTATGGATTTCATCGGGGTTGTTGGAAAATTTGATTTTTCCATGGGCGTCATAGAGCCTTATGGTTTCAATTTTATTGTACTCAGACATGCTTTTTAATACGTCCAGCATATCTTTATTGGGGTTGTGCAGCATGGCGAACCAGGTAAAATTCAAAACCGTGTTACAGAATTTATCCACATCGGAAACTGCTTTGTCGAGCAGGTTTTTTTCCTGGACCCGGATGGTGAAATGGGACCATATAAAGATGCTTGCAAAAAGAACAATGCCGACGGGCACCATCAGTTTTAAGGCAAGATTCTCTATTTTAAACAAGGATTTGATTATCATTGTTTAGCTCTGATTCCCTTTACGCTTATGAATGAACTCGGGGTTATGCGTTTAAAATTTCCTGCACCTTGGCCAGGACTTCTTTGGGTTCAAATGGCTTTCCAAAGGCGGCGGCTGCCTTTGGAATGGAATATTTCATGCTGGAGAGGCCGCTGATCACGATCACGGGGGTATTGAAATCCTTTGACTTGCTGATTTTTCTGAAAAACCGGGGACCCCATTCTTCAGGCATTTCCAGATCCAGGGTAATGAGATCCGGTGCTTCCCTGTTAAATACGTCAACAGCATCTTTGCCGTTCTTAGCAATACAGGTGTTAAACCCGTTATCTTTGAAAAGGGTATCAAGATAAAGGGTGATGGTGGGGTCATCGTCTACGATCATAATTTTTTTTGTCATCATCGCCTCACTTATTCTTATGGCATTCGCCGCATAAAACAGGGCCCTTGCCGGATTCAAAATGACAGGATCTGCAATTGGTGTGAAACGCCCTTCTTAAGGAAACCGGGTTCTCAGGCGTCGGAGCCGGGCCGTGGCATTCAGAACACAGGCTGTCCTCGGAAGATTCATCCTCGATCAATTTTCCATTTTCATACACATGGTGACAGACAGAGCATTTATCGTCCAGTCCCGCAGTTGAATTGTGGTCATCGTGGTCAAAGACCGCCGGTGGTCTCTGGGGCCGATCAAACCGGGTATTGTCAAGGGTTGGCTTGTCTTCTCCGGAGTGCACGGGGAAGGCGGCTGCCGATAAAAGCACCATCAAGATCCATATGCAATGTTTCATGTTCATGTTATTCGCCTTTCTGAAATATTGTCTTTTCCATGACTTCAAAAATAATGTCCCCGAAAAATTTAATTTCCATTTTCAGTCCATAATGATGCACAATATCTTCAAGCCCGGAGTGGCAGTTGTGGCAGGGTGCAATCAGAACTTCGGCTCCGGTTCTTTCAAGCTGTTCTTTTTTCTCCCGGTTGTTGGTCATCCGGGTTCCTTTCCAGGGAGGGCCGCAATTGATAACGCCGCCGCCGGCTCCACAGCAGTAATTATGCTCCCGGTTGGGGGTCATTTCAATAAAGGATTCGCAGAGCAGGTTGACCATTTCCCTGGCTTTGTTGTGCAGCCCCCGGCCCCTGGAAATATTGCAGGGGTCATGGAGGGTGACGGATTTTTTATATTTTTCCTTGACCTTGATTCGTCCCGAGGTCAGAAGGCCGTGAAAAAATTCAATGGCGTGGACTACCTCAAATGGCGGCATGGCCCAGCCCACCCATCGGTTTCCCACATCATAGACCGACCGGAAGGCATGCCCGCATTCTCCCATGACGATTTTGCCCACATGGAGTTTGGCGGCGGTTTCATAATGGGCCTTGGCAATCCGGGCGGATATTTCAAAATCACCGGTATACATGGCCATATTGCTGTTATCCCAGCCCGGGGTGGAGGGCATGGTCCAGTTCATGCCGGCGGCATGCATGATCACGGCGGTCTGGTAAATCAATCCTGCCTGGAATTTGGGCTCCGGTGCGATGACGGAATACATGATGTCTGCACCGTCTTTGTCCAGGGGAATTCTTAAGTCTTCAAATTCTTCCCTGGCATCTTCTTCCTGCCATTGAAGAGTGTCGATCCACTCATCTTCCTTGACCCACATCTGGTTCAGAGTTGCGGAATGGGAATTGACCGTATCCTGGATATACAACGGGGTGATTTCAAGCTTGTGGCAGATCCGCCTGACCAGAAGCATCATATAAGCAATGTCAATGCCGAAGGGGCAGTACATGGAGCATCTTTTGCACACATTGCATTCGGTATGGCATATTCTCACGGCATCCCGCAGAAAATCAACGGAAACATTCCCCTTTTTTTCTATCATCACTAAAAGGGTTTGTTTGACCTTGGCGGCCGGGGAAAATCTCGGATTCCGGTCATTGGAAAGGAAAATGCTGCATGCATCCGCACATAACCCGCAACGCATGCAAGTCTCTACATAGGCCTTGAAGCGGGCGCCTGTTTCCTTGTTCAATACCTGGTTGATGACCCGGGATATGATTTCCGGTGTCAGCCTTGCCAAACCTTTTTCAACACCTTCGTCCACCACATCTTTTCCATCAGGGGCCTGTGTTTTGTTTTCTGTATCCTGCATGAATCTCTCCTTAATATTGATTACCAGTCTTTTGCATGCCTGACATGACCAAATTCAGAACCGGTATAGGCCCTTGTAAAAGGTGCCATAAACATATGAAAAAATCTTGTAAACGGTATCAGGATAATCATCAGTTCTCCTGAAAGGACATGGACCATAACCATCCATTGATAGGCAAAGAATTGATGATAGGCCAGAAATCCGGTGACAAAGGGAAGGGCTACGATCAGGATAAAAACAAAATCCGAAGCCTTGGTTAAAAATTTGACTTCAGGGACGACAATCCGCCGGATCATGAAAAAGATCAAGGCAATAATGACAATAAGGGTCAACCCGTCGGCCACGGTGTCGTTCAGGGTGATCCAGGACCATTGCATGGATTCTTCCAGAAGCACCACATGGGATAGCAGAAAAATGGGAACCAGTAACAAAAGAAGATGAAATATATAGGAAATTCCGTAAAAAATCGGGCTCTTTCGTGTGCTGGCGGGAAAAAAGGGGATGAGCCAGGCAAAGATGGACCTGAAACTGTATTTCAGGGACATATAGGTATAGATGAAATTTTCTTTTTCATTCACCATTTTGAAGACTTTGAAAAATCGGAAGACGGTCCCCAAAAAAAATAATAGAAAAGAGATCCAGACCATGGGGCCCATAATAAACTCGATAAAAGAATGCATGGTTTTCTCCTTTAAAGAACTTTGTCCAGGGTAAGTACCTGTCTTGAATAAATGCCGTTTTTCATTGCCTTTAGGAGGATCTTATCGTTTTCCGGGCTGATTTTCGGCTCAAAGATCATATCAAATTTTTCTCTGTAGACATTTCCGTTGACCACCAGATAAAATCCCTTGTTTTTTTCCATCCGGGTTGCCGCTATGGAATTGTCCCGGCTGATCACCGGCTTCCACAGCTTGTCTGCCGAAAGGTTCCAGGGTTTTGCATTGACGGCAATGTCCCAGGCGCCTTTATGCTTGAATACCGCTATCAGTGACTGTCCATTCCCGGAGTAAAAAAGGTCTGGTATCATGGTGTCGCAGTTGAAATTCCAGATATGGTCATTTTCTGAAACAGTCCATTTTCCGTATTTGTCGGAAACAACAGCGGCAATTTTTTCTCCATCCCTGTGTATTGCGAGTTTCCAGAGTTGTTCATAGCTCTTCTGCCAGAAAGGAGACTCATCTTTAAACAGAAACCATTTGCCGTTTTGCCGAACCGGAGCGATGACGGACTGGTTGTTCCGGATAAATTCAGGTTTCCAGGTAAACTGAAAATTTTTCCCCCAGATCTGATTGTCTTTTGAGATGGAATAGTCCACCCGGTTTTTCCGGAGTGTATAGGCAATCTGACGTCCCTGTGTGTCAAAGGAGAGATCCCAGATATTCATATAAGCGGCGTCCAGGGCATTGCCGTCCACAGCCACTGAAAAAATACCCCGGCTGAACCCTTCGATGTCCCCCTGCCCCAAAGGTTCCACTTGGACAACAGCAGCAGAAGTCCCCTGATTGCTTAATACAACACCGGCAATATTATGATACAGCGATTCCCAGAGAGTATCATTTACAGCCATGCCGTATTCGCCATCGGTTTGAACGGCCGCGCCGATGAAGGCGCCATCGTCGGAATGCTGGAAATCCCAGATATAATCAAATCTGGTTTCCCAGAGGCCATCATCCACACAAACGGTCCATTCTTCTTCAGCGCAAACCAGGCAGGAAAGTCTGCCATCGGGTAAGAACCTGAGACTCCAGGCTTTATCAAAACGTTCTTCCCAGGGCTCACCGTTTGCACAGACCGTGAATTCCGACTCATCCGTGTTGACAATGGCGGCGATTTTTTCTCCGTCAGGGCTGACTTGCAGTTCTTCAACCCAGTTAAACTGGTCATGCCATTCTTTGACCGGGATAAGCTTTTCCCCTGGCATCCAATCCCATTCTTTTTCATCTTTCATTTTTTGTCTCCGGTTTTGTGCTGGTTGAATTATCCTTGTTAAATCTATTCAGAATCTGATCAATGGAGGCAACAGTCAGCGGTTTCTCCAGGAATGCATTAATTCCGGCCATTGATATTTCTTTTTTAAGCTCGTCATTGACAATGGTTGCCATAAGGACCCTTGCCGCATCGGGCTTTTCCCTGGCAACCTGTTTCAGAAAAGCAAGCCCGTCCATATCCGGCAGGAAATAATCTGCAATAACGACATCAATATCCTGGTACTTCAATGCATTAAGGCCTTCGCCTGCAGATTTGAATATCAGCAGCCGCAAAGGCCCCTTACCAAAGAAGGTGCTTAAGGATTCTCTGACATATTTGTCATTATCAATGATCATGACCTGCGAGGTGCAGGGTGGTTCTTTTTTCATAAGCTTCCAGTCAGGATTAGAGTTTGTAATTTACAATCTTAATCAGAGCATGAAGTATGCCAGCGCTCGGTCTCAAATTTTATATTTTTAATTCAGATAGTTATGACTATCAAAGCTTTATGGATGTGTAAAAAATGGAAAAATTTCAAAAAAAAATTAGAAAAACTGAGAAATTTAGAAATATTTCGAAGGAGCCTGGGAAATAGATCAGATTAAATTTGAATCCCACAGTGTGGAACACCTGATTGCGGCTATTTTCCTGATTTTTAGAAAAATTCTTCAAGTTTAGAAAAAATTCTAAACTTTTTTAGAAAAAATTCTAATATTCTTTTGCCGGATCACACCGATATTTGGTGTCGTGCCCTTCAACTTTCTGTTTTTAAAGGTGAATCGGATTAGATCCGATTCTGGCATGGTTTCTGCTATGAAGGGACTCGGTTGTTAGCGGCAATTTGGGCTGAACTTGCAAGACGGGAAGCCTGTGACATATAACATAAGGATATATAAAGATGATGCTTCGAAAAAAACTCACCCAAGGGGAATTCGCCGTACTGGTTGAACTGAATATCCCCAAGGGAGTTGATATATCAGAACTTGTGACCCATGTACGACACCTGAAATCCCGCATCGATGCCGTGGTGATCCCGGATATGGACGGGGGTGTCATGCGGATGAGCGCGCTTGGCGGCGGCGCCGTCATCCGCCGGGAGGGATTTGAGCCTGTTATTCATATCTATGGCCGGGACCGTAACCGGATGGCCATACAAGGAGATGTGCTGGCGGCCCAAGCCCTGGGGATTCAAAATCTTATTGTTGTGCAGGGGGATGCCATGGCCAACAGCGATCATCCTGCTGCAAAAACAGTGGATGATTTAAATGAGCTGGACCTTTTTTCCATGGTTCAGTCCCTTCAGAAAGGGCTTGATCTTGCCGGTTTCGACCTGAAAGGCAAGCCTGCTTTTTTCACCGGGTGCCAGGTTCAAGCCATCCGGGATGACAAGCACCTTTTGGAAGAATATGAGAAGGCAAAAGAAAAAGTCGCTGCAGGGGCTCAGTTTATCGTTGTGCCTCCTGTTTTTGATATTCCCGCCTATATGCAAATCTTAAATAAATTCAAATCTCTGAAAGTGCCGGTGATTGCAACGGTTTTTATGCTTAAAAATGTGGGCATGGCCCGTTACATCTCCATTAATGATCCCGGCTCGGGATTATCCGACGAATTGATCGGCCGGATACGGAAAGCCAAGGATCGGGAAATGGAATGCGTCCATATTGCCGCAGAAATGAT
>CAZAHK010000055.1:0-22904 GCA_964484555.1 uncultured Desulfobacula sp.
CTTGCATAATTCTTTTGCCAAAAAAACAAGAACTTTGGAATTAAGAGACTAATAGGGCAGGAGATGAAGGGATGCGCTGTGATATATTCGTCACGGAGTATTGCTGATGGTCATTGCTTCTGCTTGATATTGGATTTGTCATATGATAAAGATAGGTCCTATTGTTAAATGTTATTATGAAGATACTCTAAAATCAAAAAAGGTCTTTATCCTATGTTTAAAAAAATTGAACCATTGGAATTCTCAAAACATCAGAACTTTCGGCTTTCAACTATTTCTTCTTTTGCCTTTTCCAGGAACATTTCGATTGTAAAACTGTCTTTATCCGAGTTGAGACAAGCATCACGATTTTATCCCATTGTTTTTCTGAAGGATGGGACCTGTATTCCTCAGGCGTTGTTATCCCTTAAAGGGGGGGAGAATACATTTGTAGACGACGCAGGCAATTGGACCGTGCCTTATATTCCGGCTTGTTTGCGATTCTATCCGTTCACCCTGGCCAGAATAGAAACAAAGGAGGGTCAGGAAGATCAGTTTGCCCTCTGTCTGGATCCAGAGGCTGAACATTTTAAATCAGGCATGGGGGATCCCCTGTTTACGGCAGACGGCCAGCCTGTAGAATTTATAAAAAATCATATATTCAAGGCGTTGTCCGTATATTATCAAGAACTTGTCACAACAGAAAAATTGTTTGCAGCCTTAAATGAAAAAGGATTAATTCTTGACTGCACATATAAGTATACTGTCGATCAGGTGGAAAGATCCGTTGATGGGTTCAAGAGTGTTGCTATGCAAAAATTGTTAACCATGGACGATGGATTTCTTGCTGGTATGATAAAAAATGGAACCATGGGTATGGTCTACGAGCATACCCATTCCTTGAACAATTTTTCCAATCTTCTGACCCTGAACCCTTAAGTCACTAAGGCATTTTTTTCAGGCTGATGGTGCCTCCCCGGGAAAAACTGTGGGTTCCATTGAGAACCAGACTTTGTCTGGCGCCTCTCAGATTGAGAGACATCCAATTCCCGTCTGCCCATCGAAAAACCAGGAATCCGTTCTCAATATGACCGGACAGATGAAGGTCCTGGGGAGGTCCGTTGACCAGAAATCGGGTTAATCTGCCGTTGAATGAGGGATCCGTAATAATCAGCTCCACACGCGGGTCAAAATGAGGTGGCGGGTGGGGGACGCTCATGGTTCCATGCCATCGACCCATCAGAAAAGCAGGATCAGGCGGGGCAGGTGGTGGGACTGGAGGCGGGGCCGGATGCCTGGCTGGCGGTGGGACGACAGGCGGTGCGGAATGGCCGGCATCAGGGGTTGCACATCCTAAAACAATCATGATTGCAACAGCAAAAAGAGATACATTCATTGACATTTTTTTCAGAATCAGCATAGTTCCTCCAATGGCTGATAATTTAATAATAAAATACCTTATTGGCTTATCAATAAAATAGGGTGCCATGTTTGTCAACCCCCCATCCGAAATTTAGCCTTCCATTGATTCCAACAGTTCTTTATAGTTGATTCACGAGGAGCTTGCCCACGGGGCTTCTGGGGAGCGAAGTTCGGAACTCCAGCAATTTGGGGATTTTGTAGGCGGCAATTCGGGGAGTGCAGAATTCCCTCAGTTCCTTCAGGGTGAGGCAGGCGCCTTCTTCAAGAACGATAATGGCTTTGGGAATTTCTCCATGAATGGGATCAGGGGCCCGGGTGATACAGATCTCTTTAATGGCAGGGTGCTGAATGAGGAGGTCTTCGATCTCAACGGGAAACACTTTTAACCCCCCCACCTTCATCATGCCGTTTTGGCGCCCTGCGAAATAAAAAAATCCATCATTGTCCTGAAAAAACATGTCATTGGTATAATACCAACCGTTTTTAAAATTTTTCAGATTTTCCTGGTCATTTTGATAATATTCAGTGCAGACGCCTTTTCCCCGGACAATCATTTCTCCGATGTTGCATGGACCTGTCCTCCGGCCTTTTTCATCCACAATGGCCACCTCATAATATCTGCCGGGGATACCGCAGGAGCCTGGTTTTGAATTTATATCAAGGGGCATGGCCAGAACAATCCCGGCTGTTTCCGTACTGCCCCAGACAGGGATAATGGGGAAACCGAATTTGTTTCTGAATTCTGCCGCAGTGATGGGATCCAGGTGCATACCTCCGCTTTCCGCGGTTCTCAGGGTACTGAATTTGAAGTCTGTGTTTTTGTGGTATTTGGTCAGATTCCCGTAAATAGGGGCAATGGCCATCATAAAAGTCACCTGATGGTCTTCGATGACCGAAGTCAGCGATCGCGGAGCGATATGATCCGTAAGCACCATGGTGCCTCCCAGAAACAGGGGTCTTGCAAAAATTTCATGGGGATGGGTGGCAGGCGGAAACATGCACAGATGGATATCCTCGAATGTCAAGGACAGTTGCTCCACAGCGGACACCGTGTTCCAGTAAATAACGGCATGGGTGTTGATGGCGCATTTGGGAAACCCCGTGGTACCTGAGGTCAGGTTGAAATATATCACATCCTCCGGATCAATGGTTACAGGGGGATGATCAATCACAAGCCCGGGTGTGTTTAAAATATCGGCAAGAAACGGGCGGGCTTTTTTTTCGTTCTGCTGACTTTTCAACCCGCCCTGGCTCTTGCCATAGATCACAATGCTGATCTCCGGAAAATCAAACTCAGAGGGTTCGAGTCGGTTCAGCACCCGTTCGGAAATTATGGCAGCAGAAGGGGTAATCATGCTCAGCAGATGATGAATATAATGATCCGGCTGATTACAGTCGACAGGCACCACAATCCCGCCACAGGCGGCGGTTGCCAGAAAACCAATGACCAGGTCCGGGCCTTTGGTATCCATCATGAACGCGATACGATCCCCCTTGGAAACCCCCCGGGAAACAAGATAATGGGCCAGTTTCATGACCTGGTCATGCAGATCCTTCCAGGACAGAGAGGTCTGTTCACAGATCACGGCGGTTTTTAAGGGGTATTGGTTTTTGTTTTTTTCCAGCATATCCATCAGGGTCATGACAATGGGTTTTTTGATGTCACAGGGCATGGTTTTTATCTCTCAAAATTATCAAATAAAGTTTCAATAAGCATTTTTCTGAAACAGAAACACAAATAAGGTCCGGATCAGTATTTCCAGATCAAACAAAAGGGACCATTCACGGATATACCGAAGGTCATGGGTGATTCTTTTTTCCATTTTTTCAAGGCTATCGGTTTCTCCTCTGTATCCATTGACCTGGGCGAGTCCGGTAATACCCGGTTTGACTTTATGCCGGATCGTGTATCCGGCAATGATTTTCTGATAATACTCATTCATGGCCACAGGATGGGGCCGGGGTCCCACAAGGGACATTCTGCCCTGGAGCACATTGATGAGCTGAGGGAGTTCATCCAGACTGGTTTTTCTTAGAAATGCGCCAGCTTTCGTAATCCTTGCATCATTTTTTCGGGCCTGGGCATAAGCGGCCCCCGGCTTGTCACACCCTTCATACATGGACCGGAATTTATAGATATGAATTTTTTCTCCATTGATCCCATACCGGGTCTGATTATAAAAGACCGGGCCTTTTGAATCCAGTTTGATGGCTGCGGCAATCACCATAAAAAGCGGAAAAAGAATCACCAGGGCTGGAAAAGACAGGAGCAGATCCATGAGGCGTTTGGCCGCTCCACCGACTCCTCCGATGGCGGTATTTCTCAGGACGATGATGGGTCGCTGATCAAAAAATATGATTTCACCGCCAATGACCAGATCCAGAAAAAGAATCTCCGGAACATAATGCAGGATGGTGGGAAGCCGGTCCACGGCTTTGATGAGTTTGCGGGTCGCTTTTTCATCATAGGTGTTCAGGGCCAGATAGATGATATCGATTTCCCCTTTTTCTGCAGATTCAATCAATGCGTCGATATTTCCCAGATAGGGGAAAAATCCTGAAAATTCATTCTCCTTGACGTCTTCCAGGTCCTCCTCATCATAAAAAAAACCCATGATCCGGGTTCCGGTCCATGGGTTGTCCTGGATATGTCGCGCCAGATTCATGCCGGACCGGTTCCGGCCCGCGATCACGGCTTTTTTCACGTTCAGCCCTTTGATACGGAAAGAGCGCACCAGTTTCCGGATTAAAATGCGGATCAGGGCCAGGGACAACGGCCAAAGGATCATCCAGGCCAGAATAACACCCCGGGGCAGGTGATGCAGGATGCCCACAGTGTAGCCGGTGATGAAAAGCACAAAGAACAGAGAGAAACAAGCGGAAAAAACTTCATGGATTTCATATCTCAGGCTGGAAAACCGGAAAGAACGGTAGATTTTATGCAAATGAAAAAAAATCAGGGTAAACATGAAAATAATGCCCCCTGTTTTCCAGATCTGAAAAGCTTCCAGATTTTCCATATGGAAATAAATCAGCCCGCAGAAAATAGACATGGCCAGGAAGGCGTCCAGGAAGCGAACTCCGTCAATCCACAGGCTTTCATAGCAGAAAAAATGGGCTTTTGAGTTCACTGCTGAACAGATGGATGGCTTACCAGTTCAGGAACCTGGGACAAAAATTGCTTCATTTCTTCCGGATCCAACTGCTGATTGGCATCGGACAATGCCGTCAGCGGGTTGATATGAGCTTCCACCATGATGCCGTCCGCTCCGGCGGACAGGGCGGCCCGGGCCATGGGTACGGCAATGTCTTTTCGTCCCGTGCTATGGCTGATATCCACAATGACGGGCAGGACGGTTTCCTTTTTTAAAATAGGGACCGCAGAAATATCCAGGGTATTTCGGGTCTGGGTCTCAAACGTACGGATCCCGCGTTCACATAGAATAATCTGAGGGTTGCCGCCCAGATAGATATATTCCGCCGCCAGGATGAATTCCTCAATGGTGGACATCAATCCACGCTTAAGAAAGATGGGTTTGCTGCTTTTACCGAGCCGTTTCAAAAGGGAATAATTATGCATGTTCCGTGTACCGATCTGAAGGATGTCGGCATATTCCTCAACCTCCGGCAGGGTATCTGTATCCAGGACTTCCGTAATCACCACCATACCGTATCGGTCGGCCGCACGCCGGAGCATCTTCAACGCCTCAATTTCCAGTCCCTGAAAACTGTAAGGCGACGACCTGGGTTTAAAAGCCCCGCCCCTCAGAATCCGGACGCCCAGATCATGAAGAAAGGCGGCTGTTTTGTCAATCTGCTCTTCGCTTTCAACTGCGCAGGGCCCGGCCATAATCACAGGCGATCCGCCGCCGATGGCAATTCCTTTAAGGCTGATCACCTGATCCTGTCCGGACCCGCCTCGACTGATATTCAGGCGTTTACGGGTCCGAATCCCCATATCGTCCACCGATGCTTTGAAAATGGTCTTGAATATATCCGTGGCGATCTTCTGGGATATTGGTCCCTTGTTTCTGAGTTGAATATCAATCAGCATCTCGGATTCCCGCTCCGGACTGAAATGGGGCAACCCGAGACGGTCTTTTTCTTTGCCAATCTGTTTGGAAATCTCAAAAAACCGATTCAGTTCCTCAAGGATATGAGCGTTCACCTCAGACATCAGCCTGCGCAAGTCTTCTAAAGGCGTGGTATCAGTTGACATGATTGTTTCCCTTGTGTTGTGTTTGAGCAATCGCCCTTATTTTTAATGTATTATGTCATAAAAAAGTTTTGGTCAACTGTTTTTCGATGAATTCCCGAATCGGATTGAACAAATTTTGTCAAACGCCATACACAGGACTCCCCAGGCGGTGCCGCCCGCAAAAACAAAGGCCCGAAGCAGGCAATAAACCGGCGATAGCAGGCCCAGGATCCTATCAGTCCGGAACACCTTGGCGGAAAAGGGAAGGGAGGTGAGCACTGCTCCGGCCGGGAATAAAAGAAAAAAATAGGGTGAAATGCTACTCAATATAACGCCCGCAGGCATAAATCCCATGGTTGCCAGCAGCAACAGGGTCTGGATTTTGATAACGGTCGGGGTGTATGTGTCTTTAATGGCTTTACCAGGATATCGGGCATAAACCACCATCCGCCAATAGCCCCTCCAGAACTTGATCCTGAGATATTTTTTCAGGGTATCCGGGTGGGTGTGATAGACAACGGCAAGGGGATTGAAGACCAGCCGATGCCCCATGGATACCAGGCGATAGGACAGTTCAGTATCTTCATTGTTGGCTACGGGGAAGGAAGGGTCAAACCCGCCGACCTCCAGAAAAATCTCTTTTTTGAAGGCCGCGGAATACGTGTCCACCATATCGATAAAACGGGATTTCTGCAACAGATCGAACCGATCTTCAAACTCAGCCTGGGCAAATCGGGCCGTGAGTAATGTCTGTCTGGTCCGATAAGCCCCTTTGACTCCAGAGACCTGATCCTCCTTCATGAACGGGGCAGCCATTTGTTCAATCCAGTGATGATCCGGGACGCAGTCGGCATCGGTGAACAGGATGATGTCTCCCTCAGCCAGAAAAGCACCCTGGTTTCTGGCAGCCGCTGGCCCCTTGTTCTCCTGAAGATGGTAAACAACCGGATAACTGGAAACGATACTGGCCGTTGCATCGGTAGATCCATCATCCACCAGTATGACTTCATACTTATCCCTGGAAACCGACTGGGAAAAGAGGGCATGAAGACAGAAATCAATGGTTTTCTCAGCATTATATGCCGGAACTATTATGGAAAATTCCATACTAGTAATTTGATGCACAATGCCCGGGAACCCAAATACCGGATGGCGCATAATGCGCCGGGATCCAAACCATTCCGGGAGCGCATTTTTTATCTGGAACAGGATGTGTCACCGGAATCCTTTTACTGCAGGACATACAAAAAGTTAATATTAACATAAGAATCAACATCATATTGATAATCTTTTTATTATTAAACATATATGTTGCTCCATAAAAATTTTTTATATATTATTTTTTATATGAAAGAACGGTACAAGGCACCGAATTCTTTAATCATTTGTTGTGCCCGGCAGGGCATGGCTGTTAGCATCTCAGCATCTGAAAAACAAAAACAGATCAGCGCTCTCTGAAGAAATTGTTTAATTCGAAAAAATCAATGATGCTGTTATGATTTGAATCAAGAAGGATAAACAATTTTGGAGGTCCGATATATTCAGGTTTAGTAATCTGCCCGTCTTTATTGGTGTCATATCTTTCCAGAAAACGGCGTGCTTTGGGATCAAGTTTCTGGGTATTCGGCCCTACCCCCGGTTGCATGCCCTGTCGAATTCCGGGCCTCATATTGTCTTCTATGGGATTTCTTCTCTCATTTTCAGGTATTGTTTTATTGACAACAATGATCTGATAATCTGTCATGACACCATCTCGAAAAGAGATCTCTGTCTCCAGGACTTTTTGTGATATTGATGATGATGTTCTCTTGGAAGGTTCGACAAAGGTATATTTCCATATATCATGGTCTTCTTCCGAACGAATTTGTTCGGGTTCACCAAGAAGCTCACGCACTTCATTGTTAGTGCTTATATTTTGCTTTAAACTTGAAAACGTTCCAAACGTCGTACAGCCATACAGAAAAAAAACACCCGCCAAGAACAGTGTGATGAAAATCAAACGGGCATAACGGAACAATGTAATTTTTTTCATTATTACTTCTCCTCCCTGTTTTTTGATTTTTGATGTTTAAACAATGCATACACCATTATAAAATTTATAGTCCCCGTCTCTGACGATGAAGCCGGGCATCAATTACTTCAATCATTTTTTCATCATCAAGAAGTTGATTCGAAAAATTTGAAATTTTAATCACATTCTTATGGGGAGCATCAAGAAGTTCATTGTAGCTTACATACAAAACTTCAATATTTTGCTGCTGTTTCAGCCATGCCTTGATATCTTTCAGGTGCCTGGAAAATTTTTCTGCAAGTTCTTCATCTGAAATAACGCTGTTGTTTTTTCCATTTCTAACCAGCATAGCGGTTTGGGACGCAAGAATTTCATCCATGTTTCTTTGCATGAAAACCACTTTATATTCATACATGGACGGCAAATGATACAAAAGCATGGAAATCACTTTAACAACCTTTCCTTTAGCTTCATGCATCCATTTATTGTCTTTTGCAAGCTGCTTTACACGCTCCAACTCATAGTAGCCTTTTGGATTGTCCTCATCCGGCATTCTGACATGATCAATGAAAGGTGAAATTCCACCGGCTTCAAACATTTTCATCATCATTGAGGTACCGGAACGAGGAAGCCCGGATACAATAAAAATTGGTTTTTTATTTGGTGTAAATTTTTTTACAATTTGCTGCAAATCCCACATAATCAATCCTTGATGTATTTATTTTCATAAAGTTTGCGTATCACTTGATCATATTGTTTTAATTGTTCGCCAAAAAACCCCAGTTTTCCCTGAAAATTTATGGCATGCTTTGGGCAGACAGAATAACAATACATGCATTCAATGCATCCGTTCTCCAGTTCCAGATCATTTGGAAGATCCAGTTCCAAAGGGCATACATCTTTGCAGACACCGCAATCATTACAGAGTTTTCTATCAATTTTCAGATCCTCACACGTCATCTCCTCTGAAAGAAAAACATCCTGACGTAAATCTGTCAGAAACAAAAGTTTTCCAAACCAATCAGTGGATGCAAGGTACGAAAAAAATGCGGTATTCCTGATTTTAAGAAAAAATTTTTGTCTTTTGGGGCTGTGGATGAACCTGGCAAGTGGACTTGCTTTTGGCGGAGCAAATTTTTTCCGGTTTTCCGGAAGATTGATCGAATCAGCAAATTTGAAATAATCCCATGTCAAAATTCCTTTTTTCTCCGCTAGTTCAAGTGTCCTGACTTTTTTGTAATCAAACCTTGCCATATTAGCGCAAACCAGATCGATCAAATATGGATCGGTTCCTATCACAATTTGGTCCATCCGGACAGGAACACCCTTTGTCGGTCCCAACCCCTCCATTGCGATAAGGGCGTCTACAATGTGAAGGTGTGGTTTTACAGCATTATTTATTCTTAGAATATTTTCTGCCAGGTTATCATGTACCTTTTTTTTATTTTCCTGGCCAACCAGACATCCCATGAGATTTTTCAAACATGCGGTCATGCCATTTTCAAAATGAGTTTTCAATTTCGGCAGGTTGATCAGCATCCGTGCATCGACTACCTCCTTTGCCACGTGAGCTTTCATCCCCTGGTCAAAATCAATTTCATGGAGGTCTGAATAGTTCAAATCTTTAATTTTCACACCAAAATACTTAGCAAGTCTATCAACTCCAAGACGTGAGATAACGCTGATGTTATTTCGATAAAAGCCACTGTTTGTACCTTCACCAATCATGATGTTCGTGTGGCCTTCATCCTTTAGAAACAGAATCACCGAGCTTAGAACCCTCAAGTCCGTTGTATTCCCTGTAAGAGAATTCATATTGGAGTTCAGGTTGGGTTTAAGCAGGATCAAATCGTTTTTTGCCCGGGGCAGAAGGTCTTTATACCTTTTAAGTGTTTTTGCAAGCGTCTCTCTTATTTCTGTAAACGTACTACATGAAATAATATCAAATCTGAAAGCCATTTCTTTTTTCTCCATGCTCAAAAGACAAGTGCCATTTACTAAATGTATTATTGGTTTCTGTATTTATCAATGGCACATATTGTGGCTTCAAATACCTGTTCGACTGTTATTTCCCGCATACATCTTTTGTCATGCAGGCAGATATGCACATTCAAACCACAGGGACTGCATGGAACGTTTGCCATTACAGGATAATTTTTTCTGCCCCCCGGACCTGTGATATCTGCTGCTGTTGGTCCGTGCATGTGAACAGTAGGCGTTCCCAAGGCACCTGAAATATCTGAAGGACAAGAGTCCATCCCCACAAGAACATTACATCTGGAAATGATTACTGCTGCTTTAATCAGTGACAAGCTGGTATCATAAATCACCTTGTCTGTATGTTTCATCGCATTATAAATGATATCCAATGTTTTTTTATCAGCATCTGTGCCGATGAGCCATATTTTTATATCACTATAATGCTCAATCAATCTATCGCCAAGTTCTGCAAATTTTTCAGGTGGCCAATTTCGAAACGGATTAAGACATACCGGATGTAGACCTGCCAGGAGTTCTTCTGGTTTTATATGGTGTTTATTGAAAAATTCATCTGATTCTTTTTGAACGGTTTCAGGAAGAAACAATTCTGTATCAATACAGTCTGAAAGGTCGATACCAAAAGGAGCCGCAGGTTTTAAGGCCCTTAATATAAGGGATTCATCTTTATACCAGATTGTTTCTTCCAAGGGACTAAACCCTCGAACCTCTATCAATTGATCATGATGATTGGTAGGAAGAAAATGAAAATCGTTGATATATCCACTAATGATCTTTGCCCCGCATAAAACTGCAATCATATTGTTGCGCACGCTGGGACTGAAGTTAATGACTATATCATACCTTTTTTTCCGATACTCTATTGCAACCTGGAAAAGCTTTATATAAGAAGTTATATGGTTGACTCCCATTACATTATCAATATTAGGATTGTATCTGACCATATCAATGGACTTTGTTTGAACCAGCATATGAATCGATGCGTCAGGGAAACGTTTTCGAATTTGACGAATGCAGGGTGATGCTATAATCGTATCACCAATATCCTGAACCTCCACAAGCAGTATGGTGTTAATATTTTCCAACAAAAAATCTTTTTTATTCAAATTAAGCAGAATGTCAAAAAATCTGATCATGCGAAAATATATATATCTGAACAATGTTCTAACAAAATTCTTTATTTTGCTTGCCATGATTTGTAAGTACCGTAAAATGATGTATAATTAAAGTTCACGCCTAAAACATAGAAAAGTTACCTTGAACTGCTCTACAAAAAGCTGTGAAACGGTGTTGGATTTTTCATTTCCCAAAGAAATTCATTTAAAGGCGAATTACGACAAATATGACCGCACGGATTTTGATTCACATAATCGAGTACTTCTTTTCGTCGACTATTGTTCCATATCTCCATAAGAGTTGAGTTATTCAAATCTCCGATCCAGTAATTTTTGTTCCCCTTTTTATCGACGCAATACCAGACCTGTCCGTCTGCTTCCACATATGGAGAAAAACTTGTTAGACAAGGAAGATGGGCCTTCTCACGTAAATCTGTACCATCAATATAATTTTGAAACTGATCATACCGTACATTAATCATAAATCCATTTTCCGGCAGATTATCCGCAACGGATCTTACTCTTTCCAACCATTGAGACATCATTTTTTTCTTATTTTTCAAATCAGGATAGTAGTAATCAAATGGAATGGTTGGTTTTATCTGCTGGTAATCAACTCCGATAGATTTTGACAGTTCTGCACAGGATTCGATTTCCATCTCATTCTCCGGACAGACTACCATTTGTGTCCCTATGGAAATCATTGATTCTGTTTCTTTTTTCAAGGACACCAGTTTTTCTAAACCACTGGTTGCCTTATATAGATCTTTGACACCGTGAACAGCTTTTCTGACCTCTTCTGACGATGCATCAAGGCTCACTCTTACCCATGTAACTGTATCAACAATGGTTTTACAGATTTCTTCTGATAAACGACTGCCATTGGTATTTAATCCAATGTAAATTCCAGCTTCCTTCAGTAGTTTTAAGAAATCACAGAAATAAGGATGGAGTGTCTGTTCTCCGCTTCCAGAAATAACCACGGATCTGACATCCATATCAGAAATATTTGAAACAAAATTATCGATCACATTATTTTCAAGATAACTGGTTCGATCAATTTCCTTTGCATTGATGGAACACCAGCAACAATTGTGATTACACTGGGATGTTATCCCTATTTCAATTGAAATAGGGTATATGTCTTTTCCTTTATACCAATCGTGCAGTTTTGGGATATGACTGTATATTTTAAACGGATTTGCCGACCAATAGGTTTTAAATTTTTTCTGTGAGTTCAAATTGTTATTTTTCGACATGCTTTAGAACCCTTTTAATAACATAATTTATTTTTTCTTCTGATATGCCTGGAAATACAGGTAACGAGAGTATTTCGTTAGCAGTTTTTTCTGCCAAAGGCAAGTTGTCAGACCCGAGCCATGGTTTTTGCAAATGGATGGGGACTGGATATTGAACTTCGGTAATGATGCCATCCTCATTGAGTTTTTCTTTTAGGATATCCCGGTCTTTCACTCTAATAACATATAGATGATATACATGTTTACCTCCTGGCAGAATGTCTTGTGTTTTTATAATTGGATGATGTTTAAACGCATCATCATACAAGTTTGCATTTTTTATTCGCATGTCATTCCATGTGTCAAGCATTTTAAGTTTTTCTAAAAGAAATGCAGCATTAAACTCGCTCATTCTATAATTAAACCCCATCATCACGTGATCGTGTTTTGTTTTTTGGCCCACATCATGAAGAATTCTGGCTTTCTCAGCAAGATCCACATCATCTGTAAGAAGAATACCTCCATCAGTTAGCCCACCCATATTTTTTGTCTGAAAGAAACTAAAGCAGGAGATCAAACCAAGACTGCCTGTTTTTCGACCGTTGAGCTCACCGCCATGTGCATGTGCCGCATCTTCAATAACAGGAATTCCCAACTGCTCGTAAGCTTCCATGTCAACCGGGTTTCCATACATATGAACCGCCATCAGCGCTTTTGTGTTTTGATTTATCAATTTTTTTGCACTGTCCAAGTCCATATTAAGGGTTTTGGGGTCAACATCAGCAAACCTTACTGTGGCCCCGGTATAATGAACGGCCAGAGCAGTCGCGGCAAATGTGTTGGTGGGGCAGATAACCTCGTCCCCCGGACCAAGCCCTATCCCTGCTGTAGCAAGATGCAGGGCTGCCAAACCGGAATTACATGCAACAGCATATTTTCTGCCGCAATATGCTGAAAATTCTATTTCCAATTTTTTTACAAATTTGTTGTTTATAAAATACCCTGAATCATAAATTTCATTAAAATAGGAAAACACTTTTTCTTTGATGGGCGGATTAATTTCATCAAATGTTATAAAAGGAACTTTCATCTGATCCTCCTGTTAAAATTTGGGCTGATATCTCTGATTTAAGCATCGGACTGGAATATTTAAAAATCACTTTCCCGGTTGAATCCAAAGGGATTAATCGGATTCCGGGATCAGAAATCCCGGTTCAAATTCCTCCCAGAATTCCCACAACGTCGGTTCTTGACGGATATATTTTTCCAAAATAAAAATATACGCTTTTATTGCACCCTCCCTTTCAAGTTCAGGGTCAATCTGGGATTCAATTACAATTTTATGGCGATGTCTTTTTCTCACTGCAAAAACCGGCAGTATGGAAGCCTGAGTTCGTTTGGCCAGGGTAACTCCGCCAACGGGAAAAAGCATTGACCGGCCCAAAAAGGGAAAAGGCTGATACCCTTTGGCCATGTGCTCCTTGATACCGATTCCGTCTCCGGCAACCAGGAGTATTTCATTTTTTTTTAATGATTTCACAACTGATCCCAAAAATCCCTGGGAAGAAACAAATTTTACCGGAAGTTTATTTTCAATGTGTATCCGCTGCCGTTGAGATACGTTTTTCTGGATCCATGTACACTCTTGGCTTTGCATATGATAATTCAGTTGGGTCACCGGATAGTTCAGATGACCCAACCCGGACTGAAGTATCTGTTTTGCACCAAAGTGCCCGGTCATCATGATCACACCTTTTCCTTTTTCAAGGGCCTTATCCAGGTGTTCTATTCCTTCAAACTCAATCACATCCGACATATTCCGGGCGTTTATCTGGGGATATTTTATCAACTCCAACACATTTCTGCTGTGATGTTGAAGGCTCTGTCTTATGATTTTATCTGCTGTCTGCCGGCTGTATCCCAGTGTATCCATGAGATTGGTTTTCATCGATTGTATGCACTTTTTCCCTGAAAAATAATAATCCAGGAGCCCCAGGAATGTTCCCATAGAATAAACAAGAGAAAAGGGCATTAACTGGACACACCAGCGCACCGGGAACCAGAAAATCACTCTTCCAATATCCTTTGCAACATTTTTATGGGCACGCATGAAACATCATTCTCCTTTTGTATTTTTGGGGACAGGACCTGACTGCCAGCACCTTTTTTTAATATTCAGCAAAACGGCCTGTTTTAAAAAAACAAGTTCTTCCCGGGTAATGCCTTTCATCAAAAAAATCAGCCCCATGTATGCGCCGGCTGCACCGATACTTAATAATATGATATGAATGGTATTTGAATATCCTATCAGCATTGCCCCCATAGCACTGGAGGCGATTGCCGGTGGAAGGATAACCCGATACGCCGGCAGTAACCCCAGGCATTTTGATACAAAATAATAATTACACGTCACCAGCACACCATGGGAAAGCAAGGTTGCCCAACAGGCGCCTAAATACCCATATTTTTGCACAAGTAAAAGGCCTATCGTAAAACTTACCCCAAGGGACAATCCATTACCGACAACCAATACATTTTGCTGTCTCATGGAGATTAAAATAAAATCTAAAAATATGTTTATAAAAAGTGGGACAAGGGTCCATACGAGTATTTGAAAGGGAAAAATTGCCTCTGAAAATGCATTTCCTAACACTATCGAAATAATCCATGGCGCATAGGCCGTGCCGAACACACAAAGGGGAAAAATGAAAATCAAAATATATTTTGCGGTTCTGTGGTAGGCATTTTTCAGGTCTGAATAGGGTTCGCCTCTGTCCGCCATACGGGAAAAAACTGGAACAAAGGCGAGTGAAAATGATCGGGGAATCAACAGCAATGGCTGGATAATTCGTTGGGGTGCCTGAAATAGGGAAATCTGAGTCGTATTCCAAAAAAGTTTCAACAAAAACACATTGATGTGCGTATAGGCCAAGCTTAAAAAACTTGATGCTGCCAGCAGGTAACACTCTTTGAATAAATAGGATAGATATTGAAAATCCAGAGACCATTTAAACTCAGAAAACCTGCAGGACAAAAGTATTATTGCGATGATTAATCCCAGCAAATCGGCAACTACCAGGGAAAAGAAAAGCCCTATTAAGCCGACATCACAAAAAATGGCAATCCCAAAAAAAAAAAGACCTGCTATACGGACAACAATAGTGACAAAAAAATCATATGCCATCTTTTCATAGGCAATGAAAACAGAACCAACAGTATTGGTCATAACCATCAACGCCTGGGACAAAAGCGTCAGATAAAGGGAAATTAAAAGAATGGTTGTTGTTAAATCAAAAATCTGTGCAACAATAAACGCAATCATGCTCACCACAATTAGCATGAGGGTATTTACCATCAATCCTGAACACACCAGAAGAGTGGCTTTTTCCTTTTTTACGGATATCTCCCGTATTAAAATCCGCAACACACCAAAAGTTATAATGGGGGACAGGGTCATCCCTATCACTTTGATAAAAGCGTATACACCAAAATCTTTCACACCAAGATACCGAGCTGCCAGCATGACCAAAATAACTCCGGATAATAATTCCGATACTTTTGAAGAAAGGACAATCACAAAATTCTTGACAACTATGGAGGGAGAAGAATCCATTTTATTCTATATAACCCAAGTCCTTTAGCTGCTGCATGACCTTTTCATCTTTTTCAAAAACAAAGTTTTCTTTGTCTGTATCTAAAAGATCCGATTCATAGGTCTCAATGTAGGTGATGGGGTTTTGCTGAATAAATTGCTCATTAATGACCGTTGTCAAAACTTTACCGTCCATATCCATGGCTACGGGCATTCCTTTTAAGGCCAAAAGAGTGGGTGTAATATCTAACACATGGGCATCGCTGACCTGGAAACCCTTTCGAATGTTTGGCCCCATGATCATGAACGCTCCGTCCAGGTGATGGGTACCCGATATTTTAGTATCCCCTTCTCTGACAAGTTCTTCGTATTTTAACAAGGAACCGTTCAATGAAACTGTCTTGCCTTTTAAAGAAGAGGTGCTTAGTGCAATGTACGGTTTTTCCGCTACTCTCAACACAATGTTCCCCAAATCGTCTGTGTCCACGTCAAACAAAAGCGCATCCGCTTCCATTACCCGAATATTTTTGGCCATGGCCATTATTTGATCCTGTTTTTCCGAGTGGGTATCCTTAACACGAAGATAGGCCATCAATGCCAGATTTGTGGCGACAACCTGATCTTTAATGCCCATGAAATCAAGTAGTTTGCTGCTTTGAATGATACAATTGGGCATGTTCTCTGAACCCAAAGCCGCCTGAAACCCGTGGTCGGACAAAATAATCACTGTAGTGTTTTCATTTGTTTGATTTAACAATTCACCGACAATTCCATCCATGTGTCTATAAGCAGATGGAATAATCTGCTTGAATTGATTGATTTCGTCAGGAGAAACATCCTCAAATTTGTCCGACTCCAAGTACTTCCAGAATTGGTGGCAGCACGCATCAATAAAATTGGTGTAAAATATGGAAAAATCAGGCCTTGTCTTTTGATACAGACGCCTGAAAAGATCACTGTTCATTTGTGCAGCAAGCCCTCGTTTTTTAAAAAATGCTTCTTTATAACTGAATCTTCTCATCTTGCTCTTCACCAGATATGCAACAATGGAAAAAAAAGTACTCAGTTTAATTCCATACCGCAATCCTTTAAAAAAATGCTTAAAATATTTTTTTAAACTACGGTCTTTTCCTATTTTTTCATCCATTGCAAGCTGCTTGATAAATGACAATTCAGGCGGGACGGTTTCTGTGCCGTGGGCCAACATTCCAGGTACGCAGAAACAGTCCAGCTTGAGGGGAGGCCATGTCAAAAGATGGGAAAAGGTTCCGCATCGTAACCCTTTTTCCGTAAATATATCCCAAATTCTTTTGCACTTGACTGAGTGGGCTGTAACCGAAAAATTATTGACCCCATGTTTATGAGGTCCTTTTCCAGAAACAATGGATGTCCAGATCATAGGAGACAACGGGGGAGACATGGATCTTAGAATACCGCTGCTACCATTTGCAATAACTTTGGCCAAATTGGGAAGCTGTTGATTTTTGAGCATTGGGTTTAATATATCCCATGTCAAACCATCTATTTCAATCATTATGATATCGTGTCGATCTTTATGGTCCATCATTTAATTATGCTTTCCTTTAATTTGGTGTTTTTAAAAAACGCTATGGAAAATCAATTATAAATACCCCAGAGACTTTAACCTCTCTGTAATACTTTCACTTTCTTCCGGCGTAAAACGGCCTTCACCCGAATTGGAGTCAGGATTAACCACAGGAGTATTTTTATATTTCACCGGATTCTTTTCCATAAAAGCCGGTTCAAATATGTCAACAAGGACCTTCCCATCCATTTCGTGTGGAATGGGTATTCCCATAAGATGCAAAACTGTGGGGGCATAATCGCAGAGCCGTGCCCCCTTGATCTTGCTTTCTTTTTTTATACCTTTGCCATGGACAAACAGGACCCCGTTCTGACGATGCTTACCGTTAACGCTGCCCTCGGTGACATTTTGAAACAACCTATCTGCCAGCAATGCATCTCCTGATTGATAGGGAGCGTCTCCAAAATCAAAAATAATATCAGGCGCATTCGAAACAAACGGGCCTTCATAAATTTCTTCACGCTTAAATACGTTATCAAAAATTTTGTCCCCGGATTCAGGATCTCTAAGTAAGGATAAGCCTTCAATTATATCATCCCGCACTTTTTCATATTCTTTTCCAGGTGCGACAATTCCATACTTTTCTCGGCCTTGAAGATTGCAATGAATTCCCTGTTCCCCAGGCCGCCCGGCATAGGCTTTTGTCTTGCTCCAATCAATGATATTACTCATCACAAAAGACCGCCTTTTCTCCCTTGAAAAATTTCCCATCCAGTGTCGAAGGCCGATGGTATCGTAGGGAGCGCTAAAATCAATGAATTTTTTCTTTAATTTACCAATAAACTTTAAAAATGAATGATTTTTATTTTGATGGCCGGATTCCAATGACATCAAACCCTCATCCTGAAGCCACTTGTTTAATTGAACAAATTTATGAAGTGGCCCCCCCCCATGATCGGAGATAACGATAATGACCCCATTCTCATCCATCATTTCCATCCGGTTTCCAATAATCTTGTCCAGGGTTTCATAACAGGTCTCTATCAACGGCAAATATTGTCTTGCTTTTTTTTCGTTATGGAGCGGATGCAACGGGTCCATGTGTTTCCAAAACGTATGGTGGATGATATCGGGAATTGGAAAATAATTGATAAAAAAATCAGGCGAATATTTTTTCAAAAGATGACAATGGATACGTTCCTGGCGATATAGATGAGCCGGAATACCGTCTAAGAATTTTTTAGTCTGGGATATCCGTTCAAAAGGGTCTAACTTATAACCAGGTTCCATCTGAAGTATTTCCTGTTTCAGCGAACCGGGAAATGTATATTCTTTATCAGATCCAGATACCTGGCCCCCGGACACCATAAACCCGTTCACCGGTTTTGGCGGGTAGGTAAACAGCATATTCACAATACCGATAGTATATCCATTGTCAGAAAGGATCTCCCAGAATGTCTTTGCAGAGAGAAAGGTACTATTTATTATGGTACGGCTGTAGTGCTCAGGAATATTTCGGAAAAAATCATACAACCCGTGTTTTCCCGGATTTAATCCTGTTTGAATCGTTGTCCATGCAGGACCTGAGATCGGGGGCATGGTACTTGCTATTTTTCCGGAAACACCATTCTCTACTAAGCGAGCAATATTGGGCAGTTTCCCTTTTTTAATAAGTGGCCTAATGATATCTAATGTGGCGCCATCAATGCCGATTGTCATTATTTTTGTGTTCATTTGTTCAGCCACTGGTATCATTCTTTATTTTTCCTCTTGTTTTAAGTAATTCCAACCGGGTCATCCGGAAGGTCGTCATCGCTAATCCCAGAAACATCCATAAGGTGCCCCGAAAATAGGTAATATCGATGGTACCGTGTATTGCTATGGCACCTAAACCGCAAAAAAAAGCCAAAGACATGATTTGCAGGTAAGTTTCCTGAGTATAAAGTATCTGTTTGCCCATTTCTATCACCCCAAAGTTCCTGAGCAGAATGATGCCCGTGCCCGATAGAAATAGGATGCCAACCAGACCGAAATCGTAAAAAAAAGCCAGATAGATTGAATGGGGGTGAACGATTTCAGTTTCATATGTATAACCGCCAATTCCCAATCCCGTGATCATTCTCATCCCTTTTTTCATCTCCCTAAGCCCAGCCTCCCATTTCTCTACCCTGAGACTCAAGGAGTTTTCCGAACCACCGGTCCCGCTGACCTTCAGGTAACGTTGTGATTTTCCCTCCACCCCCATAATAAATAAGTTGGAGCAGAGCACGATCACTATCAGTAAAAGGTTAAAAAAAACCACACTTCTTATTTTTTTACCCCTTAGCTTTGAACTGAAGACGATCAACGCATTGCTCATTAAAAAAAATGACCCAAAGCCTGCTTTGGATTGGGTCGTAAAATTAGCAAAGATGATGAAACAAAGGGATAAGAAAAAAAACCATTTTTTCACCTTTATGGTTTCAAATAAAAATAAGCCAAAGGTTACAAAGCTGGCCAGATTCAATGTAAGAGAGCTGTTGTTGGGATGGGCGAAGGCATTTGCACGATCTGGCATTGTCTGTTCCATATAAAAATTAAGGCTCAGCCACGGGAAAATTTCATGTTCTGTTTTGATGGATTCCTGCCAAAAGGAGCCTAAGGTAACAAATGATAAAAAAATACCCAAAAATACCCAAAGGTACATCAACTTTTGGTGAAAAGTCTCTTCTGCTACTGAATGAAAAAACAGATAAAAGATAATCATATTGAGACCAAAGGTAAAGAACATGACGAGGTGGTATGAAAAGGGGCGAATCCAAATCAAACTTAATGCAATATAAGCTAAAAGGACAACGATCGGAATATTCATGGAATTCATTAACTTTGGCCCATTTTGCTCCGAAGCCGGTTTCATGCTCCTGATAATAAAAAAAGAGCTGGCAATGACGATCAAATACGGAAAATAGAAAGGGATAAGATTTCGATCCGTGATTCCAGGAACATGGACCATAAACCCTGCAAAGTCCTGCAGAACGTAAACAAACACCAAAAGCAGATATAATGCCCATTTGTGCGCTAAACAGGCTGCCACACTTAGGCATATGAATAAAGAAAAACCGACGACTTCATATAAGGGGAATACCAATACCAATACCCCGCACAGTATTTGCCCCAGTATGAGACCACTCCATTTCAGTACCCACAAAACCCCAGCGTTATTCTTCATTATATTTTAATCAATTCACAGGCTCGATGAACAAAGGGGTTCCATTTAATGATAGCTCGACTTTCCCATTGTCAACCGCTTTCTCCCAGATCATCCTGATTCCGGCTGCATCTGTAATACTATCCGTAATCCTTATTCTATCGGTCTTCATTATATCCAGGGTAACACTTTTGGATGCGCTTTCAGAAAATGAGCTTTTATCAAAACGATCCCACCACACAACATAGACTGATTTTTGGCTCCCCTTTTCTGTAAACCGATACATATAAACATTATCGGTTCCATCAACAATTGTTTCAATCTTGTCCCAGGCAGTGCCCTCCAATTTTTCCACCATCAATTTGTAGGTAAAAAACGCCAATTTTTTATGGGACTTACCGTCCGTATTGCGCTCATTGTTAATCAAACCTGTGAAATCAAAAATCGAAGTATCTTCCTGGCTCCAATCGTATTCATACACAGTGGTCCAAAATAACTTTTTTTGGCCTAGCGCCAGACTTGATACATATATCTTTACCACAGAGATGGCCTGGTCTTTTTCCGTTGCCCCGTCCATATGGTCCGTTGTTCCAGCCTCCATGGACATTATATCAATGTCCTCGTAGCCAAGTCTTTTATAACAGTTTCTTATTTCACTTATAAAATTTTGATGCATTTTGTATCCTGCCCCTTTTGCCTTGACCCAAATATGATAATCAATGGCAATATCAGTGTACGACCTGTCAAGCCCCCTTAAAACCTTAACAAAAAACCCATCCTCGTCTAATGGAACGAACGAGTTCATTCCATCAGGGTATTGAATCGTATCTCCCTTGAATGAAAAATCAGCAATTTTGGTTGTACCGGCCAGCATCAGTTTTGCATCAGGGCAGGCCGCTTTCATTGCTTTGTAGATAACATGGAACAATTTGATATAGTGCTCAACATTGGATCGATAATATTCCTTTCGGTTTTTGTTCCCATGATCCTTTGGAAGGGGAGGGGCCAACTCATGAATAAACTGGTACAGTTTTATGACCGGACTGCCCGGAGCATCATCAATGCCATCTCCATCATACCTTTCGACCAGATTTCGTACAAAATCTGACAGTGCATCCATATTCCCATCTGGATATGGGTTTTCACGTGTTGCACCGTAAAGATCATTGATGACCCTTATCTCCAGGGCTGTATTTATACCATTGTTAAAAGATGATAGAAAATAATGATCGGGTATTGACCAGTCGTAAACCCCCCTTTTTTTTTCGATCCAATCCCACTTGGCGGCCTGGGTTCCCCTTATCCAATGAACATTTAATTCACCCAGATACGGTTCATGGGTAACATCTTCAATAAAACCAAATGGCGAATCAAAATAGACCAAGGCTTGGTTATTTTTAATATCCCGCAAAACATCCTGCGATGATAATTGCCTTTGTGCCATCTCCCGGGCTGTACCAGGGGATTTTTGAGATAGCATTTTTTTTCTTTCCAGTAAATCCGGAGTTTTTTCCAATATTGAAATTGCCTGCTCAAGAAACCCCACTGCATCTTCAATACGACCTTCCCTGGCAGCATTTTTTGATTTCCGATCAAGTTCCCTGACCCTGTCCATATCAATACCCTCATCAACTGCTTCTTGTGTATGCCGTTGTAATAAGGTTTTAAATTTTCTAATGCTGTTTCTTAATTCCGCTGAATGTATGTTTTTGCTATTGGGTTGGGCAAAGGATGTTTCAATAATCATCGGGCCCCAAAAAAGAACACATATCAATACTACTAAAACAAAAAGTTTTGATTTTACTGTTTTCATTTCACTGCCTTTAAAAAGTGAATATATTTACCCTCTCATATTCCCCTGTGGTCCTATATTGAGAATAAGGATTTTCCGCCTGTATTTTTCTTCTCATTTCTTTTGATGGAAGCAATTGTCATTACAAAATGACATGGATATTTTTGGATATAATCTTCGAATATTTTTGTCAGTCTTATCATATTGGTTGTAATAAATTTTTCATTGTTATTGTAAGTCTCCAGAATAAAAGGCTTTTCTATGATAAGCCGATGAGTGTCGTCAGGTTCCCTGATGATAAATGTCGGCAGGATTGAAGTCCCGGTTAATGCTGCAATCCTGACAGGTCCGGGTGAAAGATTGGCTTGTCTCCCTAAAAATGGGATAGTCACCCAGTCCTTGCCTTCTCTTCCATCCAAAGCAATGGCGACCAGTTCATTGTTTTTCAATGCTTTTATTACAGGCCTGACAGACCGATCAACATGCAGAAATTTGATCGGCAGGCCACTATTTTCTTTTACTTTAGTGTCATACATCCACTTTAAAACCGGTCGAGTTACGTCTGGTTTCCCTACAATCTGGTTTATGACAAATCCCTTAAACGCCAGTGTCGGTAAAATCGTCATGAAAGACCCGAAATGAGCCAATTGAATGATGACGCCTTTTTTATTCTCCAAGGCAGCATTTAAGTGTTCAATGCCGTCTATCTTTACAATTTGATCCAGATATTCTTTTGTAAGATTTCCCATAAAAAGATTTTCAACATTTCGTTTTATATAGATCTCTAAGCTTTTTGTTACAATTTTATTGCAATGATTTTGATTGC
>CAZAHK010000056.1:0-22828 GCA_964484555.1 uncultured Desulfobacula sp.
ATAATATATCTGACTCCGATAGGTTTAAGCAGGCAGCCCTTTCAAGGTAGTACTAGTGCTTAGTTGACAAAATATTCTATATAAAATATAGTTCTTGGCACTATGCCTAGAAAATCAAGCGCCGCTGCAAAGTCAACTCCTACAAAAAGAATGTGCTTGAATTGGCTGAACAACTGAAAATTCACCCGGCTTGCATTGCTGGCAGAATCCGGTTCGAACAGAATAATTTCAAATTATTGTCCAAATTAGTGGATTCCGGGAAAATCAGGGCCCTTTTTCTCGATGTTTCCTTTTCAGGAATTTTGTCAAGTATTATCCGGAAAATACTTGACAAAATATCGATCCCAATTTATCCTTCTCCATAATCAAAGACAAGGGTAATTTCATGAAAGTCTCTGAAAAAATAAACCAAAAAATCGCTGAAATGCCGGTGGGGGCAACATTTAAATATCAGCAACTGGGCATTTCAAACAACGAGTATGGGGCTGCGGCCAAAGCCATTGAGCGGCTGATCGCCGGAAAGATCATAAAACGGATGGGCGTTGGTGTTTTTTACAAACCCAAGAAAACCCTATTCGGGGAACTGACGCCCGGCGAAGAGGAACGGCTCCGGCCCTATCTGTTTGCCGGGGAAAACAGGATTGCCTATATCACGGGCACGGCATTGTATAACCGCATGGGATTAACCACCCAGGTTCCGGGAGACATCAGGGTAGCAAGCAAACTCAAGGAAATCCGGACCCGGATAGGGAATATCAACGTCCGGCGGGTCAAAAGCTATGTGGATGTGACGGATGAAAATTATCGTCTGCTGGAAATCCTGGATGCGTTAAAAGATTTTAAACAGATCCCGGATCTGGATAAAAAAACCGCTGTAAAACAGATTGGGACCGCCCTGGCATCCCTGAAAAAGAAGGAGCGGCGGCAGATTGTCCGTTACGGGCTCGACTATCCGCCCCGGACCCGGGCACTCCTAGGGGCATTATTGGAAAAACTGTCTGCGGGCATGGATCTGGAACCGTTGGCCCAAAGCCTGAATCCATTGACAATCTATGATCTGGGCATAACCCCGGACATCCTGCCAACGGCTGAAAAATGGAATATTCGATAGATTGAACCTGCATGAAAATACAGAGGTTTTCAAAGATGCAATTCTGGCTGCTTCCCAGCGGTTCGGGATCCCGGAAATCTATGTGGAAAAAGATTATTGGATCACCATGGTGCTGCACGCGATCTTCCATTCAGATATAGCAGATCAAGTCGTTTTCAAAGGCGGGACCTGTCTTTCAAAATGCCTGCAATTGATCCGGAGGTTTTCCGAGGATATTGATCTGGTTGTCCTGAGAGCTGAGGGGGAAACCGACAACCAGTTGAAAACCAGGATCCGGCGAATCAGCAAAATTGTGGAAACAGTGCTGCCGGAAACCCGGATAGAGGGGCTGACCAATAAAAAAGGGAATATCCGGAAAACGGTTCACCCCTATAACCGGGTTTTTTCAGGCAATTTCGGACAGGTAAGGGAGCAACTGGTCATTGAGGCCAACTGGCTTGGGAATTATGAGCCGTTCACGATTGAAAAAATCGGCAGCTATATTTTGGATATCATGGAGCTTGCCGGTCAGGAGGCCTTAATCGAAACTTATGGCATGAAAGCATTTAATGTCAAGGCCCTGAGTGTTGAACGGACCTTTTGTGAAAAAATAATGGGCCTTGTCAGGTTTTCACGAATGGAGGACCCGTATGCGGCCTTATCCAATAAAATCAGGCATATCTATGACCTTCACCTTATGCTGGGCAATGGAACGGTTGCGTCATTTTTTAACAGTGATGAATTTTCCCATATGCTTCAAAAAGTTGGGAAAGATGATTTCATCAGCTACAGGAATGACAATGAATGGTTGAACCCCCACCCTTATAAGGCCATGATTTTTGAGGAACCGGAAACGACCTGGAATCGTATCCGAAATACCTACCGGACCATATTCAAAGACTTGGTGATGGGTGATCTGCCCGATGAAAAAGGCTTGATTGCCACCCTTGGAAAAATTGGAAAAAGAATGGAATCCATTGTTTGGAATATCTGATGTTTCGCCGCACCCCTTCCGTACTTAGGCTGAGAGTGTTCGGCAATTGTGAAAGGATCTGTTAAAGGCCAGCAGAGAAGTAGACTGGCAGGGTCTGGACATCCTGGGCCGCCTCAGCGGGAACCGGTATTGCACCGTTCGCTCGGTGATTGAAAGCGAAAAAAATTAAGGGGCAGGATATTCCCCCATGAGCAGACGGCCCGGGCAATGGACACGATTCCAAAGGAGCGGAGGATTTCATGCCCCGTTGTTTTGAGAAGACACCATCAAAACGCCACTTGAACCTGTTGACCGGGATTATCAATGACGGGGCATAATTTTAAAACGTTATGCAACATTGGGGTAAAGTTGGGCCCGAGAAAAAATCAAATTGATTTTCTATGCCCGCTTTTGATATGAATCAGAAATGAAATCATTCGGAAAATCCGACAAAACATACGGCCTGGCCTATTCCCCCTGTCCCAACGATACTTTTATCTTCAAGGCCGTAGCCCGGCAATTGATCGATCTTCGCGGCTATGGTTTTGACATTGTACTTGAGGATGTGGAAACTCTGAACCAGCGGGCAAAAAAAGGAGTTCACGATATCACAAAGCTCTCCTTTGCCGCCTTTGGCCGCCTCACGGATTCCTATGCCCTGCTCCGGACCGGATCTGCCCTGGGGCTGGGTTGCGGCCCCCTTCTGGTCTCCCTTCCGGGACGGTCCCTGGAGGATACAAAAACCCCTGTGATCGCCGTCCCCGGCATGGAGACCACGGCCTGCCTCTTGTTCCGGTTTTATATGGACGACCTTTTCCCCGGCCAAACGGTTTCCCTTCTTCCCATGCCCTTTGACGGCATCATGCCAGCCGTTGTTGAAAAACAGGCGGATTTCGGCGTGGTCATCCATGAGGGCCGGTTTGTCTATCCCTCCCTGGGCCTTGAGATGAAGGCCGACCTCGGGGAGTGGTGGGAAAAGAAAACCTCTCTCCCCATTCCCCTGGGCTGCATCGCCGTGAAACGGGATCTGGACCCGGCAGCGGCCTGTGAGATTCAGGAACTCATCGGGCAAAGCATTGACCATGCCTTTATGCACCCCGGCCTGGCCCATGATTATATCCGGACCCATTCGCAGGAGCTGGATGAAACCGTTATCCGGCAGCATATCCGGCTCTATGTCAATGAATTTTCCAGGGATATCGGAAAAGCTGGGGAAGAGGCCATCCTGACCTTTTTTGAAAAGGGGCGGGCAGCAGGGTTCCTGCCTAAAATCCGTCACCCTTTGTTTGCCTGTTGAATCATGGAGAAAGCCGACCTGAAAAAAAAATTCCATCGCTCCGTTGCGTCTACGGTTTGTGAATTCAATATGATGGAACCAAAGGATTCTGTTCTGGCTGCCGTATCCGGTGGTCCCGATTCCGTTGCCCTGCTCCTGTCCCTGCTTCATCTGAAACAGCCCCATGACCTGACCCTGGGCATTGCCCACCTGAATCACCGGCTCCGGGGGGAAGACGCCTTAAGGGATGAGGCCTTTGTCCGGGATCTGGCGGAGAAATTCAGCCTGCCGTTTTTCTGCGGGCAAAAAGACGTGGCCGCCTATGCCAGCCAGCATCGCTTATCGGTTGAAGAGGCGGGAAGAGAGGTGAGGTACAATTTTTTTTCCCGCATGGCGGATCATCATGGGTATGATAAAATCGCCCTGGGCCACAATAAAAACGATAATGCAGAACTCGTATTAATGAACCTTTTAAGGGGATCGGGACCCAAAGGCCTTTCCGGCATCCCGCCGGTGAGGGATAACCGTTATATCCGGCCCCTCATCCGCATGACAAAACAGGAGATCCTTGATTTTTTAGAGGCTGAGGACCAAACCTT
Organism: uncultured Desulfobacula sp.; assembly: GCA_964484555.1. Taxonomy (GTDB): domain Bacteria; phylum Desulfobacterota; class Desulfobacteria; order Desulfobacterales; family Desulfobacteraceae; genus Desulfobacula. Next base: position 3,939 of record CAZAHK010000056.1, read on the forward strand.
CAGAATGGACGGCTCCAACACAGACACCGCCTATATCCGGAATGCCGTCCGCCTTCGGTTGATTCCGGTTCTCGAAGCAGAGTTCAACCCGGACATCGTGGATGCCCTGGATCGGCTCAGCCATATTTTAAGGCAGGAAGAAGAATATCTGGACGCTGAAGCGGAAAAATATTTTCAAGCCTGCCTGATCGAAAAACAAACCGCGTTTCTCTCTTTTTCAAAGCAGCGGCTTTCAAGGCTTCACCCGGCCATGGTCAACCGGGTGATTAGAAAAGGAATAGGAATGATGAAAACGGATTTAAGGCGGATTTCCCTGGGCCATATGAACGATATCCTTGGCTTTTGTTTTCACCGGGCATCCGGCAGCAGTCTGGACCTTCCCGGCCAAATCAGGATTTACAAAAAAAAGGATACCATCATAATCCGAAAAGAAGACAGGCCGTTAAGGGAGATGGGGGGAAATAAAAATTGAATGTTTACCCATGCACGCTTTTCGTTTTTACCGGCCTAATAGACAATAAAATTTTCAATTTTCAGTTGGTATCACGGGTCGCTTCACTGGCTTTGTCGAGTAGGCCAAAGGAACCGCCGTATAAGGAACCCTGCTTACGGTAGTGTGAGAGGCCGGAGGTCGAGGAGGTCGAAATCCCTCCTCCTACTCGATGTTACGGTACGTTTCTTGCTGTCTTTCGTTCCGGGGATAACCGCTTTGTTTTTTTCCTGGCGGATTATCATGATCAAATGAATTGAAAATTTTAAAAAGGAAGGCTTTTTCATGGGGATTCATTTTGACAATCCGATCGACAAATTGGGGCTCCATTCGGCTTCAGGATCTTTTCAGGGACGAGGGAACATGCACAGGACCACCAGGCCGGAGTCTTTTCTCACCCTTCTCAGTAAAGCATCAGAGAGTGTTGAGCCGAATCTAACCCGGCAGGATCACTCAAATCCTTCGATAGAGGCTCGACAGGCTCTGGAACTCTGCCAAAGGGTCAAGCTCCAAATGAATGAAAATTTACTGCGGGTCATGTCCGATACTGAAGGGGAAAAAAGCGATGAGACTTCTTTGATGGAAGGTCTTAAAGAAATCCTTCCCAGGCATAAAAAAAAGCAGCCTCTATTGTCAAAGAGCCGACAGGACCCGTCAGAAATTGAGCAGCCTGAGATTCAAATGCTTGAGCCGGGGCTTGAAAAAAAAGAAAGAATCCCTGGGGACAGATCCGTGGGCCATGATATCGACGGGATTATCCAAAAAGCGTCGTCTCACTATGGGGTGGATTCCGACCTTATCAGGCGGGTAATAGAAGCGGAAAGCAATTTCAAACCCGATGCGGTTTCCTCCAAAGGGGCCATGGGATTGATGCAGCTCATGCCGGGTACGGCCAGGGAATTGGGGGTGGCGGATCCCCTGGACCCGTCGGAAAATATCATGGCAGGAACCCGGTATCTGAAAAAACTGATCAACCGCTATGACGGAAGCGTTCCCCATGCCCTGGCAGCTTATAACTGGGGCATGGGGAACCTGGACTCCCGCCGGAGCCGCATCCCCGAGGAAACAAAAAACTATGTGGCCAAAATCACCGGAATTGCCTTTTCATAATCCGAATGCTTCAGCCCAGAGGATGAATCGCTCTGCATGATCGCTGTTGATTGTTCGAAGCCCTTCAATCACCTCTGCTGTGGTGATATTCCGGCCTGAAAATTTGGGGTTTTTGGAATGGTATTTATCTGCCGCGCAGATGATTTTTTCTTCAAGGCTGAGGGGAACCATATCCCTCTGCGGCAGGGGCAGCTTATTCGCGAGGATGTTTTCCCTTGTAATCCCGGCCCCGGTATGGCGTTCACTGACCAGCCCGTATTCCGGCGGCAATCCCAGTTCATCCAGGAGTTCACGGCCCAGATACCCGTGGCAGACATAGGCGGCCTGGCCATGGCAGCCGATGGATTCGGACCGGGTGAGAAAGATGCCGATATCATGCAGCATGGCTGCGGTTTCGATAAATTCCAGATCCGGGCTCAAATGGGGCGGTAGACTCCGGGCGATATCAAGGCTTTTATCCCGCACGATCCGGCTGTGGTTGACCAGGATATCGTAAAGTCGTGTTCCGGGGTCATAAAATTTTTCAATAATCTTGAGCGGGTCCGGTTTCAAGACAACAGAACCCCTTCGATAAACGGGTCCAGATCGCCGTTCAGAACCCTGTCCACATCCCCCATTTCAAAATTGGTGCGATGGTCCTTGACCAGCCGGTAAGGATGAAGCACATAGGACCGGATCTGGCTTCCCCAGGCCGCATCATCCTTGCCGTCATGGAGGCTCTGCATTTTTTTATCGTGCTTTTGCTTTTCAAGCTGATAAAGCCTTGATTTCAGAACCTTAAAGGCAATTTCCCGGTTCCGGTGCTGGGAGGATTCCTGCTGGCATTGAACCACGACGCCGGTGGGCAGATGGGTGATCCGGACCGCACTGCTGGTTTTGTTAACATGCTGGCCCCCGGCCCCGCTGGCCCGGAACACATCAATCCTGAGATCCGATTCGTCGATATCGATGACGATTTCATCTTTTATTTCAGGATAAACAAATACTGCGGCAAAGGAGGTGTGACGTTTTCCGCCAGCATTAAACGGTGATATCCGGACCAGGCGGTGAACTCCCGACTCAACCTTCATGAATCCATAGCAGTTGGTGCCGGACACGCGAAGGGTCACCCCTTTGATACCGGCCTCATCCCCTTCCTGGTAATCAATGATTTCACATTTATAGCCTTTTTTATCGATCCAGCGGGTATACATGCGAAACAGCATCTCGGCCCAATCCTGGGAATCGGTCCCCCCGGCCCCGGCATTAATGGACACAAGGGCGTCCCGGGCATCGTCTTCACCATCCAGGGTGATTTCAATGGAGAATTTTTTAATGGTTTTCTCAAGATCCTCTAAAAGCGACGCCACTTCCGCTTCGCTCTCCTTATCGGACTCTTCAAGGGCGAGTTCCAAGAGGACTTCCGCGTCTTCAATCCCTTTATGGATGGTGTCAAAGGTGTTCGTCAGATTTGAAAGGACGGTTCTCTCTTTTAAAAGGTCTGTGGCTTTTTCTGCGTCATTCCAGAAATCCTCTCTGGAGATCAGGTGTTCAAGCTCCCGAAGGCGCTTCTGTTTGACCGGGAGGTCAAAGATACTCCCTGAGTTTTAAGGCTTTTGCACGAATGGTGTGAATGGTCTGTTTTAATTCTGCGCTCATTTTTTATTTCTCCTCAACTTGTTTCTGACTCCTTTTACCATGAAACCGAGACAGAAAGCAACTATGGTTCCAACGGCAAAGATATCCCCGTATCGGGTATAAAAACTGATGAGGGTCAGGGCCGGCATTTGTTTTGTAATGGCCTTGTCTGTGAACAAAGAAGTGGTTTCCAGAATTTTTCCCTTGGGGTCAATAAAGCCCGAAATTCCCGTATTGGCAGACCTGACAACCGATCTCCGGTTTTCCACGGCCCGGAAGACGGCCATTGAAAAATGCTGCAAGGGCGCCGAGGTTTGCCCGAACCAGGCATCATTGGTGATGGTGGTCAAGATGTCGGCCCCGTTTTTTACAAATTTTGCGGCAATTCGGGGGAAGAGGATTTCAAAGCAGATGAGAACCCCTGTTTTATGCTCCTGGAAATCAAGTGGGACAAACGCTTTATCGCCTGATGAAAAGTTTCCGGCCTGGGCCGTAATTTTCCCGAGAAAGGTCAGATACTCTCCAAAGGGGACATATTCCCCAAAGGGAACCAGGTGGGTTTTGTCATAGGTGGCGGTTACAATGGAAAACCGGTTCAGCATATAGACCCGGTTATAGTACAGGGTTTCTTTTTCATCAATTTTAAAGGCCGGGCTGCCGATGAGAAAATTGGTTTTTGATTCCCGGACGAATTGATCCACAAGATCCGATAATGCCCGTTCATAGCCGTAATAGAAGGGAAGAGCCGTTTCCGGCCAGATGACCAGTTCCGGCTCATCCTTTAGAGTGGTTTTTGAAAGAAAAAGGTATTTATGAACGGTTTCCTGTTTAAAGGCGTCACTCCATTTCAGATCCTGTTCAATATTTCCCTGGACAACGGCCATGGCGGGTTTTGGGGCTGAGACCATCCGTGCATCAATGGATGAGAGCTTCAGATGCCCGTAAACCAGGGTGGCGAAGATCAGGATGACGGTCAAAATCATGGAGAGAAAAGGCCTGGTTCCGATCTTTTCCCTTTTTAGAAAAAAATCGGCCAATGCAGAATTCACCAACACAATGAGAAATGAGACCCCGTAGACTCCGGAAAAATCCGCGATCTGGATCAATAAAAGATTTGAATACTGGCTGTAGCCGAGGCTTCCCCAGGAAAATCCGGTAAAGGCATAGGTCCTGATATATTCGAGGCCTGTCCAGAGACAGGCGGCCGGGAAGGGGGTGACGCCCGGGGTGAATTTTTTCAGAATAAAGGCAAAGAGGGCAGGATACAGGGCAAGGTAGAAACACAGGAGTACCAGGGTGGAACCGGCCAGGACGGGATGAAGTCCGCCGTAAATATGAACCGTTGGTATAATCCAGTAAATCAAGGTGATAAAATGGAAAAGACCGGCAATGAGCCCACTGAAAAAAGATTGTTTCAGGGTCAGGGAGGGGAGAGATATGAGCCATGGGACCAGGGCAAAAAAAGCAAGATAGGAAAGCCCTGCCTTTGGAAATGCGAGCGTCAGCAAAAGGCCGCTTGTGAGCGCCGGTAAATACGGAATCAAAAAATTATTTTTTTTTTGTAGCATTCTGAGTTTTCTTTTCTTAGTATTAGTTCTAAAAATTTGCTATACTTATCAAGAAGTCGACAGGCAGTCAAACTATGAAATCAATCAGGTTTATACCCTATGAAGAATATTGATCAGATAAATGATGTTGACGTCGATACCCTTAACCTGAACACACATAAAAAATTATTTGATATAGATAAGCAGGATTTAACCCCTGGAGAAATGAAAATCATCCTTGATTCTTCGCCGGTGGGGATAACGGTTGTCAAAAACCGGGTTCTCGGCTGGACCAATGATGCATTTCACACCATGCTGGGATATGAACCGGACACGCTAAAAGGGAAAAAGGCTCGTATCCTTTATGCAGATCAGAAAGAATATGAAAGGGTAGGTGTTGACCTTTATTCCCATCTGGACCGGTTTGGTTCCAGTCTTCTGGAAACCAAGCTCCTGAGAAAAGACGGAACAACACTGACCTGCATGCTCAGGGCCTCAAGGCTGGATATCAAAGATCCGTCAAAGGGTATCATTGTCGTTATTACGGATATTTCCGAACTGAAGCTGCTTCAGATTCAACTTCAGCAGGCCCAGAAAATGGAAGCCATAGGTGTGCTTGCCGGCGGTATCTCCCATGATTTTAACAATATTCTCATGGGGATCCAGGGACATTTGTCTTTGATGCAGATCGATTTGTCGGCCGTTGAAAAGGTGGCAGCTCATTCCAAGCATATCAGCCGGCTGGTAAAAACCGCAGCAGAACTGACAAGCCGTCTGCTTGGGTTTGCGAGAGGGGGGAAATACCGGATTTCGGTATTAAACGTCAACGAACTGGTTGCCATGGCCCTGGATATTTTCAAGTCCACCCGCCAGGATATCACCCTTCATAAGGTGTTTGAAAAGGAGCTTCACCTTGTGGATGCAGACCAATCCCAGCTCGAACAGGTCTTTTTAAATCTTTTGATCAATGCTTCCCAGGCCATGCCAGGGCCCGGAGAAATTTTTGTCACCACACAAAATCTTTTTATTGGCGAAGATCATCCCTATCCCTTTGAGGTTCATCCCGGACGATATATCAAGGTCACGTTAAAAGACACGGGCATTGGTATGGATATGGAAATCCAGAAAAAAATATTTGATCCCTTTTTTTCAACAAAGGGCGTAGGTGATAAAAAAGGCAGGGGGCTCGGCTTGTCCACCGTATTCGGCATCGTTAAAAACCATAAAGGCTTTATCCTGGTTGACAGCGAAAAAGGAAAGGGCGCAAGTTTTCAGGTCTGTTTGCCGGCCTCCAATATTATTGATATCAAGGCTATAAAAGAGGAGGTCCGCCCCCTTGACCAGGTTCAGAAGGGATCTGAAACCATACTTTTGGTGGATGATGAGGAAGAAATTGTCAATGTGGGCAGAAATTTTCTGGAAAAGCTTGGATATAAACCGCTGATTGCAAGAAACGGCCTGGAAGCCGTTGAAATATTCAGAACCTACAAAGATCAGATTTCTCTGGTTGTGCTGGACCTCATCATGCCGAGGATGGACGGAAAGCAGGCCTTTCTGGAAATCAAGGAAATAAAGGCCGATGCAAAAATTCTCATATCCACGGGGTATGCCGTTGATGATAAAATTGAAGGGTTCCTGAACCAGGGATGCCACGGATTTATACAAAAACCCTTTTCTATAAACGATTTTGCCAGGGCTCTCAGAAAGATCCTGGATAAGGTCATATAATGCCCTTATCCTCCTAAATCAATCCCCCGTTAACCCCGAGGATTTGACCATTAATATAGGCTGCTTTGTCCGAGCACAGAAAGGCAACGGCATGAGCAACTTCCTCCGGTCTCCCCAGCCTTTTGGCCGGGATGGTATCGATGATCCGGTCCATATCCATTCCATTCAGCATCCGGGTTTCAATAAATCCGGGAGAAACTGCATTTACCGTGATGTTCCGGTTTCCCACCTCCCTTGCCAAGGCTTTTGTGGCACCGATAAGACCTGATTTGGCGGCTGAATAATTGACCTGGCCGGCATTGCCCATCTGCCCTGCAGCAGATGTCACCGTCACGACCCTGCCGGATCTGTTTTTCAGCATCTGTTTCACCACCGGTTTTGTTACATTGTAAAAACCGGTCAGATTGGTATTGATAACGGATTGCCACGAAGCTTCCTTCATCATGGCCAAAAGCCCGTCATTTCTAATGCCCGCATTATTGACAAGGATATGGAGGGCGCCCTTGTCCTTCAGGATGGCCTGAATCGCTTTTTTTGAATCTTCAGAACGGGTCACATCAAAGGGCAATAAGGCCCCCTGCCCGTCGCAGCCCTCTATCTCTTCAAGGGTTTGAACGGCAGATGCCCTGTCGGAAAGGTAATTGATATAAACAAAGGCCCCTTGTCCGGCGAGAGCAACTGCAATGGCCCTGCCGATTCCCTTTCCCGCCCCTGTGACAAGTGCAGTCTTTTCATTGTTTTGAGTCATGGATTCTCCGATATGTTTCGGTTTTCATAAATTTGAATAATTAACCTGTCCTAGAAATGTCTTTACCATTCAAAAGGATTCATATCAATAGATGATATGGCTTTAGTCAGGGCAATCGTATCGTTCACCCAAACGCTAAAATCAATCCATTTTGCCCCGGCCATGCCCAAAACCCGGTTCGGAAAAATCATGCGCCCTATCCTGAGAAAAATCGCCAATGAGGAGTTTACAGCCTGGGTGATATCTCCACCCTGGCAGATTCGGATGTGGTGGGCAACCTCATCCAATGCCACAAGGCTCTGACCCGTCAATAGTTTTGTCAGTGCTCGTATTATTGCCGACTCATTTTCCCGTGAACTTGGGTTTTCGTTTTTCAGTGAATGCCATTACCGCTTCAAACAGGTCATCGGATGGGATAATGTTTGTACTCATGGAGGCGACGTATTTTAATCCGTCATCCACCATCCTGCCGATGCCGTAATTAAGAACATCTTTTGATGCCCGGACGGCAAGGGGAGAACAGTCCGCAATCTCCATGGCCATTTTTTCGGCACCCATCATCAATGCCTCCTGATCTTCAAAAATTTCGTTGAGAAGCATCACCTCTTTTGCTCGATCCGCCGTAATGTTTTTTGCCGTAAAGGCAAGTTCCCTGGCGATGCCCTGGCCAACAATAAGGGGCAATCTCTGAAGGACACCGACATCGGCCACAAATCCCACCGCCGCTTCTCTTAATGAAAAAACGGCGTCTTTTGACCCCAGTCGGATATCACAGGCCGTAATCATATCAAGGCCCGCACCGATGCATTCTCCGTGAACGGCTGCAATTACAGGTTTACTGCATTTTTCGATACAGGTCATGGCATCCTGAAGGGCGTAAATCTTTTGCAGCAACTGCCATTTAACACCGCCTTTCTGGGCCGGGTCCATCAATTCCGGAATCTCACCCACCATGCTCATTAAATCTATGCCCGAACAGAATCCCGAGCCTTTCCCCGCAACAATAATTGCCCGGATGTCAGGATCATTGTTCAGGGATGCGAAAACATCGGGCGCTTCTTTCCATGCCGGAGGGTTCATGGCGTTTTTTTTGTCCGGCCGGTTAAGGTATACCCAGGCGATCGGTGCTTTTTTTTCAATCAAATAGTATTTATATTCGTTCATGTTTATTCCTTTTATTATAAATTCCGACAACCATTTGGATGCAATCCTGAGTTCAGCTCCATTGGGGTATGTTTTATCCCTATCCCTTAGTATTTTTCTTCCTGGAAATCAATCAGGAAAAAACCTGAATTTTTAGCAGAAACGTATATTCGAAAACAGCATGCATGCCGCCCCCTGGAATCAGGTTTTTTGGCGACCATATCGCCACAGGGCAAGCTGTTATTATCAGGAAGGGTCACATGGACAGGGCCTTCACTCAGGTGCCCGTGGAGACGGAGGGCCGGCCCTGTTCCATTTTGTAAAGGGTGGGGATGAACAGAGCCGCAAGAATCGGGTGGAAAAACGGAGCCGGTTTGTTTATAGTGGGTTTGGAATAAACATGAGGTTGGAGAGATGACAGACGCAAAAGAAATATCCCCGCAATGGTCCCAGGACTATGCCGTTGTTGAAAAGGCCATCCGTTTTATTGAAGAAAATTATGAGGCCCGGCCTTCCCTGGCCCGCATCGCTGAATCGGTGAACCTGAGCGAATTTCATTTTCAGCGGCTTTTTTCAAGATGGGTGGGCATCAGCCCGAAACGCTTTCTCCAGTATCTGACAAAGGAATATGCCAAAAAACTCCTGGATGAATCCCGGAACATCCTGGATGCAAGCTATGATGCGGGCTTGTCCAGTCCTGGGCGGCTCCATGACCTGTTTATCCAGTGCGAGGCCGTGACGCCGGGGGAATATAAATCAAAGGGGCAGGGACTGGATATTGTCTATGGGGTTTCCCCTTCCCCCTTCGGGGACTGCATGATCGCCCGGACCTCACGGGGGATCTGCGCCTTGAAATTTGTCCGGGGCCATTCCATGGAGGAGCTGGACGGTTTTTTGCGTTCACAATGGCCCAGGGCCTCCCTGAAAAAGGATGACACGGTCATAAAACGTCTTGCCGGTCTGGTCTTTCCCTTTGACGGCCGTCGGACCGGCACCCCGCTCCACCTGTATGTCAGGGGCACCAATTTCCAGATCAAGGTCTGGGAGGCTCTCTCGAAAATACCCCTGGGAAGCACGGTGACCTATGAGGATATCGCCCGGCATATCGGCCTTCCCAAGGCCGCAAGGGCCGTGGGCACCGCCATCGGGAAAAACCCCATCCCCTTTCTCATTCCCTGCCACCGGGTGATCCGGAAAATGGGGGAATTCGGCAATTATGGGGAGGGCCCGGACAGGAAAAAGGCCTTGATCGGCTGGGAAGCGGCTAAAAAAAATCCGTTAACGAACATCCGGAGTGAGATATGAGTTTTTATGACGACGGCAGACAGGTTTTAACCGGCCTTGAATCCTATTATAATGAGAGTGTCCAAAAAGAAAAAAAAGTCATTCGCCAGCAGGGTATCCGGACCCTTCATCAAGAGCTGGACCTGGCCGCCCATCTTAAAGCCGGGGACCTGACCGGGGGAAACCTGGATGCTTTCTTAAAGACCTATCTGGACAATACCACAAGGCTCCACCATCCGGGCTTCCTGGCCCACCAGGTGGGGGTTCCCCATCCCACCGGGGCCCTGGGCTCCCTCATCGACGGGTTTACCAACAATGCCATGTCCATCTATGAAATGGGACCGGCTGCGGCCGCCATTGAATTTTTCATGGTCAATGTGCTGCTGGAAAAAATCGGCTGGGGCCCCATGCCGACGGAGATCGAAACCCGGCTGACCTATCCCCACGGGGCCGGGATATTGACCCATGGCGGGTCCCTGGCCAATCTGACGGCGCTGCTGGCGGCCAGGAACCGCCTGGATTCCACCATCCGGGAAAACGGGGCCACGCCGGACCTGGTCCTTCTGGCCCCGGCATCCTCCCATTATTCCATTGCCAAGGCCGCCGGGATCATGGGCATCGGAGAAAAAAAGGTCCTGCCCCTGGCCTTGGACAGCCATGGCCGGGTCCGGGTTTCAAAACTGGAGGCCGCTTTTCAGGCCGCCGCAGACCAGGGCCGGCGGATCATGGCCCTGGTGGCCAATGCCTGCGCCACCGGCACCGGGCTCTATGACCCCATCGGCGAGATCGGCGATTTCTGCAATGAAAAAGGGATATGGTTCCATGTGGACGGGGCTCACGGCGGGGCCGCACTTTTTTCCAGGACCCGGAAAAAGCTTCTGGACGGAATCCACAAGGCAGACTCCATGATCATCGATGCCCATAAAATGCTGAGAACCCCTACGGTGTGCGCGGCTTTGCTGGTCAAAGACGCTTCTGCCCTGGACCGGACCTTTCAATCCAAGGCCGAATATCTGTTTCACGAGAAGAAAAATCCAGGTTTTGATTTTCTGGGGCAGGGAATGGAATGTACCAAGGCAGGGCTGGGGCTGAAATTTTTCATGACCCTGGCGGCCCTGGGCGAAAAAAATATCGAAGCCTATATCGATACGGCCTACGGTCTTGCGCTGGAAGCCTTTGAATATATCGGTGCCCAGCCTGATTTTGAGGCGCCGGTGAAACCAGAATCCAATATCCTGTGCTTCCGGCTGAAGGCGGTCGATAATGAAACCCAGATCCGGATCAGGGATCGCCTGATCGAAGAAGGGTCTTTTTACCTTTCCTCCACGGAATTGGGCGGGGTCCGGTATCTTCGCATCGTCATCATGAACCCGGAGACAAACATGGATCATATCCGGGACCTCATCGCCGCCATTCGGAAAATAGCGGCAGAGTAGCGGTTTCCTCCGGCCTGTGCGTCTTCGTAAATAGTTTTTGACTCAGGGCCGGTCCTGATGTATAGTGTGAGCACATTTTGCGTTCATGCGAATAGTTCCCCCCTCTGATGATGGATTTCAGCGACACGGCTCCTATTGTAACAGCTATTTTGTACTTTTTTTGCGATTTCAAATTTTTTGCCAAGACCCGGAGGTTTTCATGATGAAAGAAACACCCCTGAAGGATCCTTCCTCCCAGGTATTTCTCCAGCGGGCAAGGGTGATGAATCTCATTCGACGCCTTGCCTTCATCTGCATTATCATTGCCCTTTTTTATTCCCTTGTGGCGGTTGTCTATTCAACAAAGGTCATCTACAAGGTCAAATTTAATTATGCCGTCATCCTTGAACAGCTCGGCGGGAAACGAAAGGCGGTAACGGAAGTGGGCTGGCATTTCCGGCTCCCGTTCTTTACCCGGCTGGAGAAAGTCGTTCCCCTGATGAATCAGAACCTGTATCTGGGAGGAGAGGCCGCTCCCATTAAAATTATTTCAAAGGAAAACGTGGCCCTCTGGACATCGGCGTCCATGACCTTCAGGATAAAAGACCTGAATGTCTGGGGCATTGAAAATCTTTCCCCGGAACTGCTGCTTCAAGGGGATTATGACGGGATCGCCAAGGATACCCTCCAGGCCCAGGAGGTCAATAAGCTCATCAGCGAAAGGGAAAAGATCAAGGAAATTATTTTCGAGGCCCTGAAAAACCGGCCCATCAACAAGGACGGCCCTACCATTGAAGTAAAATACGGCATTGAACTGGTCAGTTTTGTCCTTAATGAGACACGGTTCGGTGACAAGCTCGTGGAGGCCACTGAAGAGAAAAAACGGCGCCAGTTGATCGCCGAGGCGGAAAATTATGCGGCAGACCAGGAGGCGGAACGGACGAGAAAGCTTTATAAAGCCTATCTTGACGGGATTCAGGCCCTTCATCTGGCCCTGGGCGGGCCCGATGCCGGCAAAAAGGGTGTAAACCCGGCCTTGTTTGAATTTCTTTCTCAGCAGAAATGGGCCACGGCCTATGAGAAAAATGAATCCGGCCAAAAGACCTTTGTCCTCCACGGAACGGGTCTGCCGCCAGCCGTCACCCTGCCGGACGAATCCGGTGAAACGCCGGTTAAGGCGGTTGAAACGAAAAAGGCCAGCGCTCCGGCAACCGAACCGGAACTTCCTTTGCAGCAGAAGAATTGACCAGGGGTAATCGATCATGGCCAAACGAACCACCAAAGAAAAGATATTTATAAAGCTTCCGGAAGCATCCATTCAGAAAACCGAACGCCTTGTGGCCTCATGGAGTTACGACACCAAGGCCTTTGTCCGGTCTCGCCTGAATCAGTACCGGCCGCCCCATCCCCTGATTTCATTCATCAAGGAAGCCTTTTTTTTCCTGTTTTTCATGCGAAGAAAAACAAGGAAAATGAATGTGCTGAACAATCCCGAAATCCTGATGGACTGGAAAAAACGGTTTTTATATTCAGGGGAAACCAATCCCGGCGCTTCCTGGAACATGATCATTGAAAAAGAGCTGACCAGGGCCGAGTATCAATATATGATCGCCGTTCTGGACAAGGAGCTGACGGATTTGCATGTGCCCTTTGAGCTGCAGGAAACCTTTGACAAGATCTATCGGGCCCATATCCGGAAAGAGCATATCGAAGACCCGGATGTGCCCAAGGCCCCCATTGTCCTTATAGAAGGCACATCGGGCAGCGGCAAGAGCGCAACCGTCCGGGAGGCCCTTGAAAAGGTCATGTTCAGAAACGAAGTCATCCCCATGATCGATTGGAAAAAGAAAAAAGAAGAAATCCTGGCCAACCACAGCCTGTTCACCAGCCTTGAAGAGGTTGATCCTGAATTTGCCATGAAGATCGCCAGGAAAAGGAAACAGTTTTTTTACAACCGCCTGGCCCGGATCCCGGTGCTGAGGTTCATTTTCAAAAAGCGGATCATGAACAACCTGACCTATTTTGAAGAACGGGGGATCTCTGTTGATTCCTCCATTATCACGCCCAATGATTACCAGACGGCCCTGTCCGGGGAGCCGGGAAATTATTTCAAGCGGGCCATGGGCCATCCCAAGGTCACCTCCATCCGCCACATCGAGGAAGCCCATTCCGCCTTTGGCAAATCCGAAACCAGCTATGGAAGCGGGGGGGCTGAAAAGCAACAGAGAACCCTCATCGATACATCCAATATTGTGCTGGATGAAATTATCGACGGAAGGCGGGACTGTTTTGTCATCGCCACCAGCGACCAGACCCACCGGTTTGATTCCGCCATCTACCGGCGGTTTGTGGAAAAAGGCTGCATCATTGACATCTCCAAATACTGGATGAATGCGGAAAACCTGAAAAAAATCATTTTCCTGGAAATACGGCGGCATCAGATCCCGACCCTCTACACCGAGGAGTCCGAAGGCCTGGATAAGGCGGCGGAAAAAATTTATGCCATATTTAAGGAACGGAGCCTTAAAATCAGCCCGGCCTATGTCAGAAAACTCATTGAATCCATTATCCATATCCGGGGGGACTTTCTCCTGGAATTCCTGGAAAACAGCGTCCTGGTCCGGAGCGCCTTTCAACTGGTGGCCAAAAATGTTTACGGAGAATTGTACAGCAAGGTGGTGGACCGCATGGACCGTGCGGTTCAATGGGATGAATATGTGGGTGGAATCAAAGACAAATTTTCGGAAATGGCCAATAATTGCTTCAGCTACGGCATCAGCGAGGACAAGGGCGTGGTGCTGACCGGCCCGCCCGGCAGCGGCAAAACCTTTCTGGTCCGGACCTGGCTGTCCTCCAATTTACGGGTTCACGACATCGCTACCAGCCCCTCGGCCCTTCAGGATCCGTCCAGTCCGGTCCACGGCGCCGTCTCCAACCTTGAAAAGGTCTATGATATCGCCAAGATGATTGCCCCCACCATCATCTTCTTTGACGAGGGCGATGCCCTGGCCCCGAAAAGAAGCGCCACCGGGGGCCAGCCTTCCGACGCGTTGACCAATAAATTTTTGAATATCATTGACGGAGAAATCCCCCTGAACAAGGTATTTACGGTCCTGACCACCAACCGCCTGGATATCCTGGACCCTGCCCTGATCCGCTCAAAAAGGCTGAAAACCCTTGAAATATCGGGGCATATGCGCCAAAAAGATATTTTTGACATTATCAAGAAACAATTTGAGACCCTTCCCCATAAACAAGAGTTTGAAATTGAAAAAATCATTGAAACAGCCCAGGGCATCTGCAATACCCCGGCCGACTATACCGCTTTTACGGAAAAGGCCATTGCCCTTTGCAGCACGGAATATAAGGTGCTGCTGAAACTGCGGCGGCTCAAGGCCTCCACCCCCCAAGAAAAATTTGATTTTATCAAACTGAATTTCAAAACCATCCTCGGGATACTGGATGCGGTCAAGGCCCCTCCCCTGATCAAATCCAAAATCAAGCACGATATTAAAAATTTTGTGGAGCATTATGACCTGATTCTTTCCAATGTGGACCATATCACCTCGGAACAGGATTATCCCATGGTGGAATCCCACCTGGAATCGGCCCGGCGGGAGATCTCCCAGAGCCCGGTGAGAAAGGGCTCGGTCCAGCTCAATGAATTTCTGGAAACGGAATTGAGCAAGGAGCCCCAGGTCGGGTTCATCATCGGCGCCGGCGCCAACGATATCACCGGAATGCTGCTGCCCATCGCCACCAGCCTCACCGGCCGGGTGGACGGCTCGACCATTATTGTGACCGGTGCGGTTTCTTCGTCGGCCTCCAATATGGCCCAGATGGACATGGCGGTCCAGATGACCAAACAGTCTGCCCAGGAAGCCCTGACCATGGTCAAAAACTATATCCAGGAGCTGGCCCCGGATTACAGTGTTCCCTGGATTTTTGGAGATTTTCTCCAGCGCTATACCCTGCACCACCAGCTATTGTCCGCTTCATACAATGTCGGCGGGCCTTCGGCAGGGTATGCCCTGGCCCTGAACACCCTTTCCGCCTTGCTCAGGATTCCCTTGTGTATTGATTTCGGGATCACGGGAGCCCCCTGGACCAAGGGGGTGAGAAAGGATGAGGTGGGCGGGTCCGTCATCATCGGCGGACACCGGAAAAAAACGGAAAAGGTTTTATTGTATCTTCGGCGCATGTATATGCCCCTCCAGAACTATAAAGACCTTGAACCTGAATTTCTCATGGGGTACTGGCAGCGGAAAAAAGATATCATTGCCGTCACCCATTTTGCCGATCTCATGCCTGAAGTCCTGTTTTTAGACAATGCTCATAACCGGCAACTGGAAGCATTGATCGACATGCGGATCAGACTCAAGAGCGAAAAATATTCTGCCGCCGAACGGACCCCCCTGCTCAAGGAAAATATCATCCAGACCAAAAAAGAGATGAGAAAGCGGGCCGAAGATGAAATCGTCAAACGGGTGAACGCCATCCGGAAATACCTCATGGACCCGGAGCGGGAACTCTATATTTCCCATGAACAGATTTTTAAGCAGTATATGGAATAAGGGAGTTTCGTTCCTTAGTGTTTTCCCCTCAGGGCCAGGGGTTTGGCCAGGATTTCGGACCAGACAACGGCCTGCTTTAGTTTTCGCCGGGAATTCAGGGCATAGTTTTCAGGGCAATAGGGCCCCGGCTTTTCAACGGAGACGGCTCTTTTCTTCTTGTAATCGGTTTGGGCGCGGTTTCCCATTTTTTGGGGCGCTGAGTCCTGATCCCTGATCATCGTCCTTTTTTCATGGGTCGGTGTTTCTATATTAAGGCTCCCGGCACCCACTTTTTCATCCTCAGCCAACTTTTCCCAGATGTCGTCCTTATTTCCCGCCGCCTCTTTCTCGGCCTTTGCCTGCTGCTCAAGGTTTTTTACAAAATCCTGAATCTGCTCGCCCATCCGTTCAAAGAGGGAGGCTTTTCTATTTATCGGTATGGTCTTGGCGGCAGGTCTTTTTTTGTCCTGGAACCTTTTTAAAACAACCGGAAGAATAAAAAAAATAAAAATAAAAAAGAGTGATATGATTGAATCGAAATCCATGGGCCCATCCTTTATAAACAACCGGTCTTAAATTCGACAAATGGATTTAAGACCGGCTTGCAGGGTTTATTTTTCCGGTTCCTGTTCAGGAGTTGCGATCTGGTCCCGCATCCTTGTATCGGCGGTAATGTTCTGCATCTTATAATAGTCCATGATGCCTAAATTCCCGCTTCTGAAAGCTTCTGCCATGGCCAGGGGAACCTGGGCTTCGGCTTCCACGACTTTGGCCCGCATTTCCTGGACTCTTGCCCGCATTTCCTGTTCCTGGGCAAAGGCCATGGCCCGCTTTTCTTCAGCCTTGGCCTGGGCAATCTTTTTGTCGGCCTCGGCCCGGTCGGTTTCCAGTTCGGCCCCGATATTTTTGCCCACATCCACATCGGCAATATCAATGGAAAGGATTTCATAGGCGGTTCCGGCATCCAAGCCTTTTTTCAGAACGGTTTTGGATATCAAACTCGGATTTTCAAGCACATCTTTGTGAGTCATGGCAGAACCGATGGTGGTGACAATGCCTTCCCCCACCCTTGCCAGAATGGTTTCTTCCCCTGCTCCGCCCACCAGGCGGTCAATATTGGCCCGCACTGTGACCCTGGAAATGGCCTTGAGCTGGATCCCGTCCTTTGCCACACCCGCCACCAGCGGGGTTTCAATGACCTTTGGGTTGACGGACATTCTGACGGCCTCAAGGACATCCCTGCCGGCCAGGTCAATGGCCACGGCCCGGTTAAACGCCAGGTCGATATTGGCCTTGTCGGCTGCAATCAGGGCCTGGACCACCCGGCTCACATTGCCGCCAGCCAGAAAATGGGACTCAAGGCTGTCCGTGGGAATATCGATCCCGGCTTTCACGGCCATGATCTTGGATTCAACGATCAGTTTGGCCGGAACCTTTCTGAGCCTCATGAAAATGATATTGACCAACCCCACTTTTGCCCCGGACACCAGGGCCTGGAGCCACAGGGCTAGGTGTGAAAAAATAAAATAAAACAGAACAAAGCCGATGATCCCGGCAATAATCAATAAAATTAGCATTAAATCCATTAATGTGTTCTCCTAGGTTTCAATTTTTTGAACAATAATCCGGTTGCCGGTGACACCCGTAACCACAACCGGTGTATTTGCCTCCATATACTCGCCGTCCGTCACCACATCCAGGCGCTTCATATTGATTTCGGCCATGCCGGCCGGGCGAAGGTCCGTGACCGCGATTCCCTGCATATGAAGATAGGTCTCAAGCTCCTTTGCCTGGGATTCCACCCCCTGTTTTCTGGACAATTCCTGCCTCAGGGCCAGAGGGGACTTAGCCAGTATTTTCATCCCGAAAACAACGCATACAGGGACCAGAATCAGGTCCAAACCGGCAAAGACCAGCCCGGCGGTTGAAGATATGGTAGTGAAGACAAGATATAGGGAATAGGAAAAAACTGCAAGGGCAATGGCAGCCAGAAGACCGAAAGAGGGGATAAAAATCTCGGCAAGGACCACCAGGACCCCGATGATTTGAAGAAGAACGGGCAAGAGATAGGGTTTCATTTCAGGCCTTTATTTTTTACGGGTTTAACAATGATGCGGTTTTTTTCAACAGATTCAATGACCACCGCCGCCCCCTGGTCAATGAATTCCCCCTGGGTGACGGCATCGATTTTTTTGTTGTTTATCAACACTTTTCCCGAAGGCCTCAGAAAGGAATGGGCGATTCCCGTATCTCCCTTTTTCAGCATCAAATCCGAGGTGGCATCGATATGGGAAGCCTCCAGGGTGGCCTCAAGATATGGTCCCCTGATGACGCTTGAAAGCCGCGGCAGAACAAAGCGGATCATGAACAGGGACAAAAAGAAAGCCAGGAGAAAAGAGCCCAGAACCCTTGCCAGGTTTTCCATGAGCAATTTTCCTTCCCATGGAAAGGTGGCATCCGGAATCACAAAGCCTTGAAAAGACAGAACAAGACCTGCGGCAATGACGATGAGGCCCGAGATCCCGGCCACGCCGAATCCCGGAAGGACAAAGACCTCGATTCCCAGGAGCAGAACCCCGATGAGCAGGAACAAGAGTTCCGTATAATCTGCAAGGCCCACCAGGTACTGGTTGAAAAAGACCAGGCCGAGGCAGAGGATACCGGTGATGCCGGGTATGCCGAATCCCGGAGATTTTATTTCCATATACACGGCGCCGATGCCGATGAGCATCAGGACGGGCAGAAGGGGCTGAAGAAACCTCACCAGGCTTTCGGACCAGGATTCTTCAATGGTAATGATCTCCACATTATTATAACCGAGAACAGACAAGGCCTCGCTGATATCTTTCACGCTTTTCCGGGAAAAGCCCAGATTAAAGGCCTCGGCATCATCCATGGTCAACAGCTCTCCTTTTGCCACAATGGTTTTTCTGGCGGTTATTTTTTTCTTTTCATCTTCGGTCAGGTCATCATAGGCTTTTTTATCCATAAAACTTTTTTCATTGCCCATTTCTACCTGGTAAACCTCCATATCAATGGTGACCATGGATTCGGCAAGCACCACCGGATAATTGTTCTTCCGGGCCAGGGCCCGGAATTTGGCCCTCAAAACCGTCTGAATTTTTTCCCCGGCCATTTCCTGGCCTTCCTGGGTATTGATGATGGGCGCACAGTCTCCAATGAGGGTATTTTCCTTCATCAGGAGAAGATTGGCGGACAGGGCAATAAGGGCTCCGGCGGAGATGGCCTGTTTTT
>CAZAHK010000057.1:0-22479 GCA_964484555.1 uncultured Desulfobacula sp.
ACTGTAATTACAATAGGTTATTTTTCTATGTCAAAAAGATGGGTTAATATTACCTTTTTTACATAGAAACAATGATTCAAAGCAGGCCAGAAACAAAGGGGGGTGTTGTGTAACGGCAAAATAATCCAGGGCAGCGATACGCTAAAAAATGCAGGCCGGTGATCAAATTTCTTTTGTTTAGGAAAAGAATTATTTATACTCTGAACCATCTGTTCTCAATTGGCTGATTTGATGACAAAACAAATTCATAAGGTATTGTTTTGAGATAAGGAGATCGGTATGGCACAGACCCGAATTCTCATCGTGGATGATGAACTGGTCATCCGTGAATCCCTTGCCGGGTGGCTGAAAAGGGACGGCTATGAGGTCGGCACCGTGGCCGGCGGGGAAGAAGCCCTGGACCTGTTAAAACAGAAGGGTTTTGATATCCTGCTGCTGGACATTCAACTGGACGGGATGAGCGGCATGGAGGTGCTTTCCCGTGTCAAGGAGGAATACCCGGATATCGATGTGGTCATGATCACGGCCTTCGGGTCTGTCCAGTCTGCGGTCCAGGCCATGAAATCCCATGCCTTTGACTATCTGCTGAAGCCCTTTGACCCGGATGAACTGGGGCTCATGATCAAAAAGCTGGTGGAACACCGGGCCCGGAAACAGGAAAATATATTTCTGAAGGAAGAATACGAGACCCGGACCCGGTTTGAAAGCATGATCGGACAGTCCAGGGCCATGCAGGATATTTTCAAGCTCATTGAGGATATCAGGGATGTGCCGTCATCGGTTCTCATCACCGGCGAAACCGGGACCGGAAAAGGCTTGGCAGCCAAGGCCATCCATTCCAATTCCAGATTCAGGAACGGCCCCTTTGTCAGCGTGAACTGCGGCGCCATCCCGAAGCATATCATGGAAAGCGAGCTCTTCGGCCATCGGAAAGGCGCCTTTACCGATGCCAAGGAAACCCGGAAGGGAAGGCTGGAGATGGCTTCCGGCGGGACCCTGTTCCTGGATGAAATCGGCGAGATCAGCATGCGCATGCAGATTGATCTCTTGCAGGTGCTGGAGGACCGGATATTTTACAAGGTGGGCGGAACCCAGCCCATTACGGCGGATTTCAGGGTGATCGCCGCCACCCATGCAAACCTGGAACAGGCCATCAAAGACCGGACCTTTCGTGAAGATCTGTTCTACCGCCTGAATGTGATTTCCTTTGCCATGCCGCCCCTGCGGGAGAGAAAAGAGGATATCCCCCTTCTGGCGGATCATTTCCTGAAAAAATTCACCCAGGAGGTCAACCGGGGAGTGGAGCGGATCAGCCGGGATGCCATGGATGAACTCATGCTCTATGAATGGCCGGGCAATGTGAGGGAGCTGTCCAATGCCGTGGAGCGGGCCGTGGTGGTGTGCCGGACCCGGACCATCACCCCCCTGGATCTTCCCATCGGGACCTCCCGGGAAGAAGAATTGAAGACCCGGTATTTTTCCCTGGATGATGTGGAAAAAGAGCATATCATTACTATTTTGAACCAGACCGGGTGGAATATTTCAAAAAGTTCCGCCATCCTCGGGATTGACCGGTCAACACTGTACAATAAGATTCACCGCTACGACCTCAAACCGGAATAAAGAGGCTGTTGCCGAACTGATGCGAATCAACCCCGAAGCGACCATTCTTATTTCACCCATCGGCGAGATCCCGGACTGGATCAGTGAGGCTGTTGCCGAAACCGTTGAGCGTATTTTCGGATTCAGGACAAAGGTCGCCCCTCTTCTGGCGGATCTTAATTTTGCCTATGACGAAAAAAGGGACCAGTATTTTTCCACGGCCATCCTGGGGGCGCTGGAGAAAAGGCTGCCCCGGGACTGTATCAAGGTCCTGGCCGTGACACGGGAAGATCTGTTTATTCCGATCCTGACCCATGTCTATGGCGAGGCCCAACTGGGGGGCAGGGCGGCTGTTGTGTCCATCTCCCGCCTTATGGATTATCCCGGAGCCGGGGACCTGAAAAAGAGCCGGGAAAGAATCGTCAAGGAAGCCGCCCATGAGCTGGGTCATGCCTTTGATCTCCGGCATTGCCAAGACCCGCGCTGCATCATGCATTATTGCCGGAAGCTGGAGGATGTGGATCATAAATCCGATCAATTCTGCCGGTACTGCAAGGTGCTTCTGTCCGACGCCGTTAAAGCCCTTGGACCATGAATTCTGTGACCAGCCTTTCCCAGGAGGTGCCCGGAAGATTACCGAAAATATCCGGTACCAGGGTGCCGCCGTCGGCGGCCTTGATGCCGGCCTCTTCTTCAAGAAAGGCATAGAGCCGGTTTACAGTGGTGTCCAGGAATTCCCGTGATGTCTCCATGAACAGGAGGCGTTTTAGATCCTGTTTCAGGGCCGGGCAATAGAGAAGGACCAGCCATCCGTCGGTATAGGGTGCCTCATTGATCAGGCCCGGCGTTGAGGAGATCCGGGGGTTGACATCCACAATCACTCCGTTGACGGGAGAGACAAAGGACACCTCACGGCCTTCCCGGGTCAGGGTCAGGGCCGATTGGTCCCGGGTCAGTTTTTTGCCCATGAGCGGGATGGACACGCCGTCGAATTTCCCGAAAAGCCTTGCGCTGAAATCATCAATGCCCATGCGGACCATGCCCTGGTCTTCTATTTTAATCCAGGTATGGCCCGGATGGAGATAATATCCGCCGGGAAGGGAAATGCCGTGGATATCTTCAAAATGCACGGGTTTTAATACAGCATGGACTTTGAACTGGTCATAGAAATACTGCTCGAATTCGCAGTCAATGCAATGATAGGCCTTTGTGCAGGTTTTAAAATCAATATGGCCTTTCATGTGATGAATGCAGGGCCGTTTGGATACCGGCATTTTCAGGAGCCGGTCCGTCCAGTAAACAAAGTCTGCCGTCCGTCCCTTGGGGGAAAGGCCGTTTTCCTTGAGCTGTTCATTGTTCCGGCATACCCTTGTCATGGCCTTTTCAAACCGGCAAAAGGTGCAGGCGAATTCCCGGCGGCATTTTTTTTGGGGGACCACGCCTGCCTGGGTCCAGAGGCAGTCAGGCGTGGATTCTTGTAATAATGACAGGTTCATTGAGAATGTCTCCCTTATTTTCGGGTTCATCAGGATTTCAGAAATCTTCGGGTCAGGTTTTCCCATCCCAGGGCCGGAAGATTGCCGAAGACATCCTTCATAAGCAGACCGCCATCGGTGCTGAGGGGGCCTGTGACGGTTTCAATCATTTCTTCCAGGGTGGTGATTTCGCCATGGAGCCATGTCATGCTTTCCTCGTCGATCATGAGGTGCTTGACGGCCCCTTTGAGATCGGAATTGTGGACGGTGAAGAGCCAGCCGTCTTCATATGGGTTTTGTTCCGGCAGGCCGGGGGATGAGGCCACGGCAGGATTGACCTTTGTGATGATGCCGCTGACCGGGGAAAGGATATCGGCCAGGTTCCGGTTTCTCTTGATGCCCCAGCCGGGTCTGCCTGAATTCAATTCCTGGCCCATGAGGGGCAGATCAAATCCGTCGGGGCCGCCCAATACTTTAAAGGCAAAATCATCCATGCCCACCCGGATGATGCCGCCACTGTCCATCCCGGCCCAGGTGTGGCCGATATGGAAAAAATACCCGTCCGCCAGTTTGAATCCTTTGATGTCTTTCATTTGAACACCTGAACGGGCTTTGGCCGGAGACAGGGTGTCTTCAAACAATTGGTCAAAATCACACCGGGAACAATTGTAATTCATGGCGCAGGTCCTGTGGTCCGTCCGACCGGTCAGAGTATGGCGGCAGGTTCTGTCCAAACTGTCCCGTTTTCTTAAGGCCTCCTGCCAGGAGAGATGTTTTCCGGCAGCGGCCTGTTTTTCCATGGCAGTATCGTATTTGCAGGTGGTACAGTCATGATAATGGGTACAGTCTTTTTTGGCGGCCACACCGGCCTGCATCCAGATGCAGGGCCGGGCGGTCTGGGAAAAAGTCTGAGTTCCGGAAAGGGTTTGCCGGGATGGTCTGTTTTTAAGAATCTGTGTCATTGGGGGCCTCCTTATAGGTTGTTGGCATGGATTTGTTCCTCGTCTTGTTATGAATACCATAGAGCAAAAAGGATGCCGGTCTGGAGTTTTTGACATAAAACCGTGGAAGTCCTTATTTCAAAGGATTTCTCAGGAACCCGCCGGGTTCAGGGACAAAAACGGGTGAACATTCGCAGGTGTGGGATTTTGCAGCAGAGGATACTTCCGGAATCCGACCATTCTTTGGGAAACCGTTGGTAGAACTGAGGACACCTGACCTGCCGGATTTTACCACAGCCCGTCTTATTTCCCGGCACCCCTTGCGGGCCTTGGGCCTCATATGGTAGACATGAGGTATTATTCCAGCCCTATTATTGTTCCGGAGGTATGATGAACCTTCCCAAAAATGAAATGGAAACCATTTTCAACGGTATCCGGGATTTTATTCTGATCATTTCTCCTGACCGGGAAATCCTTGAAACCAATGATGCGTTTTTAAAACATATGAATTGTAAACGGGAAGACGTCATCGGCCGCAAATGCTATGAGGTATTCCGGGAGAAAACCCGGAAAAGCAGCAATTGCCATGAAAAATGCCCCTTGGAAACGGTCATCCGGGAAAAACGCCATTGCCGGGCGGAATTGAACCGGATTGCAAAAGACGGAAAACCCAGGTATACGGAGCTGACCATCTTTCCCATCTGGGAGAAGAAGGGCAAGATCTCCAAATTCATTGAAATCAGCCGGGATATCACAAAGCGCAAAGCCGACGAAAAAAAGACCCAGGACTATCTCATGAAAATGGTGGAAGAGAGAACCCGTCAGCTCAAAGAAAGCCATGAGCGATTGCTTCACCAGGATAAAATGGCCTCCCTGGGGAAATTGTCCTCGGCCGTGGTGCATGAGATCAATAATCCCGTGGCAGGAATATTGAATCTGGTGATGCTGTCCCAGCGGATTCTGAAGGAAGACGAGATCAAAGAGTCGGAGCTGGATCTGTTTCGCCGGTATCTCGGGCTCATGGAAACGGAAACCCGGCGGATCGGAAGGATTGTCGGCAATCTTCTGACCTTTGCCCGGCAGTCCAAGATTGAATTTGTCCGCTTTGATCTGAATGAATTGATCGAACAGACCCTGATCCTGAATTCAAATCTTCTGAAATTAAACCGGATACGGGTCATCGAAGAACTGGAACGTAACCTTCCCCTGATCCGCGGTTCCGAAGACCAGATCAAACAAGTGGTCATGAACCTGCTTTCCAATGCCGTGGAAAGCATGACCCAGGTTTCAAGAAAATGGCTCACCATCAGAACCTTCACTAAAGAACCGGGAAAAACAGTGGGCATAGAGATCATGGATACAGGGAACGGGATTACCCGGGAAATGATATCAAAAATATTTGAACCCTTTTATACGACCAAGAAAAGAGGCAAGGGCGTCGGGCTGGGGCTCTCCGTGGTATACGGGATCATCCAGGAGCATGGGGGCAAGATCTATGTGGATTCGACGCCGGGAAAAGGCACCTCTTTTTCCATCACCCTGTTCGAAGACCCGCCCCTGGAGAAAAAAGAACCGGATTCGCCTTTTAGGCCTTGATCCTTGAAACAATGGCCTCCACCACTTTTTCAGCAGTATCTCCGAACAGGGTATCCACCTCCACCAGGTTCAGATACCGGTCATCCCACTGGAAATTCCCGCTTTCAAGAATCCAGTCCTTGAGCCGGTTGTATTTTCCGCCCAGGGCTTTTATTTTTTTGAGGAGGGGGACATCCTCAGAGGATTTGAAGCTGATGTTCAGGGACAAGAGAAATCCAATGATATTGGGGGTGGCCGGGTTGGCCGAAATGATGGGGATCACCAGGATGTTCTTGTTGTCTTTCCGGCCCCGGCCGATATAGACATTTCCTTCCCGGACAATGATATTTTTCGTGCCTTTGAGCCTATGATCGTTTTCCACCCGGGAGGGCTCTTCTCTCAGAGCCCCGGTTTTATTAATGATTTGAATCTTGGTTTCCGGCGTCACTTCTCCCAGAAGGCTCAAGCCCGAAATCTGGTAAACCAGTCCGCCGTTGACCCTGGAGATGACTTCCTGGAGGTTTTTAATGACCAGCACATTTTTATGGGTGATCTGGGAGATCTGGAAATTATTGACATTCAATTCATTGAAAATGATGCCTTCAAATTTTTCCGTGATCCTGCTGGTGCCGACAGTGACGGTTTTGGCCTGGTGCTTGATGGCATCCACCGGCCTTGCCATGATATTGATGGAATGGTTGATATTGGTGAAAAATGTATTCAGCATATTGGTCGGGGTGCCCTTGGTCTCAAAATCAATTTCAAAATCCGATACGGGCAGGCGGCCGGAAAGATATTTCAAAAGCAGGGTGATATTGGCGGCATTGTCAAGCCCCATGGATGCAGGAAAGCTTCCCTGACGTCGCTTTTTGGAAAACCGGTTATAGAACCGGGCAATGGTTTCCCTGAACCTTTTTTCAAGCAGAACCTCATAGACATCATGCCCCATGGCCGTGTATTCATCCAGAAGATCCTGGATTTCTGCCCTGGCGTCATACATGAACCGGGACCCTTCATTGATGGCCAGGGCTGCGTAATATCCCCAGATATGGCCCACCAGGGTATTTAACACCGGGGCAAAATGTTCTTTGGTTTCCGGGATCCTAAACACATCAGCCGCATAGGGGTCGAACCGGTCTTCCCCAACGGTGGTGATGACCACCGGGGTTGCCTTGTGGGCTTTGAAAATGGCCGTATCCTTGATGATGTCGCCCAGAACGCTTTCCCTTGTGCCGGCGGCGCAGATGATGATGAGGGGCTCGCTGGAGAGGTCGATATGTTTTTTATCCTCTATAAAGTCTGATGAAATGGTTTTATAGCAGAGCTCGCTGAGCTTGATGCGGATTTCATCGGAAGAAGTCTTGTTGGAGCCTGACCCCACGGTGGCCCAGTAATATTTTGAAACGGCCAGGCGGTCGGCCGAGGCCTTGATCTCCTCTTTCATGCCAAGGATGGTTCTCATCTTGTCCGGCAGGGAAAGGATTTCATGGATTTCTTCGGTAATGAAATCGGCGGATCTGGTCTGGGTGAGGGCTGCCATATGAAGACCAAAAACGGCGCCGGCCGCAATCTGGGAATAAAAGGCCTTGGTGGAAGCCACCGACATTTCAATGTCCCGGCCTGAACTGGTGTATAGGACCCCGTCGGTCTTAAAGGTCAGATCCGAATCCCGGCGGTTGACAATACAGAGGGTCCTGGCGCCGCAGGCCTTGACCATGTCCACGGTCCGGTTGGTGTCTGTGGTGGTGCCCGACTGGCTGATGGCCACCACCAGGGTGTCAGTCATGGATTTGTCCCCGTTTTTCCCTTCAATGATGGAAAAACCGGAAAGCTCCGAGGATTTCAAGGCCCGGATCTGGATGCCGATATCCCCGATATAATATTTCAAAAGGTCGGCACAGCCCTGGGCTGCGATTCCGGCTGTTCCCTGGCCGATAAAATAGATTTTTTTGATCCGCTGATGCCTGAAATCTTCTTCCAGGGATGAGGGAATGGCTTTGGAGTCTAAGACAGTCGCAAAAAGACGGGTTTCAGGGGACAACCTGAATTTGTTCTCAAGGGTTTTCTCAACAGAGCCCGGGGATTCTGAAATTTCCTTTAAAAAATAGTGGGGAAAGTTCTGACGGTCAATGTCCCGGGAGGTGATCCTGCTGGTCATGATCCCGGTTTCATCCATGGGGATGGGGGTGCAGTCATAATAACAGGACCGGATACCGGAGAGCCCGCCTGAGGATTCATGGTCCAAAATGACGATCTGGCCTCTGTCTTCTCCGTTGAGCTTGATATAATCCTGGGTCTCTTCCACAATGCCGTAAAGTTCGGAGGCAGCCATATAATGATCTTGTGCGATTCCGACAAAAATGGCCTGGCCGCTTCCCTTCTGGGCCAGGAAGAGTTTTCCGGGCGCCAGGTCCGAATGCATGCTGATGGCATGGGAGCCTTCAAAATCATTGAGGGCAAGCCTGAAGGCATCTTCCAGGGGGTTTCCCTGTTTGAGATAGTGCTCGATCTGGAGCGGGATGAGTTTGGTGTCGGTATTGATATCGGTATGGAGTTTGTCATACCGGGCTTCATATTCGATTTTGAGTTCCAGATAATTATCAATGTCGCCGTTCAGGCAGACATGGATGATTCCTGTCTTTCCGATGTTTTTATCGGTGGGGGTATTGTCCTGGGGATGGCAGTTGGCAACGGTGATATCCCCCACCGAGGCCCAGCGGGTGTGTGCGGATACGGAATTGGCCGTAAAATCATAATGGGCCAACAGTTGCAGGAGATGGTCATTTTTGATCTGACTCCGGAGAAAGGCCACATTGTCCCCAAGAGCTCCGATTTCTGCGGCAAATTTATAGACAAAGGAGATGGACACAAAATGCCAGCCGTTTTCCGAAAAGGTGTCATGAATGGTCAGGCTGTTATTGGACAGGACAATATGGTTGGTTCTCTGTTTGAGCCGTTCCGAATGCCCGGCCTTGATGAGACTGTCTCTGAAATGTTCAAACTCTTCCTTGGTAAAGGTGAACAGGGCGCTGATCCCGGCGGAATCCCTTCCCCTGACCTCAAGCCGGTCAATGCTGTTTAATATGGCATTCATCCGTTTGAATACGCTTAACCCCTTGGCATTGCTTGAATTTTCAAGATTCGGGGCCAGATTTTCAATGGCGGTAATATTTTCCAGAATTTCTTTTTTTATACACCAGGAGATGTCCCGGAGCCTCTCCAGCCGTTGAGAGATGATTTCGGCTTCAGCAGGGGAGAAGGTGGACAGCTTATGTTTAAAATGGGTGTTCTGATCGGTTGCAAGCTTTTCCAGGCTGTCTTTTAAGGAGCCCAGCAGGTCTTGCTTGTCCGGGGTGAAAAAGATATCTGAAAAATATTTTTCCTGTTTTAATGCCTGACAGTCTTCAAGAAAGCCGTTTAAAAAATCGTCTCCTCCCAGGAAATTCTCTTGAATGGGCTGGGTCGGATCGGATAAGGTTTTTCCATTTAAAAAAAAAGCTTTTTCCTTTAGAGTGTCCAGATAGGAGGGAGATAGGGCAGGGGTTCCTTTAAAGGCCACAAGAGCGGATATCCCGCAGAAAAAGGTGCTCAGCCGATGGGGCAGAAATATAATGGTGTTTTCCCTGGCCGATGCAAGGGAAGTTCCGATTTCAATGTTTACAGAAAAGAGTCGTCTGAGCCTATTCAAAAAAGCGGTTAAAGGCTTGAGCATTCTTCCTCCCGGATAAGAACAGGTTTTATAATTGGGCATGGGCCTCGGGTTGTTTTTTAAAATACTGCTTTAAAATCATATTCCCATAGGCACTGGATTTTGTCCCGATATATTCACCATGACCCACAACTATGGCAATGGCAATTTTTTTGTCCCCGGTTTTTTCTTTGCCGAAACCGGTAAACCAGTCGTATTTGATGGTGTGTTCCCGGTTATGCAGGGAACCGGTTTTTCCGCCCATGATGAGTTTTGACAGAACAGGGTCTTTGGATGAATTCTTGAAGGATTTTCGGGCAGTCCCGGTGGTCACGGTTTTCTGCATGATCTGCATCATGGTTTCTGCTGTCTGGGGTGTGATGGCGGAGGTATAAGTGGCCGGCGCACTTTTGTAGATCACCTCACCTGTTGAGTCGGTGACGTGTTCCACCAGAGTCGGCATCATGATCCGGCCCTTGTTGATGACTGCGGAGATGAGCATGGCGCCGAAAACCGGGGAAATGGTGGTATCATAATTATAGCCGCTGCCCAGTTCGGCCAGATGAAATTCATTGTTGTTGGTTTCAAAATTGCCAGAAATAAAAGGCAGTTCCGAATGGATCAGTTGGTTGAACCCAAAGGCATTGGCATAGGATTCAAGCTTTTCCTTGCCCAGAGAGTTCTTTCCGATTTTGCCGAATACCGGGTTTACGGATTCTGCAAACGCGCTGGAAAAGGAAATCTGAAGGGAGTGTTTATTGTTCCCGTCCTGAACCTGACGCTTGTATAAGGTATATTTATTGCCGTTGAAATACAATCGCGTCTGGGGGTTATATCCAAGGGTTTCCACGGCAGCGGATGCGGTTACGATTTTGAAGATGCTGGCGGCCGGATAATCCGATTCCAGACAAGGATTGATGTCCGGTTTGCTGAGATCATAACCGGTCATGGCAATGATTTTTCCGGTCGCCGGTTCCATGACGACAAAGGCAATCCTCTGAGGCTTTCCCCGGGTGAGTTTTTTCATCTGACCGATAAGAGATAACAGATATTCCTGGAGAGGGACATCAATGCTGGTGGAAATTTTAAAATGGGTTTCCGGCGTATCCACCAGGAAAATATTTTTATCGGTCTTGGAAATGTCGGTTTTTGAAAGGAGGTTGAAAAGTTTTTCTTTTGAGAATTTATCGGTCTCGGCTGAAGGAGGGGCCTGGGCCACCGCCACTTCCATACTTTCCTCAGGGTTGGAAGATACCTTGTCTTTCTCAGGCGGTTCGATATTTAAAAAGAATATTCCGGCAAACAGAAATATAAGGGTCGTAACCCCCATGGCGGATTTGATGGTTTTGATGAAATGCTCCTGTTTTTTTTTTTGAACAATATATTCGGATTGAAATTCCCGCCAGGAATTATCGTTGCTGTGATGATTCAAAAAGATACCCCATTTTTTTTATTAAAGGTTTCAATATGTTTATTTTACCGGATGTCCGGGCTTTACCGGTTTATCAAAACCCGAGAGCACCAGTCGTTTTTTTGAATCCGTGGCCAGAACCATCCCCTGGGACAATTCTCCCATAAGCATGGCCTCCTTCAGGTTGGCCACAACTATCACCTCTTTGCCGATGATGTCATCCAAACTATAATCCTTGGCAATCCCGGCAATGATTTGACGGGTCTCGGCTCCAAGATCCACTCTCAGTTTTAACAGTTTATTGGACTTTTCTATTTTTTCCGCACCCATCACGGTTCCGGTTCTCAGATCGATTTTTAAGAAATCTTCAATGGTGATTTCTTCTTTCAGGGCCGGAGAGAAGGTCTTTATTTCCGGACTATGCGTCTTGGGTTCAAGTTGTTTTGTATCAATCCGGGGAAATAAAATTTCAGGGGATTGAATTTGGGTCCCCTTTTGCACCTGTCCCCAAACCGAGGCTTCTTCCAGGGAATAAAATTCCTTATTTTTTTTTGCGATGCCGAGGGCTTTTTGTATTTTCACCGATGTCTGGGGCATGATGGGATAAATCAGGCAGGAAACCACTCTCAGCCCTTCGATGAGATTATACAGAACCGTTTCAAGGACAGGGAGAGTAGCGTTGTCCTTTGCCAGGGTCCAGGGTTCGGTGGTGTCAATATATTTGTTCATGAAGCTGATATAGTGCCAGACGGCTCCTACGCCTTTATGAAATTCACATAGGGCCATGGCCTGTTTATAGTCTTCAATGGTTTTGGCGGCTTCCGGGGCCAGGGAAAGCTTTTTTTCTGTTTCGATATCAGGGTGGGACGCCTGAACCTCGCCCTTGAAATACCTTACCGTCATGGACAGGACCCGGGAGAAAAGATTGCCCAGATCATTGGCAAGATCGGAGTTGATCCGTGTCACAAGAATATCTTCCGTGAAATTGGCATCCAGGCCAAAGGGCATTTCTCGTATCAGGAAATAGCGAAAGGGATCAACACCGTATTCTTTTATGATTTCCAGGGGGTCCGTCACATTGCCGATGCTTTTTGACATCTTGCTGCCTTTGACGTTCCAGAATCCGTGGACGTTCAGCCCATTGTAGATTTCGATGCCCGCAGCCTTCAGCATGATGGGCCAGTAAATCCCGTGGGGTTTGATAATGTCCTTGGCCACAAAATGGCGGGTGCCGGGCCAGAATTTTTTAAACAGATCCCCGTCCGGGTAACCCAGGGCGGAAATATAATTGACAAGGGCGTCAAACCATACATAGGTCACGTAATCCCGGTCAAAGGGCAGGGTGATGCCCCAGGTCAGGCGGGCCTTTGGACGGGAAATGCAGAGGTCTTCCAGGGGTTCCTTCAAAAAAGAGAGAATTTCGGTTTCATATTGGGAAGGGGAGATGAATCCGGGGTGGGTTTTGATATGGTCGATGAGCCAGTCCTGGTATTTGCCCATTTTGAAAAAATAATTGGATTCCTTGATGAGCTGAGGCGCAACCCCGTGGTCCGGGCATTTTCCCTCCACCAGTTCCCTTTCCTGGTAAAACCGTTCACATCCAAAACAATAAAGTCCCTCATAGCTTGAAAAATAGATATCCCCGGAGTCATAAATTTTTGTAAGAAGGGCTTCAACAATTCGGATATGGGACGGGTCCGTGGTTCGTATAAAATGATTGTTTTCAACATTCAAGGCAGGAAGAAGATCCTGAAACAGTCTGCTGATTTTGTCTGCATAAGCTTTCGGGCTTGTATTCTGCTTTTCTGCGGCTTGAACGATTTTATCTCCGTGTTCATCGGTTCCCGTGAGAAAATAGGTATCAACACCGGCCATCTTTTTGAAACGGGTTGCCGTATCAACGGCAATGGAAGTATAGGCATGGCCCAAATGGGGCTTGGCATTGACATAATATATGGGTGTGGTGAAATATTGTGTTTTCATCGTATTTTGTGTTCTTTATTCCTCCAGATCATGGACATGCCTGTCAATTTCCGTATTGTCCTCCATACGGATGGTGACGGTTTCTTTCAGAACATTCTGGCGGACGACTTTCCCCGAGCCCGCTTTTAAATTTATTTTTTTTCCGAGTTTGGGCATGTCCCGTTTCAGGCTTTTATAGGTTTCATTTTCAAAGGTCAAACAGCACATGAGTCTGCCGCAAACCCCGGATATCTTTGTGGGGTTTAGTGACAGACCCTGTTCCTTGGCCATTTTGATGGAGACCGGGTCAAAGGTCTGCAGAAAAGAGGAACAACAGATTTCTCTGCCGCATTTGCCGACTCCGCCGCAATGCTTTGAAAGATTGCGGATACCGACCTGGCGCATTTCAATCCGGATATTGAATTCTTTGACCAGAAGCTTGATCAGCTCCCTGAAATCGATTCGGCCGTCGGCGGTATAGAAAAAAGTCAGTTTATTGCGTTCAAAGGCGCATTCGACGCTGAACAGGTTCATGAGAAGATCCAGATCATTGATGCATTTGAGGCAGAAATCAAAGGCATTGTTTTCAAGAATCTTGATTTCTTCCATTCTCAGGAAATCTTCTTTTGTGGCCATGCGGACGATCTGTTTGTATTCCTTACCCGGATTCTCAGCTTCGGCCGGAGGGATGGCTATTTTTCCGAATCCAAGTCCCTGTTCGGTTTCGACAATGACGGCATCCCCTTCTTTCAGCACAAAGGCGCTGCTGTTGAAATCATATATTTTTCCTGCTGTTTTAAATTTAACGCCGGCTATTTTGATCATACACAAACTTCCCTTTTGTTCCCTGCAATTCTTAGGAAAAAACCGTCCAGGATCAGCCTCAGTGTGCAGTTGGATTCTATTTTTTGTTCTGCCTCATAAAGATATTTCAACCATTCAAAAGATCTGTCTCTATGCACTAGTGGACTAATATGGTAAAAAGAATCAAAAAAATCAAGGTTAACTATTTTTTCAGGAAGAATAGGAAAGATCATAAGATCCCTGAAAAACGTTTTCATGATGGACAAGGCATGGTTTATAAAGTCGGGTTCAAGACTTAATGCCTGAGACAGCATCAATCCTTTGGATATATCATTTTTATCGTTTTTAATGAGGTCAATGAGGGTTTCGACGAGCCATTTTCTTCGTTTGATCCAGTTGAAACCGTCTTTTTCAGTGTTGAAATTCATACAGGCCAGGATATTGTTGAAATCCGTGTCAAGGGTTTCGGATACAATATAGGCCGATTCAGGATCTGTTTGAAATTCGGAAATGAGACGCTTTGCAATGATTTTGCTGCTCAAAGGCTTGAACCTTATTTTCCGGCACCTGGAAAGGATAGTGGGCAGAAGAAAATCGATTTTAACCGCCATGAGAATAAAAAAAGTGTGGTCCGGAGGCTCTTCCAGCATTTTCAACAAGGCATTCTGGGCCTGGACATTCATGGCGTCGGCCTTTGAAATGAGCACCATCCTGTATATTGCCTCATTGGGCCGGGAGGAAAGGGTATTTGCGAGCTCCCGGATCTGGGCGATGGTAATCATATTTTTTCCTGCCGGAGGGTCGATGAATATCATGTCCGGATGACTGCTGTTGTCAATTTTGTGACAAGGGATGCAGTTGTTGCAGAAAAGCTTGGTATTGCCTTTGCAATTACATCCTTTTGCAAACGTCAAAGCCGCTTCTTTTCTGCCGGTATTTTCGTGACCATGGAAAAGAAGGGCGTTTGGAATCTTTTTAGTCTGAATGATATGGGTTAATTCTAGAAAGGCTTCGGATTGGTATTGCATTTGATCAAAATCAGACGCAGTTTGATCAATACCCATGGGTTAATAATCCACCCTCTCCTTGAGTTCTTTTCCGCATTTAAAAAAGGGCAGACGCTTGGGCGGGATAGTGACTTTTTGACCGGTTTTCGGGTTTCTGCCGGTATAGCTTTTATATTCTTTGATGTGGAAACTGCAAAATCCTCTTATTTCTACCCGTTCTCCATCTTTAAAAGCCTCGGAAAGGGAATCAAAAAACAGTTTGATGACCTCTGCAGCTTCGGATTTTGTCAAATCGGCCCGATCTTTTAGTGCTGAAATCAATTCTAGCTTATTCATACAACCTCTTTCTTTGTTTCGGGTGAACTCATATTTCTATTTTGTTGTTTCTATTGAAAATTGGATAAAAAGTCAAGGAGTTATGTCAGTAGTTCAGGGAGTTTTTCAATTTTATCTTCTTCGATCTCAGTTCCTGCATACTGGCCCAGAAGATCTATTTTAATCACCACGCGGCCTTGGCCCTTCTGCCGGATGAATTCTCCCCTGATCCCGGCCAGGGGGCCTTCTATGATCATGACCGGATCTCCTTTTTTAAGTCTGATATTTGAGCCTGTGATAAGATCCATATGAGAACTGGTCAGTATTTTAAGGGAGTCAATCTGAATATCCGGGACGGGCACAGGTCCTGTCTGATTCCCCAGGAGCCGGACCGCACCGGTTGTTTTCAGAATGCTGAGTTGATCTGCCGGATGAAAGGTGGATTGGACAAAAAGATATCCGGGAAAAAGAGGATATTCAACCATCAGGTGTCTATCTTTTCGGATGCTTTTTCGCCTTATCTGGGGCAGAAAAACAGGAATTTTCTTTTTAAGAATGCTGGTATAAACCGTTCTCTCAAAATTACTTTTTGTTAAAAGGGCAAACCAGTTCAATTGATCTTTCATCGTTTACTGAAATCTCTGATATCGTGAAGATTGACCGGAAACCAAGGTCTTCTTGGAGCCGGTGCCGAGTTCTCCAAGGCCGTGAAGGGTAAAGAGAAATCCAACGCTGAGATCGTTTGATGTTTCAGTTACGGCAAAATCAAGGGTCCAGCACTCTTTTGTAAAAATGAAGCCGGTCTGAGTCTGTACGGTCTTCTTATCCTTAAGGTTTTTCTCAAAGGCATAATAGGCTGTTAATTTTTCCGTCAGGGCAATATCGATTTCCGAATACAGGGATTCCAGGGGGGTGTCTCGGTTAAAGCGGTATTCGATCGCCACGGCATCTTTCCGCTTATCTTTGAGAAGCCCGCCGAGGTTGAATATCTGATATTCATTATCATAGGGGGACCAGGAAAAATCCGTATTCATACTTACGAATTCATTCAGGTCCAGTATGCCGTTCAGCAGGATATCGGAAAAAGGTTCCTTCTGATTTTCTTTTTTGATATCATAACTCTGTGAAAGCTTGGCATAGCCAAAATCGCGATAGGTCCGGATTTCTTTTTCCTGGGGCGTTAAAATGGTTTTCCGGGCGATAAAATAATTTGTCAGGCTCCAGGTGATGAGGTTCTGTTCATCTATCCGGTCCAAGGTGTCAAATACCGGCAGTTTGTTTTGGCCCACCTCCGGGATAAAGGAATACTGAAGTTTTGGAACCATTTCATGTTTGATTTTTTCGGAAAAAGAATTTTCCGTATTAAAGATCCTGAAAATTTTTGTGGAGATTTCCGCACCAAAATCAGCCATGTGTCTTGTCCTCAAAGGATCTGAGTCTCCGTCTGCCGACGTGAAATCGTCGGTATACCAAAGGGTCTCTCTGGCACCCAGGGAGGGTTCAAAATAAAAGAGCTTATTCAGCCGCATGGGAAGATAAACCCTGGGGTAAAGATCTGTTCTCTGGCCTTTCACCAAGGTGGCTGTCGTGTCCTGCCGGTAAAAAGACCGGTGTTCACTGTCAAGGGTATAATAGAACCGGGAGGTGCCGAGCTGTTGCCTGAAGGCATCAAACTGAATGGCCGGTAGGGTCTGCAAGGTTGTATCATCGATTTCCTGACGTCGGGCAATGATATTGTCATACCAGAGGGTATCCATATTCAATATATAGGTTGACCATGATTTATTGATGTTCAGCCGGTTTTTCCGTATGGTCTGATCATATTCGTCAAGACTTCTGCCGTATTCCGTTTCCAGATATTCTTTGGTTTTCGTATACCCTGAAAACCCATCTTGAAATTCCTGGAGATAATCTGCATCACTGACCACATCTATATCCAGTTTGGCGGAAAAGCCGTTGGGAAGCGTCTGATTGTGTTTCATCCTGAGCCAGTAGCGGTCCGTATTGGTTCTCTGGGGAGTTGAGGAAAAGCTATAGTCTTCCGTTCCTGCTGTCCCGTCATCAATTTTGCTGTCCTTAAGATAATCGAAAAAAACCGTTCCCTTTGATTTATTATCCAGAATATACCGATATTCAACCCCTGTTTTTGTTCCCCTGTCCGACATATAATCTGCATAAACGGTGGTATCGCTGCTTTCTGAGGTGGCGATAAAGAAAGGTTGCGCGTACTGATATCCCTTTCGGATGGAGCTTGAAGCCCTTGGCATCAGAAATCCGGTCTGGCGTTTTGTTTTGACGGGGAACATGAGGAATGGTGTATAGGCCGCAGGAATTTCCTTTGCCCAGAGGACGGCATCTCTTGCAGTGCCGTATCCTTCAACCGTAACTTTGACCTTTCTGCCGGAGATTTTCCAATCCGGTGACTCTCCGGAACACGAGGTGATGCTTCCTTTTTCAAGGCTGTAAGTGAATTCACCCGTCTTTCTGATATCTTCACCATGGATATAAAAATTGTCTTTCTGGATAAAGATGGTGCCTTTATGGATGGTGCCGATTTCCGTTTCCAGGTTGATGTTCATGGCATCGCAGGAGATGGAATCCTCTCCGGAAATAAGAATGACATTGCCCTGGGCAAAGGCATCCTTTGTTTTATTTGAAAATTCAACATAATCCGCCTCAAGACGGGTTTTTCCGCCGGTGATCACCACCTTTTTCTCGGCAATATAGAGGTCGCGGATATTGTCAAAGGTGACGGACAGGGCCGATATGTGCCAGGGGATCTCTTTGGGGTTCTCGGGCAGAGGATCAGCCAGGACTGAAACCTGCAAAAAAATGAGACCATAAACAAAAGCAACTGCTGCTTGAAGCGGCAGGTACTTCCTTTTTGAAAAAGAGATCATGTTCTTTCCCGTAAAAAAATTGCACATCCTTTGAATTTCCTGTATAAAGCCATTTTATACTTTAAAAGTCAAGACTGAATACATGATTTGCATGGTTTGTCAGGGCAGAGGTAAGGGGAAATGACATTTTCTATTATAGATTCCATCGGCAATACTCCCCTTGTGGAGATTACCAAAATGAATCCCGTGGAAGGGGTTCGGATTTTTGCCAAACTTGAATATATGAATCCGGGCGGGTCCGTGAAAGACAGGGCAGCCCTTTATATGATCGCCGAGGCGGAAAAGTCGGGGGAATTAACGCCTGACAAAACCGTTATTGAAGCCACCAGCGGAAACACAGGCATCGGCCTTGCCATGATCTGTGCTGTTAAAGGGTATAAGATCGCCCTTGCCATGGCTGAAAATGCCAGTGAGGAACGCAAAAAAATCCTGCGCGCCAGGGGTGCCCGGATTATTCTAACCCCCAAGCATTTAGGGTCTGATGGCGCCATTGAAGAAGCTTACAGATTAGCCAGGGAAAATCCGGACAAATATTTTCTAACGGATCAATATAATAATGATGCCAACTGGAAAGCCCATTATTATACGACAGGCCCTGAAATTATCGACCAGACCAAGGGCTCGGTTTCCAGTGTGGTGGCCTCCATCGGTACCAGCGGTACTCTCATGGGGCTTTCCCGAAGACTCAAGGAATATAATAAGGATATCCGGATCATCTGTGCCGAACCCTATCTTGGCCATAAGATACAGGGGCTCAAAAACATGAAAGAGTCCTATACCCCTGAAATTATGGACAAAAGCCTGATCGATGAAAAGATAAATATTGATGATGAGACCGCCTTTCAGACGGCCCGCATGCTGGCGGTCAAGGAAGGCATCTTTGTCGGGATGAGCAGCGGGGCTGCCATGGCCGCAGCCATTGAAGAAGCCCGGAAGATAAAAACAGGTGTCATTGTCGTCATTTTCCCTGACAGCGGGGAAAGGTATCTGTCCACCAGTCTTTTTTCCGTGGAAAATCATATCGGCTTATCCCTTTTTAATTCGTTTTCAAAATCAAAGGAGCCCTTTGAACCCCTGGAAAACGGGAAGGTATCGGTTTACACCTGCGGGCCAACGGTTCACAAAAGGCTCAATATCGCCCAGCTCAGACGCTATGCCTTTACGGACCTGCTCATCCGGTATATCGAATACCATAATATCAGTGTCAATCATATCTTAAACATCACAGACTATGACGACAAAACCATCCAGGGATCTCACCAGGCAGGGATGACCCTTCCCGGGTTTACTCAGCACTATCTTGATATTTTCAGGCAGGATCTTGAAAAACTTGATATCCGGGCGGCAGATGCCTACCCAAAGGTTTCGGATCATTTTGATGATATGATAGAGGTTGCAAATCAACTGCAATCCAGGAAACATTCCTATGAAAAACTGCATTCCCTTTATTTTGATATTTCAAGCCTGCCCGGGTATGGGGAGTTTTCCGGAATTGATCTGGATAAAATCAAACCCGGCGCCACCGTTGATCTTGACGAATACGAAAAACTGAACCCCAAGGACTTTACCTTATTTAAGCGAGTCCGGCTTTCAGAGCTGAAAAGAGGGGTTGGAATCAAAACCCAATGGGGAAACGTCCGTCCCTCCCTGCATCTTCAGTGCGCTGCCATTGCCATGAAATATCTGGGAAATGCATTTGATATTCAAACCGGAAGCCGGGAGCTGATTTTTCCCCATCACGAAAATGAAGTGGCCATTGCAAAGGCGGCCGCGGGAGCATCTCTTGCCCGGTACTGGCTTCACTGCGCCCCCATCCAATATGACGGCGCCCTGGGAGTGCCGGATATGGATTCGCTGACCCTTGACTATCTCACCGGTCAGGGATGGGAACCCAGGACTCTACGTTTCTGGCTCATTTCCAATCATTATAGGAAAACCCTTCTTCTGTCCGAGCAGTCCTTGAAAGAGGCTCAGTATACATTGGATAAAATTAACCGGTGTCTGGATACCCTGAATGCGATTCAGGATGGACAGACATTTGAGGAGATTGATCAACTTCTCTATGACATCCGGTCCACATTTCTGAGATTTATGGAAGATGACCTGAAGATATCCGGTGTTATATCTTCATTGCTGGCCAATATAAAAACCATTAACAGCCTGATCAATCAGAGCCGGCTTGATCCTGTGAGCGCTAAAAAGCTTCTGGGATGTTTCAGAGAAATGGATTCGGTTTTGAGGATTTTTAATTTTAATACATTGATTGATTATCCCGAGGATATCCAAAAACTTATAAAAGACCGGGAATTGGCGCGGGAAGAGAATAATTTTGATCTGGCCGACAGGATCAGGAAAAAATTAACGGCCCTGGGTGTTCATGTTCATGATAAAAAGGTGGAAGCATGAAAAGTCACTGTATATTTTTCCCGTTTTCCCATATCTCACAAGATCAGCTTGCGGCACTTCAAGCTTTTTTTTCATCATTTGCTTTCTTCCCGGCATCTGCGGATTTAGAGCATTCTATCCGGTTAAAGGAGCTGGTGGATAAAGGCACGGCAGTCCCCGTTTTTTCATCCCGGGAAGACCTGGCCCTGGTTGATCGTCAATTTGAACAGTACATGGATTGGGTGAAAATACATAAAGGAAACGAGCATAACCTCAGATTTTTGTTAAATGACAATCCGTATTTTACGAGCGATTCTGATCTGACGGCCATCAAATCACAAATCAGGGGCAAAAGGGAGATCATAAAACCGCAACCGTCGCCCAAGGAGGCATTGCTGAAGGATTTATTGTTTCTAAAGATGGCAAACCAGTGTGACCGGGATAATGAGAATACGGATCTCCAACTCAAAAGCATTGAAAAAATAAGGAGCCGAATGCTTTCAACCCTTCTGGGGGAAGATGATCCGATGAAGGCAGAGGCATCCGGTGGAAAATCCGGTAGCCCTGATGCGGGCGTCATAATGACCCGGGAGCGGATAGAGGCCTGGGCGAGATGCACGACGCAGTTCAATAGGGTTGAAAATACCGCTGAAACTACCGTCTTTGTAACGACCAGTGAGGCTGTGTTTGGCTATCTTGAGACTATTTCTTCAGATACGATAAATGCCCTTGACATCGATCCGATAAAAGTGCATGAAAATGAGTGTGAAAATAAAATCGGGTGGCAGCAACAGTTTTTTGAACAAGTGATATGCGCTGCAATAGGTGATCTGGATCTACAGAATCATCTGCCTGAAGTGACTGATGGATGTTCGCTTTCAGGGCAGATAAAAATGAGTCTTTTTTCCGGGAATAATATTCACAATCTCTTTCGTCTTAAAGATAAACAGATAAGGGTCTGCTGGATAAGGCTAAAGAGATAAAAAGCTTGATTTTAATGAATTACCTGTTATAAATGCGTTTTTTATACAGATTATATTTAAAGAATGAATTTATAATATAATAATGTTAATCTTACTTAAGGAGGATATTAAAATGGGATTCCATCCAATCGTTGATGAATCAAAATGTGTGGGTTGTGAAGAATGCGTTGATGTTTGTCCGGTAGAAGTTTTTGAGATGCAGGACGAAAAATCTGTTCCTGTGAATGCTGAAGAATGTATGGGATGTGAAAGCTGCGTTGAAGTATGTGAACAAGATGCCATTGTAGTTGAGGAAGACTAATTCAAACCGCATCTTATAATTGACGGGAATGCCGGATGTGCAAATGCATCATCCGGCATTTTTATTCCCAATCGACACGCCCCCATGATAAGCCCGCTCTTTTCAACTGGCTATTATCTTTTCAAAACGGATTGGGCCATATTGGTTAGATAAACGCCTGCGATCACCATTATGGCGCCGGCCAGCAGAGAAATGCTTAAAGGCTCGTTTAAAATAAAAAATGACATGATAATGGCACTGATGGGAACAAAATTGATAAAAATGCCGGCTTTCAGGGGGCCGATTTTTTTGATGCCTTCATAGTACCAGAAAAAGCCCAGCACTGTACCGAAAAAGCCGAGATAAAAAAGGCTTGCCCAGTCCCCGGGGCTATAAGCCAAAAGATTTGTAAAAACCCCTTTATTCAAGGCCGGGAAAAAAAGCAGAGCCGTTCCGGCAATGGATGAATAGCAGACGGAAACAATGGGTGACAGATCGTTCATGGCCTTTTTGCCGAGAATGGAATAGATAACCCAGGAGACCACGCAACCGAAAATCAGAAGCTCACCCTTCCCAATGCCGGATTCGAATATTTTGAAAAGATTTCCTTTGGATATGACGATGAGAGCCCCTGTGACGGAGAGACAAAGCCCGATGATCTTCAGGCCGTTTAGACGATCTCTGAAAAAAATTACCGAGCAGAGGCTGATGAAAATCGGATTGCAGGCAATGATCAAAGATGCCCGGTTGGCCTGAATATGGTGGAGCCCTGAGAAAAAAAACAGATTATAGGAAAAGATGCCGGTAAACCCGAGGGCTATGATGATCAGAAGTTTTCCAAGAGAAATTCCTGGAAGGTGGCCTTCGATTTTCAATGTCAAAAAGATGAGAAAAAACGAGGCAATTAAAAATCTTAAAAAGGCTGCCGAATAGGGGTCTACATCTACAGAAATCCATTTCCCCGCGATAAAGGTTCCGCCCCAGAACACAGCCGTCAATAAAAGTTTAAGATAGGTCATTTTTCACCTTTTATTTAATGCAATCCGGTAATCTGCACAGACAAGCGGGTAAATGTCAAGAAAAAGAAAACAAGTCTAAACCATCGGTTTTTAAAAACCGGGGAGGGGTCAAAAAAATAACAAAGCCTCTGA
>CAZAHK010000058.1:0-22427 GCA_964484555.1 uncultured Desulfobacula sp.
ATGCGCCATGGATATCGGAGGGGAAGATTCCAAGGTGATTTTTTTTGAACCGGGCCGGCCCCCGGATATCCGGATGAACGGCAGTTGCGCCGGAGGCACGGGCAGTTTCATCGACCAGATGGCCACCCTTCTGAATATCACCCCCTTTCAGCTCAATGACCTGGTGCGGTCCCATGACCATATTTATCCGGTGGCCTCCCGGTGCGGGGTCTTTGCCAAGACCGATGTCCAGAATATGCTGAGCCGGAATATTCCCCACAAGGATATTGCCGCTTCGGTTTTCCATGCCATGGCGATCCAATGTATCAATTCCCTGGCCAGGGGGGTTGAGATCAAACCGAAGATGCTGTTGTGCGGGGGTGTTTTCGCCTTTCTTCCCGAACTGGTGAATACATTTTTAGAGGTTCTTCATTTTTCCGGGTCCGATGTGGTTCTGCCGGCGCGGTCCGAACTCATTCCGGCCATGGGGGCGGCCCTGTTTGACCGTCATCCCGTGCCCGAGATCCGGGTCAGTGAGCTGATCCGGAAACTGGACGAAGAAGGCTTAACCGTTTCGGAAATCAAGGACAGGCTGGACCCGCTGTTTCTGACCCCCCGGCATTTTGAAGACTGGAAAAAGGAGAGCAGGCCCGTGAGTGTCCCGTCCTGCCCCATTTCCGCCTATCAGGGCAGTGACTGCTATCTGGGAATTGATTCCGGGTCCACCACCACAAAAATTATGGTCATGGGCCAAGACCGGGAGGTTTTGTTTTCCCATTACTGCAACAATAACGGCAATCCTGTAAAGGCCGCCGTCCAGGGACTGATGGCGTTCAGAGCCCTCTTGGCCCTGCACGGGTCAGGGCTGAACATACAGGGCACCGCCGTCACAGGCTATGGGGAAGACCTGATCCGGGCCGCCCTGAACATGGACCACGGGATCGTTGAAACCATGGCCCATACCCTGGCCGCGCAGTTCATTGACCCTGAGGTGTCCTTTATTCTCGACATCGGCGGTCAGGACATGAAAGCGATTTTTATCCACCAGGGGGTTGTCCACCGGGTTGAACTGAACGAGGCCTGTTCTTCCGGATGTGGGTCATTCCTGGAAACCCTTGCCGGGTCTTTGAACTATCCGGTTGGGGAATTCGGGGCCCTGGCCTGCCGGGCCACCTCGCCCTGTGATCTGGGAACCCGGTGCACGGTTTTCATGAATTCCAAGATCAAGCAATCCTTGAGAGAAAATGCCGCCATCGAAGATATCAGTGCCGGGTTATCCTATGCCGTGATCAAAAACTGTTTGTTCAAGGTGTTGAAACTCCATACCATGACGGAAATGGGGGATCATATGGTGTTGCAGGGCGGGACCTTTAAAAATCCGTCCATTGTCCGGGCCCTGGAACAGATGACCCAAAAGAAGGTCAGGATTTCCGATATCCCGGAACTCATGGGCGCCTTTGGGGCCGCTCTCTTTGCCCGGGAGGCCCGGTTACGGGATCTTTTATCAAAGACCGGATTTGCCGGGCTTTTGAATCTTGAACGGGTGGAGGCCTATGAAACAAGCCACCAGTCCTGCAAGGGCTGTGAGAACACCTGTAGGGTGACCCGGTTTAAATTTTCCAACGGCCGGTCCTTTTTTTCAGGAAATAAATGCGAAAAATATTATTCGGCAAAGGGTGATGAGCATCGCCCCGGCTTTAATTTTGTAAAATTTAAAACAGACCTGATCTTTAACCGGGATCTGTCTCCCCATTCTTCCCCTATGATGACGCTTGGAATCCCCAGATGCCTTAATTTTTTTGATAATTTTGCCTTCTGGCATGCGCTTTTCACCGGTTGCGGCATCAATATCGTTCTGTCCTCGCCTTCCACGGTCACGATGAGCGAAAAGGGCATGGGGACCGTCATGTCGGACAATATCTGTTTTCCGGCCAAGCTGGTTCACGGCCATATCCGGGATCTGGTGGAAAAAGGAGTGGACCGGATTTTTTATCCCATGGTCATGTTTGAGCCCAATGAGTTTGAAAATGCCTTGAATACCTATAACTGCCCCATTGTCACGGCCTATGCCGATGTGGTGGAAAGCAGCATTCCACCTGAAAACCGGGCCGGAATTCCCCTGGACAGACCCGTCATCTCCTTCAGGGACAGGGGGCTTTTGCAAAAGGCCTGTTTTGCCTATCTCGGGACGTTTCACATCGGGCGATCCACCATTGAAAAGGCCTTTGAAGCGGCTTTGGCCGCCCAGGAAAAACTTAGGTCAATGACCCGGGAAAAAGCCTCAGAAATCATTGAGAAAGCTCGGAAGGATCATTCTCTTCTCATCGTTCTGGCGGGCCGGCCCTACCATGCCGACGGGCTCATCAATCACAAGGTTCCGGATATCCTCACAGG
The DNA here is from genome assembly GCA_964484555.1 of uncultured Desulfobacula sp. GTDB lineage: Bacteria > Desulfobacterota > Desulfobacteria > Desulfobacterales > Desulfobacteraceae > Desulfobacula. The sequence goes on from CAZAHK010000058.1 coordinate 2,374, forward strand.
GTTGGGTGCGGACATCATCACCGAAGATGCCCTGCCCGTGGCCGGCAATGCGCTTCAGGATGTCCAGGTGGTGACCCAGTGGGCCTATCCCAACCGGATTTACAATGCTGCCGCATGGGTGGCCGATCATCCGGGCCACGTCCAACTGGTTCAGCTCAATTCCTTCGGTTGCGGCCCCGATGCCGTAGTCATTGATGAGGTCCGGGAAATCCTGAAAACCAAGGGGAAAAACCATACCCTGATCAAGGTGGATGAGATTTCCAGTCCGGGGTCGGTCCGGCTGAGACTGAGATCCATGGTGGAATCCTTAAAATTTCAGAAACCGGAAAACCGTGAAGTTCACACAAAGAGAAAGCCGTTTTTGAAATTTGCCGAGGCAGACAGAAAAAGAACCATCCTGGCCCCGTTTTTTTCAGAGGATTATTCACCCTATCTGGCGGCCATTTTCAAGAACGCCGGGTATGAATTTCAGATTCTGCCGGAACCGGACCGCAAATCCGTGGACCTGGGGCTGCAATATGCCAGCAATGATATCTGTTATCCCGGCACCATCGTCATCGGGGATATTATCAAGGCGTTGAAGACCCGGTCCTATGATAAGACAAAGATCGCCGTCGGGATTACCCAGACCGGGGGCCAGTGCAGGGCTTCCAATTATCTTTCCCTGATCCGGAAAGCCATGATCAATGCCGGATTTGATGATATCCCCATTATTTCCGTCACTGCTTCGGGCGGATTGGTGGACCAGCCCGGCTTCCGTATCAACTGGCTTTCAAAGATGCGGATGCTGCTGGTCACAACCCTGTTCGCCGACTGCCTGGCAAAAATGTATTATGCTGTGGCCGTCCGGGAAAAAATTCAAGGCCTGAGCCTGAAACTCAGGCACCGGTATATGGAAAAAATTCAAGGCCGTATTTTGGCAAATGATTATGCAGGGATATATCAATTGCTGGAAAAGGCAGTGGCGGATTTTAACGGGATTCCGGTGCATACAAAACCATATCCAAGGATGGGCATTGTGGGTGAGATCTATGCCAAATACAGTGCCTTTGCAAACCAGGACCTTGCCCATTGGCTGATCCGTCAAGGCATTGAGCCTGCGATCCCTCCCATTATCGATTATTTTATCCAGGATCTGGTCAATTATAAAGAAAATATCAAGGCCGGTATCCGGAAAAGAAAATGGACGGACCTCCTCGGAATGGCCCTGGATTGGGGTGTCAGTGCCTGTCTTGCAAAAATAAACGCCGTCTTTTCAAAATTCAGGTACGGCCGGCCCTTTGACCCCATCAAGGAGATTGCCGAAAAAGCGTCCCGCATTCTGACCATGACCCATCAGTTCGGCGAAGGCTGGTTGATTCCCGGAGAGATTGCCGCCTTTGCAGAGCAGGGGATTCACCATGTCATCAGTGTCCAGCCCTTTGGATGCATTGCCAATCATATTGTGTCAAAAGGGGTTGAAAAACGGATCAAAACCCTTTATCCTGAGATGAATCTGTATTTTCTGGATTTTGATGCAGGCATGAGCGAAGCCAATATCAGAAACCGGCTGCATTTTATGGTGGAACACCTGAAATAAACCTTTCCCCTTGATTTTTTAAACTTGAAAGGCCCATAATACCGATTTTAGCATTGTTCTTTATTGCCGGGGACCGGGGGTGTTTGACCGGTGGGTTACGCAATAGGGGACTACAACCCGTGTTTAGGAGAATGAAAATGGTCGACCCGAAGGATGACGTTGAAGATCAGAATGAATTGAGTTTTGCAGAGCTTTTTGAATCATATGATGCCGGGATGGGAAAAGAACTCAACCAGGGAGACCTGGTGGACGGCAGGATCATCTCCATTGGCGCGGCAAATGTTTATATTGATACCGGGACCAAAAGCGACGGGGTTGTGGATAAGGCGGAACTTCTGGACGAAAACGGAGAGCTGCCTTATAAGGTCGGTGACCGGCTGAAACTCTATGTGGTGTCCCTGAATGAGAGTGAAATTATTTTGTCCAAAGCCCTTTCCGGCGCCGGAAAAGCAACCATGCTTCTTGATGCCTCCGAAAACAGGACCCCGGTGGAAGGAAAGGTGACCGGGGTGATCAAAGGCGGTTTTACGGTGGACATCCTGGGAAAAAGAGCCTTTTGCCCCGTCAGCCAGATGGATGTGAAATATGTGGAAAACCAGGAAGAATATATTGGACAAACCCACCGGTTCCTGATTACCCGGTATGAGGAAGGCGGGAAGAATATTGTGGTATCCCGAAGGGATCTGCAGAATGAAGAAATACAAGAAAGACTGGCCGTTTTCCTGGATACGGTAAAAGAAGGGGATACGGTTGAGGGCCGGGTGACCCGGATCATGTCCTATGGCGCCTTTGTGGAGCTGATTCCGGGAGTGGAAGGCATGGTCCATGTTTCCGAATTGTCCTGGTCCAGGATAGAAAAGCCGGAAGAGATTGTCCAGCCGGGAGATACGGTGGCGGTAAAACTCCTGAAAATCGAATCCTTAAAAGAATCCGGTGTTCCCAAGATCTCCCTTTCCATGAAGCAGACTGCCTCCAATCCCTGGGACGGCATGGGAGCTGATTTCCATGTGGGGGACCAGGTGTCCGGGAAAGTGGTCCGGCTGACGGCTTTCGGGGCCTTTGTGGAAATTGCGCCGGGTGTGGACGGTCTGGTGCATATCAGTGAGATGAGCCATACCAAAAGAATCCTCAGACCCGATGATGTCGTAAAGCAGGGGGAGCAGGTCCATGTGGTCATCAAATCCATTGATATGAACAGCAAAAGAATTTCCCTGAGCATCAAGGATGCCCTGGGTGATCCGTGGACAGGGGCCTCGACCCGGTATGAGCCAGGCTCAACCCATGAAGGCCGGCTTGAGAAAAAAGAGAAATTCGGATTGTTTATCACGCTTGAACCGGGAGTGACCGGTCTTATGCCCGCGTCCAATATCAGCCATGCGGCAAAGCCTTCGGATTATGAAGGGCTTAAACCCGGTGACACCATCCTGGTCATGATCCAGGAAACCGACGAGGAAAAACGGAGAATCACGCTGACCTCACCGGATCAGAAAGACCCGGACAATTGGAAACAGTTTGCCGCAAGTAAAGCATCAAAATCCGGCAGTACCATGGAAAGTCTTTTCCTGGAGGCCATGAACAAGAAGAAATAGGCTGATGAAAATACGTTCACAAAGGAGGGGCCATGGATGATTTAAGGGACGAAACAGGCGGAATCCCGGCCGGTGAGATGTCCGGTCATGGGCTGGGTGAAACCATTCTTTTTGTGGATGATGAGGTTTATCTTGCCGAGGTCGGAAAGGAAATGCTGGAAGATTACGGCTATCATGTTGAAGCCATGACCAGTTCCATAGATGCCTTGGAGGCCTTTGTTCAGACCCCTGATAAATTTGATCTGGTGATTACGGATTATACCATGCCGGGGATGATGGGGGATCTGCTTGCAGAAAACATCCAGGGGATCAGACCTGAGATCCCCATTATCATGTGTACCGGGATCCCTCTTGATCCGGAAATCACAAAGGGGCTCAGGCTTGCAAAGATCCTCTTGAAACCGCTGGATATGGAAGGTTTTTTGCAACTGGTCAGAAAGGTTCTGGATCATCCCTTATCCCGACAGGCGGGCGTGCCGACGGACAAAGTTTCCAATTCCCTGGATGGCCTGCCGGGCCTCTGACAGATATTTTGCAAAATAATGCCAGACATGGAACATGTCTTCCCAGATTTCAAGTTCTGAAAAGGCTCCGGCTGCTTTCAGTTTTTCTGCAAGCAGCCTTGAATCATCCAGCAGAATTTCATTTTCCCCTGCCTGGATCAGGACAGGGGTTATCCCGGTAAAATCATTGCGGATGGGAGAGATTAAAGGGTGGGACAGGGGTTTATCCGTATACAGGGCCGCTGTTTTTCTAAGGATATCCCTGTTGAGCATGGGGTCTTTATCCTGGTTTTCGGCATGGGATAAATGATTACAGTCAAGGTTGATCCAGGGTGAAATCAGGACCGAACAGACCGGAAGAGGGTGTCGGTCCGACAAGAGCGTTGATAAGAGAGAGAGGGCAAGGCCTGCCCCGGCCGAATCCCCCACCAGGACGATATCGTGAGTATTTCCATATTCCCGGGTCAGCCATTCGTAAGCGGTTCCGACGTCGGTGAGCCCTTCGGGAAAAGGATGCTCAGGGGCCAGCCGGTAGTTGAAAATCAAGGCCTTGGCATCGCAGGCCTTGGCAATTCTGGAGGCAAGATCCTGGTGAGAATGGATTGATCCTGCTATAAATCCGCCCCCATGGACATAGAGGATGACCCTTCGGTTCCCATGGGTTTCGGGAATAAGCCATCGGGCCTCCATGGAATCGATCATGAAGGACTCTGTCTGAACCGATTTATCGGGCCTGAAGGCGGATGCACTTTTTTCAAGAAGGGTTCTGTATGGCTGAACACCGACCTGGTCAATGGTCGGATGGGATTTTAAATGCCGGAAGAGAGCCGCCAGTATATGTGATGTTGTTTTGCTCATGGATAAAATTGTGAATCCGTTGAAAAAAAGGTATCACAGTTTGACCTAAAACCAAAGGTTTTTTAAGGGAATTTCTACCAGATGGGAAAAAGGCTTTTTATTACAGATCTTGACGGAACTTTGATGACGGACGCTAAGACTATTTCCTCACAGGATCTGGCCACCCTTGAGAGATTGCAACGCAACGGCGTTGTTACGGCCGTGGCCACGGGCCGGTCCGTGCATTCACTGGAAAAAGCCCTGAAGGCCATCGGCTTTGGAAAGGGGCAGGATTTTTTTCCCATTGACTATGTCTTTTTTTCCACCGGGTCCGGCATCATGGTTTTCCCGGGCCGGGAGATTATTTTTCAGAGGTCTTTGACCGGCTCCGACGTGAGAAAAATTATGGAATATTTTGATCTTCATCGATTGGATTATATGGTTCACAGGGCCATCCCCCATACCCGGGAGTTTTTATACCGGTCCCATGGCCTTCCCAATCCGGATTTTGAGACCCGGCTGGCCTTTCATCCGGGAGACGGGTCCCTCCTGGAAGGCCCTATCCGGAATGCGGAGCCGGCGACCCAGGTCCTGGCCGTTATTCCGGCGGGGGCCGATGCGCCGGAGCTTGACACCATAAGACGGAATTTGCCGGATCTCAGCGTGATTCAGGCCACTTCCCCCCTGGACCACCAATCCGTCTGGATAGAGGTTTTCCATAAGGATGTGTCCAAATCCAAGGCAGCCGCTTTTCTTGCTGAAAGATTGTCGATTCATCGCCGGGACAGTGTTTCCATCGGAAACGATTATAATGATGAGGATCTCCTGGCCTGGTCCGGCAAGGGATATGTGGTTGAAAATGCACCGGAACGCCTGAGGCGGGCCTATGAAACAGTGGGATCCAACAATGCCTGCGGAATTACCATGGCCGCGGAAAGGTCGGGATGGATCGGAAATTAATACGAGGATTCCGGGTAAAGCCTGGTGCAGCAGGCCGTGCAGATGCCGTGGGAAAAAACAATATGGGAAAAATAGTCTTCCACCGGCACCCAGGTATCAAGTCCTTTATCGCCATCTTCAGCCGTAAAGACACGATAGCCTTCGTCTTCGAAAAAAGCGTTCAGGCTTTTCCGTATGGGGAGTTCATCATCTATGATCAGGACCGTCTTTTTGTGCGCCATGGCGGATGTTGAAAGCAATTCCGGTTAAGGATGGATATCGATGCTACCATACCATGCATTTTTACAATGTTAAAGGGCTAAAATCAATTGCTTCATATCCCTCACCGCCTGCTCCATCCCGGTGAGAACAGCCCTTGAGACGATACTGTGGCCGATACTGAATTCGCTGATTTCCGTAAGGCCCTTAAAGGCTTTGATGGTATTGTAGGAAATGCCGTGGCCGGCATTGACTTCAAGTTTTAATTTGGTGCCGATTTTGGCGGCGTCCACGATTCTTAAGAATTCTTTTTGTTTGTGCAATTTGGTGACGGCATCACAAAAGGCGCCGGTGTGGATTTCGATCATGTCTGCATCAATTTTATGGGCGATTTTGATCTGGTCCAGATCCGGATCAATAAAGATGCAGACCGAGATTCCGGCATTCTTTAAAGTTGTGACAGCTTGCCGGATATGATCCTGGTGGGTGATGAGATCCAGCCCCCCCTCGGTGGTCAGCTCTTCTCTTTTTTCCGGCACAAGGGTGACCGTGTCGGGTTTGATATCCAGGGCAATCCCCAGCATTTCATTGGTGGAGGCCATTTCCAGGATGAGTTTGGACTGAACGATTTTTCTCAACAGCCGGACATCTCTTTCCTTGATATGGCGGCGGTCTTCTCTCAGATGAACGACTATTCCGTCCGCTCCGGCGGTTTCAGCCGCAACGGCAGCCCCGACCGGGTCGGGATAATTTACCCCCCGCGCTTCCCGCAGGGTTGCCACATGATCTACATTTACAGCCAGCTGGGCCATGGCTCCTCCTTTATATGAAATTTAAAATATGGGTAAATCCTTATCCGGTTCCAGGATCTGCATCAATTTACGGCTTTTGTCTTCCATGGCCGATTCGTCGGAGTCTCCCCGTTCATGGTCATATCCGACCAGGTGAAGAATGCCGTGGATTAAAAGCTGGGATATCCTTTCCGAAAGGTCGATGCCGGCTTCGTCCGCTTCTCTTTCAGCCGTTTCGCAGGAAATGACCACATCCCCGAGAAGACCCGGTGTAAGATCGGAAAATTCTCCTTCCTGCATGGGAAAGGAAAGAACATTGGTGGGGGCATCAATTCCCCTGTAGGTCTGGTTGAGACCCCGGATCTGCGCATCATCCGTCATCAGGATGGAAATCTCATGGGCTTTACAGCCCAAGGCGTTTAAGATCTGTTTTGTCTTTTGGCGGATTTTGTCCGTTGGGAATTTCTTTTTTTGCTGATTGTCGATCAGTATCTTTAGCGATGCCATTTTTCTCTTTTTTCTTTTCCTGGGATTTTTCCGGATATTCTATGCGGCTGTGGTAAATGCTGGTCAATATATTGTTAAAGCTTTTGGCAATCTGATGAAGGTCCTTTAATGTCAATTCACATTCTTCAAGCTGGCCGTCGGCAAAGATATCATTGATCAGCTCTTTTACCCGCCCTTGAATTCTGGCCGGTGTCGGACGGTCAAGGGCCCGGATGGCAGCCTCCACCACATCCGCCAGCATGACGATGGCAGCTTCCCGGGTCTGAGGTTTGGGTCCCGGATACCTGAAATCTTCTTCTTTGACGGTGTCATTCCCTGAGTTCAGGCTTTTCTGATAGAAAAATTTAATGAGGGAGGTGCCGTGATGCTGGGTAATGCCTTCGATGATTTCTTCCGGGAGTTTATACTGTTTTGCAAATTCAATTCCTTTTTTTACATGTTGGATGAGGATCAGTGCAGACATGGAAGGAGAGAGCTTGTCGTGTTTATTCTTGCCGTCGGTCTGATTTTCAATGAAATACAAGGTTTTATCCAGCTTTCCGATATCATGGTAATAGCCCATGACTTTTGCTTTCAGGGTGCCGGCACCGATGGCGGAGGCTGCCGCCTCGGCCAGTGTGGCCACAATGACGCTGTGATTATAGGTGCCGGGCGCTTCTATCATCAACTGTTTCATCAGGGGCTGATCCAGGTTTGAAAATTCCAGGAGCTTGGAATCCGTTGAATAATTAAAAAGAATCTCGATCAGCGGGGTGAAACCAATGGTGAAGGTGGCTGAAAAAAGACCGCCGCAAAAAGCAAAGGCCATTTCTTTGGAAAGAACTATGACATCCGGCGACTGAGAAAGGGAATAAAACGAGAGAGAAAGAGCCAATGCCGTGTTAAATATAGCAAGTTTGAAGCCTGCAACAATGAAATTTTTTCTTTCCTGCCGTTCTTTTATCCAATAAGCGGCGGCAATACTGGACAGGAAAAAGAAGATAAAGACCTCTAAGCTGCCGGAAAAGGAAAGGCTTGTGAGGAGGGCAAGGATAAAGGTAAAAAAGACCGCAATATCGAATCCGAGAAAGAGACAGACCACCATGGCGGCGGCCGGGATGGGAATGATCATGAAAAAGGATACGGAGGAAAGATCCCAGGACAGATCCGGGTTGGCGGACTGGGCCATATAGACTGCAAATTTGGCAAAAGTCAGATAAAGCGCCAGCCCCAGTGCAAGAAAGAGGATATGTTTATTATGAAAGGCTTTTAATTTTTTATGGTCTTTTAGAAAAAAGAGGTAAACGGTCAGAATCGAAAAAAAGGTGATCAGGGCAAGGCCTGTGCTGGAAAGGAAAATATTCTTTTCTTCCACCTGTTCCTGGAGGGCATTCAACTTCACCAGTTGAATTTTGTCAACCCTTTCTCCTTCCCTGAGAATCATCTCTCCGGCAACGATCTGGTAGAGGATTGGCTTGATCTGATCTTCCGCCTCCCGGCTTCTTCTTTCCGTTTCATTTTTATTCAGGGATATATTGGGCTGCAACAACCGCTGGCAAAGGTCAACGATGAGGTTGGACAGGTTGTAATTCATATCCTTCAAAATCGGTTGTCCTTCGATCCGTACCATGACCTTGGCCTGTTCCGGGCTGTAAAAGGGCTTCAGGATATTAACGATTTTTTCATCCCGGGTGCCGATGGTCCTGAGAATAATCCCCTTGTTCTCTTCCTTTAATAAAAGCTCTTTGTTGGCCACCACCCCAATGATCAGGATTTTTTCCAGAATGGTTTTCATCTTCACGGAAATATCCGGGGCGAACTGGTACCGGTGCAGAACGGAATAGGCATTTTTACTGATCTCAATTCCCAGCTTTTCTTCAAAGGCCGGTTTTGTTTCGAGAACTATGGCGAGGGTTGGTTCCGGGTCTTCTTCGCCGGTTTCGGCAAAGAGATCCCGGGGGATTTTCATGGCATTATCAATATTGGCGGATATTCTGTCCATGAGGTCGGCATCATAATCATATATGGATCGGATGGATTCTCGGACTTCATTCTTCTTTTGATGAGTGGCAGCCTTGTCTTCGACAAAGAAATTTTTCGGAGCTTTGATATCTCTTTTTGCCACATCTCCGATATTATAGGAATAAGAGAGATTGCTCCGGCCCGGATAGTGGGTGACGGTAAAGGCAAGGGTAATGATAAAAAGCACGAGCCAGAGGACCGAAGGGGAAGTCAGAAAAAAAAATTTTAATTGGTCAATACTATTTTCGGTCTTGTTTTTTTTCATAGGCGTCAATGATGTTGGATACGAGTTTGTGCCGGACCACATCATCTTTTGAGAAATAGATGAATTCAATCCCCTTTATCCGGGTCAGAATATTTTTGGCTTCAACAAGGCCGGATTGTATTTTTGCAGGAAGGTCCGTCTGGGTAATATCACCTGTGATAATGGCCTTTGAGCCATAGCCGATCCGCGTCAAAAACATTTTCATCTGTTCGGAAGTAGTATTCTGGGCTTCATCCAGGATGATAAAGGCATTGTTCAGAGTTCTTCCCCGCATAAAGGCAAGGGGGGCAATTTCAATGATATCCTGTTCCATCAAGGATTTTGCTTTTTCAACATCCATCATATCATACAGGGCATCGTACAGGGGCCTCAGGTAAGGGTTGATCTTCTGGGCAAGATCCCCGGGAAGAAAGCCCAGGGCTTCTCCCGCTTCCACCGCAGGTCTTGTCAGGACGATCTTTTTAACCTCTCCCCTTGAAAAGGCAGCCATGGCAAGGGCCATGGCGATATATGTTTTTCCGGTTCCGGCAGGACCGATGGAAAAAAGGATGTCGTTCTTGGCAATGGCCTCGGTATATTTCTGCTGGGTTGGATTTCTAGGGGTAATGGGTTTGTTTTTTACGGTTTTATAGATGGTGGTGAGAAAGATATCTTTCAAATGGGTTTGGTTGTTCAGCTTAATGGTGTTGATGGCGGAATCAAAATCAGCCTCGTTGAAACAAAAATTGTTTTCCATGAGGTGATAGAACTGATGAAGCAATTTTTCAGCCAGGCTTACATTCCGGGAATCACCATGGATCAGAAGAGAATTTCCCCTTGAATTGATCTTAACATCAAAGGCTTCACTGATTTTATTGAGATTGATATTTTGCTGCCCAAAGAGATCGCGGGTAAGTTCCAGGTTTTGAAATTCTACAGTCTTCATGGCCTATAGGGTGCATTTTATTTGCTTAAAGGTCAATAAAAATCTTGACTAAAAATCGGGTTCGTTGGTATTGAGAAAAGGCTTTTCATACAAAAAGAATAGAGGAAACATGAACGCTTTTGATGTCACAGCAATCGTGATTATTGCATTTTGCCTGATCCGGGGTCTCTTCAAGGGTCTCATCGGTGAGGTATCCGGAATCATAGGGGTTGTGGCAGGGTTCTATGGGGCCTATACCTATTATCCCCTGATCACGGTCCATGCTGAAAAATGGATTCAAAATCCGGGGATCAGAAATCTGGCGGCATTCTTTCTTTTATTCTGCATTATTCTGATCGTTGTAACCCTGATTTCCATCCTCATCCGGAAATTTTTAAATCTTGTGTTTCTGGGATGGGTGGACAGAACATTTGGCCTTGTTTTCGGTGCTGCCAAAGGACTCTTGATCGTATCCGTCATTTTTATCATGGTTACCCATTTTCTTCCGAAAGGCTCAACCCTTGTCAGCGGATCAAAATTATCCCCCCATGTTGCTAAAATATCCAAATCCATGACCCTGTTTGTTTCTAAGAATGCCAGAAAGGATTTTGCAAAAAAACTGGAGGATCTCCTGTAATATTTTGGAAACGCTGGATCAGTTGTTTGATATTATCAGAACATTACGAAGTGATAAAGGATGTGCCTGGGACAGGAAACAAACCCCTGAAACCATGTGGCAATGCCTTGTGGAAGAAGTCTACGAGCTGGAGGAAGCCATTGTTAAAAAGGACCTCCGGCATATCTGTGAAGAGCTTGGTGATGTATTGTTCCAGCTCTTGTTCATTCTTGAGATTTTCCGGGAAAACCAGGAAATCGACTTGGCAGAAGTGGTTGAAACGGTTGCCTGTAAAATGGTTCGCCGGCATCCCCATGTATATGAGGATGCCGTTATTTCAAGCGAGACCGAGCTGAACCGCCAGTGGGACACCATTAAGGCCCAAGAAAAGGGGGGCAAGGACCTGAACCCTGCATCCGTGCTGGATTCCGTTCCCATGGGGATGCCTTCTCTCATCCGGGCTTTAAAGGTCTCTCAAGTCGTTGTCAAAGAGGGCTTTGACTGGGATCATCCGGACGAGATCCTGGGCACGGCCAAAAGCGAAATAAAGGAATTTGAATCCGCCTTAAGGTCAAAGGACCAAGACGGGGCGATCATGGAATTCGGGGATATCCTTTTTTCCCTGGTCAATGTGGCAAGGGCTGCCCGGTTTCATCCTGAAACCGCTCTCGCCCGGGCCACGGCAAAATTCGAAGGCCGATTCCGGCTCATGGAAAAAGAATTAAAAGACAACCATCTTAATCTTCAAACCCTGTCAAGGGCTGAAAAAGAACTGTTCTGGGACCGGGCAAAGCGGTCTTATCAAAGATAGTCCCCTCTCTGGAATTTCAGATATTCGGTCTGGGCCGTGACAATGGTCTGGGTGGCAATCTTTTTCAAGGCTGCATCTGCATCGGCCAGGAGCTGGGTTTCTTTCAGCAGGCCATCGGCCTCAGTGTTGATTGCTTCCAGAACCGGGGCAATGTTTTTTAAGGAAATATCGGGGTTGTCTAATTTCGACGCATAAGCGTCCAGCATTTCCAGAAGGGCGTTGGTTTTTCCTGAAACAATATCGGACGTATTGACAATGTTCAATTCTTTGGAAGCGATTTCCATCAGAGCATTGGCCGGTGTTCCTTCCGTCTCCGTTTCCTGTGGTTTATCCAGGGCTTTGTTAAGGGCAACCCCAAACGAATCCTCCCCACTTTTTAAAGGTTTGGCGTTTGAGGCTCCGAAAATGGGGGGAGTGTCATGGATTGGGTTTATGTTTGTCATAAAAATCTCCTTTTTGCTTAAAATGACATTAAGCAAAAGGTATGCCAAGGGTTAGTGCTTGTTTGTGATCTCAAAAAGGATTTAAAATCAGGTACTTGCTTATCATTCAAAGGGTTTGGGGTGGTGTAAAGAAAAAAATGCCGGGCAATAATTGCTATTATCCGAATTGGTTCATGAAAGAACCCACTATTTTTTCGGCAACGGCTTCTGCATTGATATTATATTGATTGGTGTCAACTTTCTGCTTGATATCGGCCACATATTTTTCCCGGTCTGCGGGATCCGTTTCCATGGCTTTGTCTATTTTCTGCAAAGTTTTTGTCTGATCTGAAAAATTAATGCTGTCTGTTTTTTCATCCGCCGGTTTTTGAGATTTCAGATTCTGATTGGCGGCATTGCCGACTTGACCGGCATAGGCCTGGTTGATATAATTGGGAGTCGTATTGGATATTTTCATGATATCTCTCCTTATTGTTCCATATTGCTGTCCGCGACCTGCCGTGCCAGTTCCGTCATTCGTTCCACAATAAATTTTGAATCCTCAACAGACAGCGTCCGGGTGCTTTTTTGATTGTTTTCATCAATCACGGTATAGGTGAACTGATTTCTGTCTTTTGTGAAATTGATCTTTTTCCCCAGTTCCTGTTCAATCTGGGAGGTGATTTTTTCTTCAGTTTTTTCTTTAGGCCCTTCAGTTATAATCCGATCCACTATATTGGCAGCGACTTTATCGATGATGGCCTGTCGTTTTCCTTCAGAGGAGAGGGTGACGCTGTCAGCAGAATTTGTGTTGGCATCGCCGAATTTGTTCCGGCTCATGATTTTGCCCTGGCTCAATTGTCTGGAATAGACTTTCAGGACATTCTGTATCTGGTATGAAGGTATTTGCATTTATTTCTCCCCTTAGACAATGTTATCGGTCCGGGAAATTTAAAACTTAAGTTTTTTTTTAGTCCTCAAAATTTCCTTCCGGACCTTTGTCTGAAGAGATTTTCAACGCATTCTCAATTATTTTTTGGGGGGTCCAGTTTTTCTCAGATTCGATTTTTTCTGCCTTGGGACCGGGATCATGGGATTTTTGGGTCAGGATTGCATCCAGGATGAGGGGGGCTGTGTTTTGCGCATTAAATACGGTCGTCAGAAGGGTATACACAAAATTTTCAACTCCCTTGGCCATTCTTTCCCGAATCTCTTTCGGCTGGGCCAGCAATTTGCTTTCAAAGGGAAGATTCAGTTTCTTATAATCTCCGCCTTTCAGCGCCTTGCCTTTTGCATAGGCCGTCATCTGTTCCCACAGGCTTTCTGAAACCCCGGCGTCTTTCTGCTTGATAAAATTGCCGTTGTCATCCAGAAGGGCATTGCCGTAATCATTGACCTGAAGTCCCCAGGAGATCATCTGCAGGGCTGTGGCCACATTGGCTTTGGTTGTCCGGGTTTTGGAGGCAATGGCCCGGAGCCGGTCTGAATTATTACCTGAGGTACCATGCTGGGCGCCTGATACCTTATACCGATCAAGGGCTTGATGGATTTCAGCGGTCAATTCCACCTGAATCCCGGCATCACTGGTTTCAATGCCGTGGGTCGTCCCGTTGTTCAAGGCGATCCAGTTGGGAAAGATATTATGGGCATTGAGTCCCTGGATTAAAAAGAGCGCTTCCTGCGGTGTGGACAGGCCTGATTTTCCTTTTATTTCTCCTACTTCGGTCTCAAGGCCGGCCCAGTGGGGAATAAAGGGGAATAATTCGATATTGGCCAGAAGATTCTGATCATCGGGCATATGAGAGGCATCAATGGCGATGGAGGTAATTCCGGCATCAAACAAAGATTGAATTTCCGTTTTTGCAGGCTCAATGTCTGCGGGTTTTTTCAAGCCGAAATGATCGGCATGGATGGCCACCGGAATGGTGATGCCCATTTCGTTCATAAAAGCATCGGTCTGTCTTGCAATATTCCACAGGCTGACAGCGCAATAGGCATCCGTCCCCCCCTCGGACCTCGCAATTTCAATGATAACGGCAGCATCGGCCCGTTGCGCAGCGGCAAGGGCACCCTTGATGATAAAGGAATTACGACCGTTGGCGGCAATGGTCATGCAATTGCCCTTTGCCAGCATGGCGTGGTCGATATATTTTCCGCTGACCAGAAGGGCTTTGGAGTTTGGGAAAAGAGTTTTAATATTCGGAGGCCGGCCAAAATCAAGCGCACGTTCAAAATCTGAAGAGTAATTAAATGGTTTTGTCATGTCACCCTCCCTGGTTTTTGAAAATGAAGCGTATTTTGTCCTTTTTATACATAAAATGGTCGTAAAATCAAGAGGGATCTTAATTAATGAATTTTCATTCATGACTGCCCAGCCCGGATCGAATTCGGATTTCTGTTGGATTTGAAAAACCATGTTAATTTTTAACATTCTGTAAATTAAGGAGATAATATATATTTGCCTTATACAGTGGTATCGATATTATTGGCTTGACATTTGTTGTAATCTTTTGTTAGATAATGAATCTTTATTCATTGCTATTTAAAAGAGGAAGACCAAAGATTGCAGAAAAATAAATCGGAAAAATATCAAATCATATTGGATAGCGCCGGTGCCGTGTTTGCCGAACACGGGTTCTACAAGGCCACCATTTCTCAGATTGCTGCAAAGGCAGGCGTTGCAGACGGAACCCTGTACCTTTATTTTAAGAATAAGGATGATATTCTCTATCAGTATATCAGTTATAAGACCGAAATTGTATTTGAAAAAATGAGGGCTGCCGTTGAAAAGGGCAAGAATGCCGAAGAAAAACTAAGGTTGCTCATCCGATGCCACCTTGAAGAATTTCAGAGCGATAAACATATGGCCGTCATTTTTCAGTCCGAGGCAAGGTATTTAAGGGATATCCAATCTCAGATCAAGGATATTTCAAAAATGTATCTGGATCTTTTATCCGATATTATCGAGCAGGGCCAGATCGAAGGGGCCATGCGCCAAGATCTTTTTGTGGGTCTTGTGAAGCGGTTTATCGTCGGGGCCGTGGAAGGGGTCATCAGCACCTGGGTGACGGCCGATGGACGGTATGACCTGGTTTCCATGGCTGATCCCCTGGTCGACCTGTATCTGACGGGGGTAAAGGGATAAATAGCATATATTCACTGAATCATATAATTTTGTTGAATAAAGCTTTTTGCTTGACGTGTTCCTGCATGTTTATTAAAGCTTTTTGAGTCTGTATTCATGAGTTAAAGAAATTGTTTTGGAGGTAAGAAAGGATGACTTCGATCATTGGTCCAGCAAGTTATAAATTTTTCGGGGTGTTCCCCGCAGCTCTATTATCATTTATATTGCCCATCATCGGCATAGGATTATTTACCTATATCATGGCAAGAAGGATTGCTCCCCTTGTGCGGGCAAATCCGGACAACCGGTTTGATCATATCGGCAAGCGGATTCTGAACCTCATCGTGATCTGGCTGGGCCAGATGCGCCAGCCCCGTTATATGCTGGCCGGGGTACTGCATATCGTTATTTTCGCCGGTTTTCTGATCCTGTCCGTGCGGTCGGTTTCCCTTGTCATTATCGGTTTTTCCGACGGCTTTGTATTTCCCGGATTGGGAGGCGGCCTGGGCCTGGTCTATAATTTTATCAAGGATTATGCCGCCACCTTTGTGCTCATTGCCTGTATTGTGGCGGCCGTTCGAAGAGGGATCTATAAACCCAAACGCTATGCCGTTCCGGAAAAATACGGGAAAGACCATACCGCTGAAGCGGTTTTTGTTCTGGGGATTATTTCAACCCTCATGATTTCCGAAAGTCTTTTCGAAGCCACAGAGGCCGCCTTTGAATTACAGAAGACCGGCGAGACCCATTTCCTGGCGCCCCTGACCCTGGTCTGGATATTCAAAATTATGCTTTCCTCGGTATCTTTGAATATTCTTCAGGGACTTCACATTTTCTTTTATTATGTCCATGACCTGGCCTTTTTCTTTTTCCTCTGCTTTTTACCCATGGGCAAACATTTCCATGTCATCACATCCATTTTCAATGTGTTTTTCATGCGGGTCCAAAAAGGCAATATCAAGCCGGTCATGTATGGAATTTCCGACGATAAGCTGGATGACCTGACATCATTCGGGGTCAAAAAACTGGAAGATTTTACCTGGAAGCATATGCTGGATTTTTATTCCTGCGCAGACTGCGGACGGTGTTCGGACCAGTGCCCGGCCAATGCCGTGGGACGCCCCCTGTCTCCCCGGTTTATCACCATCAAGGCCAGGGATCTGATATTCAAGAATTATCCGATGTCCGGAGAGATCTACAGCAGCGACAAGCTCCTGGTTCAGGATATCTATACCGAAGACGAGATCTGGTCCTGCACCACCTGCGGGGCCTGCGAGGAAGAATGTCCCCTGGGGATCGAATACATTGATAAGATGGTGGATCTGAGACGCGGCATGGTGGACGAAGGCCTTGTACCCCAGTCCCTCCAGAAACCCATGAAGGCCCTTGAAAAACGCGGGAACCCCTATGGGAAAATGGAAAAGAAAAGGGCGGAATGGGCCGAAGACAAGGAATTCAGCGCCCTGTGCCAAGTCAAGGACCTGGACGGAGAAACAGCCGATACCCTGTATTTTGTGGACAGCATCACGTCCTATGACGACAATATCCAGAATATTGCCAGAAAGACCTCTCTGATCCTGAAAAAAGCCGGCGTGGATTTCGGTATTCTGGGGAAACTTGAAAAAGACAGCGGGAACGAGGTATTGCGGTTTGGCGAGGAAATGCTCTACCAGGATCTGAAATCACAGAATACCGAAGCCATCCTGGAAACAGGGGTGAAGCATATCGTCACCTCGGACCCCCATGCCTACAATGCCTTGAAAAATGATTACAAAGGTCTTCCGCCGGTGAAGCATATCAGTCAGGTGGTGGCCGAAAAAATCAGGACGGGCGAATTGGATCTGAAACCCTGCCTGAATCCTGAAAAGGTCTATGTGTATCATGACCCCTGTTATCTGGGGCGTCACAACGGCATTTATGAAGACCCGAGGCAGGCTCTGGATGCCATTGAGGGGTTGAACCGGGTGGAACTGGAAAAAAGCCGTGACCGGTCCTTCTGCTGCGGCGGCGGAGGGCTCATGCTGTTCTATGAGCCGGAAGAAGAAACAAGAATGGGTGTGTTAAGGGTAAATATGGCTGCTGAAGCTGGAGCGACCGTCATTGTAACGGCTTGTCCTTTCTGCCTGGTGAATATCCAGGATGCCATCAAGGTGGCCGGAAAAGAAGGCCTGATGGAAGCCCTGGATTTTACGGAACTGATCGAGCAGCACCTTGTTTAGAATAAACGGGTTACAGGTTTCCGAAAAACGCTTAAGGCCTGTAACGGATAATTGATTTAAAGGAGGCAATAATGGAAATTTTGGTATGTGTCAAGAGAGTACCGGATACTGCTGAGAATGAATTTGAACTCAATGGCGCCGGAAATGATCTTGATCGTGATGATCTGGTATATTCCGTGAATGAATGGGATAACTATGCCGTTGAAGAGGCGATTCAGATTGTGGATAAGGCAGGTGGAAATGTCACCGTGATCACCGTGGGTGACAGTGAGTCCGAAGAAGTCCTGAGACGTGAAATGGCCATGGGCGCCAACAATGGTATCCTGCTGTCCGACGATGCCTTTGAAGGCTCCGACGGAAAAGGCATCGCCGCCATCCTCAAGGCGGAAATCGAAAAAGGGAAATATGATCTCATCCTCACCGGCGCCCAGGCCGATGAAGGCGCCGGCCAGGTTGGCGGCATGCTGGCAGCCATGCTGGATCTGCCCTATGCGTCCCTGGTCAATAAGATTGAAGTCAGTGACGGCAAAATCAAAGTGGGCCGGGAAATCGAAGGCGGTAACCAGGAAATGAATGAAATCTCACTTCCCTGCGTCCTTTCCATCCAGACCGGTATCAATGAACCCCGGTAT
Source organism: uncultured Desulfobacula sp. (assembly GCA_964484555.1). Taxonomy (GTDB): domain Bacteria; phylum Desulfobacterota; class Desulfobacteria; order Desulfobacterales; family Desulfobacteraceae; genus Desulfobacula. The sequence goes on from CAZAHK010000058.1 coordinate 20,332, forward strand.
GTGGGGATTCGCGGTATCAGAAAAGTGGCCGGTGTTGAAATCCCCGTGAAAAGCGCCTCGGACCTGGGTATTGCCGCAGACAGCATCGGCAAAGCCGGTGCCAAAACAAAACGGATTGATTATTTTGTCCCGGATCTGGGTGCAGGTGCTGAAATGCTTGAAGGCTCCACAGATGAGATTATTGCAAAACTGATTGAGAAGCTGAAAGCAAAAGGAGGGCTCTAATCATGACACAGATTTTCGCATATATTCCATTTTCAAACGGTGTTGCCGAGGATATAGCCATGGAATTCACCACGGCCGCGGCAAAAATTGATAAAGGCGCATCCCTGACGGCTGTTCTCACCGGGTCCGGTGCGGACCTGGACAAGGTGGCCAATGATATGACCGGCCTCTATGCCGAAGTCATCAAGATCAGCCATGGCGATCTTGCTTACCCCAATGCCGAGGTTGTCCGCAAAGCCTTGGTAAACGTTATTCCGGCAGGCGCCATTGTTCTTGCCCCCCATAATACCTTCGGCATGGATCTGGCCCCCGGCCTTTCCGTTAAGATGAATGCATCCTATGCAGCAGACATTGTTGATTTTGCCGGTGTTGAGGGAACCACGCTGAAAGCTTCCCGCCAGGAACTGGGCGGAGCCGTCAGCACCCATGTGGCCGTTGATATCGCTTCCGGCGCCGTCATCACCATCCGGCCCGGATCTTTTGCCCCGGTGGAGGGAAAAACAGCTTCCGGCGCCGTGGTGGACAAATCCGCCAATGCCGGTGATCTTTCCACAAAACGGAAATTCCTGGAGGTCGTCCAGGCCGAAGTCGGTGATGTGGACATCACCAAAGCCGACGTGTTGGTTTCCATCGGCCGCGGGATTGAAGAACAGGAAAATATTGAAATCGCAGAAGAGCTGGCCAAGGCCATGAAGACGGTGGTCTCCTGCTCAAGACCCATCGTGGATGCCAAATGGCTGGAAAAGGGCAGACAGGTGGGCACCTCCGGTAAGACCGTCAAGCCCAAAGTCTATATGGCCATGGGTATCTCCGGTTCTTTCCAGCACCTGGGCGGCGTCAAGGGTAACCCCTTTATCGTTGCCGTGAACAAGAACCCCAAAGCCCCCATCTTCCAGGTGGCGGATGTGGGAATCGTGGCTAATATCATTGAATTCATGCCCGAGCTGACCAGCGCCATCAATGATCTATAATTAAAATACAGTAGAAAGCATTCAAAAGGGGCCTTCCAAATTTATGGAAGGCCCCTTGCCGTTTCTTCGTTTCATCTTTTCCTTGCTTTATATTGGGTTTGACAACTTTTTCAGATCATGTAATAGTCGTTATCGTTTCAGGGGAAAAGAAAATGGCAGATATACTGATCGTTGATGATGATCGGCTCATATGCGATATCCTGGTCAAGATGATGGGTCATTTCGGCCATGAGAGCCGGTTTGCCTTGACCGGGAAAGAAGGTCTGGAACTGGCGAAAAATGGACGGTTTGATATCGTTTTTCTGGATGTCAAGCTTCCGGATGCCAACGGCCTTGATCTCATAAAAACAATCAAGGCAAACCCGTCTTCGCCTGAAATTATTATCATTACCGGCGACAGCAGCCCGGACGGGGCGGAAATGGCCATCAACAGCGGGGCCTGGAATTATCTCGGCAAACCCTTTCTGCGGCAGGAACTAAATCTTCAGGTGAGCCGGGCCTTGCAGTTTCGAAAAGAAAAAGGAAACGTCTCCACTCCGGGTATTTTGAAACGAAACGGCATTGTCGGCGAATCAAAGGAAATCCGGTCCTGTCTTGAACAGGCCTCGGTGGCGGCCTATTCCGATACCTCCGTTCTGATTTCCGGGGAACCGGGCACAGGCAAGGCGCTTTTTGCAAAAACCATCCACCTGAACAGCACCCGGAGTGAAAAAAACTTTGTGGTTGTGGACTGTTGTACCGTTACCGAGACCATTTTCGAAGGGATGCTCTTTGGCCATAAAAAAGGGGATAGCCCGGAAGCCGGGGAGAATAAAACAGGGCTTATCAAACGGGCTGACAAGGGCACGCTTTTTCTGGACCAAATCTCGGAACTTCCCCTGCCGGTTCAAAAATCCCTGC
>CAZAHK010000059.1:0-1127 GCA_964484555.1 uncultured Desulfobacula sp.
CCACCGCAAAAAATGATTCTTTCCCCTGTATGACCGAATTTAAAAAGGGTATTGGCAATATTTTTTGCCAGACCATGGCAAAGACCATCACAAATCTGCTCAATACCATAACCTTCCTGCTGGGCATGAATCAGGTCGGTTTTTGCAAAAACAGCACAACGGGTGGCAATATCCGGGATTTTTTTTGTATTCAGCAGTGCTTTTTTACTGAGTTCTTCAGATCCCCCGGGAAGACTTAATCTTCGGGCCTGCTGATCCAGAAAACTACCCGTACCGGCAGCACAGGAGGTGTTCTGTTTTGCCCCGATATAATGCCGGGTTTCATCAAACCGGCTTAATGAGAATTTTTCTCCCCCAATATGTAAAATCGCATCAAATTCACTGTGAAAATATTTTGCCGCACGGATCAGACTCAGTTGGTCATCATAAAATTGATCGGCGCGAATAAACAAAGGGGTGGCATCGGTGGCGCCGACATGGGCGATTTGGGTTAAATCAATCTTCTCGGTCAATTTTGTAAAACACTGCCTGACTTCACCATGATGTATTGCAGATGAAGAATGAATGATATCCCCGTCAAGAGTAAGCAATACGATATGAATGGAAACAGAGCCGATATCAATTCCGAGAATATACGATGGATCCTTTGTCATTATAGTTTTTCCTTAATATGGTTCCAGAATTCCAATACCCCTTTAAACCATCCGTCCATAAACATCTGCTCATCATCTGCAGGGCAGGATTCCCGATTTCCGTACAGGTTGGCCACTTCATAAATTTTTTTGAAATATTCACTCATTTTGGAGTCGGAAATCAATTTATACGTGTCCTGGAAATTCAATACGTATAAAAGATCTCCATAATGGGCAACCTTGGCCCACTGAAGACCTTCTGTTTTTCCCAATGCATAATATTTTTTTTCCCAGTTCTGCTTTTCCTGTTTGAGTCGCTTTATAATATCGGCCATATCAAAATCTTCCGAGATCCGCTTCTGAAATTCTTCTTTTCTTTGGATGGCTTCGGCCAACGCATCCTGGAAGAGTTTTGAAAGATTAAAAGAAGCCCGCCATTCTTCCAATTTCTCATAAAGAAAATCCGGCATGCTGAGTGTTATTTTCTGAGTCATC
>CAZAHK010000059.1:1227-22176 GCA_964484555.1 uncultured Desulfobacula sp.
CTGACCCTGGTTCGCGAACTCGCACCTGTTCTGACGGCCATTATGGTTACGGCCAGGGCGGGCTCTGCAATGGCTGCCGAAATCGGAGTAATGAGGATTTCAGAGCAGATTGATGCGCTTAAAACCATGCATATCAACCCTGTCAGATTTCTTTTTACCCCGAGGCTGATTGCATCCGTCATCAGTTTCCCCTTATTAACCTCCCTGTTTAATGTCATAGGAATTCTGGGGGGATATTTATCCGGTTCCATCCTTATAGGCATCAACCAATATGATTATATGGATACGGTTATCAAAAATGTGGATATGGATGATATTAACGGCGGATTTTTAAAATCTCTTGTTTTTTCCCTTATTGTCACAACCCTCTGCTGCTATCGTGGATATTATACGCATTTATTCAGCGGATTTGGTGCCAGGAGCGTTAGCCTCTCAACAACCAATGCCGTCGTTCAATCCTGTATTTTTATCTTGATTTCCGACTATATCATTACATATTTTCTGGTATAACAATGACGGCACCTTTCATCCAATTTGTCGATGTGAAAAAACGCTTTAAAAACCAAGAAGTTTTAAAAGGGGTTCATCTATCGATTCATCGAGGAGAGATTACAACCATCATCGGGCAAAGCGGGACTGGAAAATCCGTATTGCTGAAGCATATTATCGGCTTGATGCATCCGGATTCAGGCCGGATTTTGATCAATGGAGAACCTGTCCATCTGTTGTCACGTGAAAAAATAAAGGCATTTCAAAAAAAATTGAGCTATATGTTCCAAGATAATGCCTTGTTAGACTCCATGACCATATATGAGAATGTTGCTCTGCCCCTGGCGGAAAACAGATATTATCCTAAAAACCGGATACGGGAAAAAGTCATGAGCCGGATCACTGAGCTGGGGTTATTGGGCTCGGAAGGAAAATATCCTGCCCAGCTTTCAGGCGGCATGAGAAAAAGAGCGGCTTTGGCCAGAGCGCTTGTCATTGACCCGGAAGTCGTTCTTTTTGATGAGCCGACCACCGGTCTTGATCCCATACGAAAAAAAAATGTCCACACCATGATTAAGGAGTATCAGAAAAAATTTGAATTCACCGCCGTTATTGTCAGTCATGATATCCCCGATATTTTTAATATCTCTCAACGGATTGCAATGCTGGATGAGGGCATTATTCAATTTGAGGGATCAAAACAAGAAGTCCTTGATTCGCACAGCACAATTTTAAACGCCTTTATCAGAGGCGAAGAAGCTTAAGTATAAAAAAATATGGGAGTTCGAAAAGGAAGGGCATGAACAAAAGAAAAATTGAATTCTATGTGGGGCTGTTTGTCATCATGGGGTTGATATGCAGCATTTATCTTATTGTAGTTCTCGGCGAAATTGGGCTCCTCAGGGATACAAGGTACCCGGTATATGGGTTTTTTACCTCTATTTCAGGACTTAAAAAAGGGGCACGGGTTGAAATGGCCGGGGTTGAAATCGGGATTGTTTCAAATGTCACGATTGATAAAGAACGATTACTGGCCAAGGTGGAATTGAGTATTGATAAAAATATGACACTGTCGGAAGATGTTATTGCCTCTGTAAAAACATCTGGTATAATAGGACAAAAATATATTGACATTTCTCCCGGCGGGTCTGATACCATGCTTGAACCGGGTCAGGAAATATATAATACGGAGTCATCGCTGGACATTGAATCCCTTGTCAGAAAATTGATATTCAACAAGGATAAAAATTAGTCTTTCATCGCCTTTAAAAATGAAACATATTCTTTTCATGGCTCATTTTAATGATAACCAATAAAGAGAACAAAGGAAAAATAATGGGGAAAATATATTTTTTTTCAATCATGGCCGTCATCTTATCTGTTTTTATCCTGAGAATTGATCTATTCGCACATGACGTCAATGTTCCGGCTCTTCTTGCCCAGAACGCTCAGATCAAACCGGAGGAAGATTCTTCCGATAATGAGATGCTTGATGATTATCAGGACTCCGGAAAAATCCAACCTGTCTCCGACCCGCTTTATTATTTCAATTATGCCATGTATACCTTTAATGATGTCCTCTATTTTGCTGTGCTTCAACCGATCTCCTCAAGTTATAAAGTCCTCACCCCTCCCATGTTCCGGAAAGGGGTGAAGAATTTTTTTCATAATCTTTTTTTTCCTGTCCGGTTTGTCAACAACCTCCTGCAAGGCCAGGTCAAAGATGCCGGAACGGAAATCGAAATTTTTCTGATCAATACCACCATCGGCGTTTTAGGCTTTGGTCAGGTTGCCCAGAATGAATTCGGGCTTAAGACTTGTGATGAAGATCTGGGCCAGACCTTTGGCTCCTATACCATTGGGAATGGGTTCTATCTTGTTCTCCCGGTACTTGGGCCCTCAACCTTAAGGGATGCTGTGGGGCTTGCCGGAGATTCTTTTTTAAATCCGATCAATTATGTTGACCCCTGGGAGCTTTCCATGGGCATTAAATCCTATGATACGATTAATTCATTGTCATTTCGGTTAGGGGATTATGAAGCATTAAAGGCGGCTGCCGTCGAACCCTATGTCGCCATCAGGAATGCATATATTCAGAACCGGGAAAAGAAAATCAAAGAATAATAGGATTATTGAAACAGATCCGTTCTTCTGCTGGGTAGAAAATATCTCATGGGATGGGCTCGAACCTCGGTGAGAAGCGTTTTTTCAATGCTGATGAGATGAACCCCTTCAGTATTATCAATGGATTTGTAAACCACACGACCATCCGGTCCGATTAAAAGACATAGACCAGGGAATAAAAGTCCTTTTCCATTATCCCCCGTTTGGTTTAAGGCGGCTATATAAATCCCGTTATCAAATGCTCGTGCCCGAAGATGCCGGACCCATGAATCATATTTTTCCTGAGAGCTTCCCCGGGGTGATGCATGGGGGATAAAAATCACATCGGCCTGTTTCAAGGCCATGGCCAGAGAAAGTTCCGGGAAATGGGCATCGTAGCAAAGCTGAACTCCAAAAATCAGACCATTGGACTTGAAAACGGAGATTTTATTTCCTGCGGAATAATATTTTTTTTCAAAGGGGGAAAGATGTATTTTTCTGTATACATCTGATGAACCATCAGGATTGAAAATAAAATGAGAAGCATATATGCATTGATCCGGTGTTTTCTCAGCCAACCCGACCAGCAGGGTGACTTTTGATTTTTGAGCCATGTTCTTAAACAGCGTCAGCATATCTTCTGTAAGCGGTCTTGCAAAGGAATGGACCTCATCGTTGACCACATACCCTGTTAAATTCAGTTCAGGAAAAACAATGAACCGGGCTCCTTTTTCTATGGCAAGGTTTATGAAATTCCGGGTTGACTCAAGATTTTTTTCATAATTTCCAGCCGTGCAGTTTTGAACAACCAAGGCAATTTTTATGGTGTTCATACTTTAAAATTGGCGCTGATTTTAAAAACTTTTGTAGCCGGAAGATTTAATATAGGTTCAACCTGGGTGGCTTCACTGATTTCCCTAAGGCTTTTTTGAATGATTTCAACAGAAGAGGCAATAAGGGTAAACCAGATATTGAAATCGTGGTCCCTTTGATAATTATGGGTTACACCTGAATAGGAATTGACGGTTTGTGTAAAAAGATCAATTTTTTTTTCCGGCACCTGTGCGGTGCAGAGGGTAGAATAATAACCCAGTTTGTCAGGACTGAAATTGCCGCCGATACGCCTGATCAGCAGGTCTTTCTTCATCTGCCGAATTCGCCGGATCACTTCTGTTTCCGTAAGGTCCAGTTTTTGGGCAATGATATGAAAGGGCCGGGGATCTATGGGGAAATCCATCTGGATATTATTTAAAAGGGTTTTGTTGGTATTATCGATGCCGGGCATGTATCATGGCTCCTGAGCTTTTGGACGGCACTCGTCCAGGCGCATTAACAATAAAGGCCCTGCACCAAAGATGCAGAGCCTTTAAATTCAATGAACAGTGTCGAATGCGGGACTACTTATACACATCCGGTTGGCTTGGGAAGACCGGCCATTTTGCAGGCGCCTTTTCCCGGTCCTGATGGAAACAGCTCATAGATGTGTTTCAGTTTGAATTTTGTCAGCTTGGAAAGAACCCGAACCATGGGGGCGATACCATTTTTTTCATAATAATCCTGAAGAACTTTAATCAGTGTCCAGTGTTCATCCGTCAGCTCATCGATCCCTTCCTGAGTTTTGACATAATCCACCCACTCGTCACAATATGTATTGTAATCAAGAAGGAATCCGTCTTCATCTATTTCGAAAGATTTCCCGTTAAACTCGATTGTTGCCATTTAAAATTTCCTCCTGTAAGTAATTAATTTCTATCATTTTTAAGACATACTGTCTTAGCTTCAATAATTAAAAACATAACATATCTTAAGCAATGGTTGCTTGTCAATATAAAATAAGCCTGAATCAATATTCTTTCGGTGTCTTGTTCAACTGCGCCAGAGTGAAGACCGGGCCGTCTTTGCACACCAGTTCCTTGCCGATATTGCATCTGCCGCACATGCCGATTCCGCATTTCATCCTGTTTTCAAGGGACATGATGATCTGATGCTCTTTATATCCCAACGCCGTCAGGGCAGGCTGGGTAAATTTGATCATGATGGGCGGTCCGCAGATAATGGCAAAGGTGTTCTCATCGGCTTTGGGAGCATTCTGCTCTACAATCTGGGGAACAAACCCCTTGTGGTATTTCCAGGTCGGGTCATCGGTACCGTCAACCGTAATATGCATGCGGATATCGTCTCTTTTTTCCCATTCATAAAGCTCTTCTCTGTACAGGAGCATGCCGGGAGATCTTGCCCCATAAACCACATCAATATTTTTGAATTTTTTCCGGTTGGCCGGATCCAACATATAAATAATGGATGATCTCAGGGTGGTGAAGGCGAAGCCGCCGCCGATGATGATTACGTTTTTATTTTCCAGCTTATCCCAGGGATACCAGTTGCCCAAGGGGCCCCGGATGCCCATGATATCCCCGACCTTCATATTGTGCAGATGGGAGGTTACCACGCCGGTTCGGAATACCGTAAATTTGACGAATCCTTTTTCCACAGGGGAGGAGGCAATCCCGATGGGGATTTCTCCGACGCCCGGGATGGAGAGTTCGGCAAATTGACCGGCCTGGTATGAAAATTTTCTTTCATCTTCCGGGTCCAGGAAAACAAATTTAAAGGTCTTTAAAGACTTATCTTCAGTTGCAATTTCAATATCATCAATGCGAACCGGATAAGGCAGATAGGGGTTTTCCATGTTTCCTCCTTTGTTCGCTACTCTTTTTTTTCATATGAATTCATTATCTTGCACACTTCACGAATGTCGATATTGACCGGGCAGCTTTTAACACACCGGCCACATCCGACACACATGATTCCCTGATCATATTTATCCGAAAAATATTTGAGTTTATGCATGAATCTTTGCCTGACCCTCTGGGTTTTGCCGTCTCGGGGGTTGTGCCCGGTGGCATGTTTTGTAAACAGGGGAGACATGCAAGTGTCCCAGTTTCTGAAACGGGAAGCAGATTTTTGTTTGGCTTCATCCTGGATATCAAAACACCAGCAGGTCGGGCAGACAAAGGTACAGGTGCCGCAATTGATGCAGGAAAAAGCAATATCATCCCAGAAAGGGGCTTCATGAAGTTCAAGAACGGTTTTGTCTTTTAATTTGTCGGTATCAATATGGGAACTGATATTCTTCTCTGCTTCTTTTCTTAAAATATCAAACAAGGCCTGGCTTTCTTTTTCATCGGCAATGGTATCAAATCCGCAGGATGCCATAAACATCTCGCCTTTATCCGTCAAAACTTTTGCCAGATAGGCATTATCCAGGTCAGCCATGAGCACATCCAGCCCGGTCTCGGAAAAAGGTCCGGTTCCGGTGGAGGTTGAAAAATCAAAGGGTCCCGGTTTATTGATTCCCACACCCACAAAGGTGGTGGCTTCATAGGCATCGCACCAGTAGGGGTCACGGTAATCGTCCGTATCGAAATTCAGCTTTACAAGCTGGATCGCCTTGGCATCATAGGGCTGAATGCCCACAACAGCCCTTTGCCGTGTGTCGGCAGGGACTCTTTTCATAATGTGGTGGTCTTCCTTTGCTTCATCCAGTGTCGCAAAAAGGATTTTTTCCGTTTGGGGGAATAAAACAGATTTGGCGGACATGACGGAATCATGGCAGCTCATGTCCGGCAGCATATTGTTTTCAAGGTCCTTGATAAAGGACCCGTTTTTATCCTTGACCGGGCCGAAAAGCCGGTAGGTTTCCCTGGATTTTTCAATCCCTTTGGCCCAGTTTTTTTTATCAATCGTTATAAATTTCATTGTTTACCCTTTTTTAATTTACTTGATAAAATCATTGGGATCATCCGGACTGTAAGCGTCCAGGGGTGGGCGTTTTGTTTGATCCATCCCTGCTTCCCAGCCAAACATATCAAAGGCATCCTTATTCAGTTTTCTTGTGAAATCCCTGACATTAATATCCATGGGACAGGCTTCGACACAGGCCCCGCAATCCGTGCAACGGCCAGCGCAATGGAAGGCCCTTAAAAAATGGAAGGTATTGACGTCGGTTTTGTCCTGGCCTTTACCCACCCACTGAGGGCCGGATTCATCCACAAAGCAGGTGGGGCAATAACATAAGGGACAGGCATTCCGGCAGGCATAGCACCGGATGCAGTTCTTTGTCAGCTCCTGGAAATGGAGCCATCTTGCATCTGCATCCAAAGCTGCTATTTTTTCAACATCCGGGTAAGGGACGTCAAGAACCTGTTCTTGAACAGGATCACCCGCCAGAACATCGTAAATCACAGGATTTTTATGTTGACAGAATCTGCAATTGTCTCTTAAATACTCTTTTTTATTTAATTTTTCTTTTTTTGACGAGGATTCTACGGTCAGGGTATCTCCATCCTCATCAAATTTCAGGATCTCATCTTCAAACAGGGCTTTTATTTTTGACTTATTGATCATGCCCTTGCAGGGCACGCCGATGATATATATCTGATCTCTTTTCACCTGATTTTCAATAATGTGAGTGACGATATTCCGTGAGTCACAGCCCTTGGCAATGACGGCTATTTTACCTTTCTGCTGTCTGATATAATTGGCAAGATTAAGTCCGCATGTTGAATTAAAAACAAGTTTTTCCGCATCCTGTTTTGATGCTATGGTAATAGGACTTGTTGCCATGGGAATGGTTCCGTTTGAAAAACCGATCACTCGTTCAACTTCCTTTTTATCCAGAAGTTGAAAAGCGATTTCCCTGATTTTTTTTACACAGGTATCCATAAATCAACCTTTACTAATTATAGTCCTTTACAAGTTTTTTATTGGGCCCGAGTGCCCGAACCTTATTGGAAATCTCTTTGACCACATCCACAAATTTGGTGGCTTCGGCCGAGGAAATCCATGAAAAATGGATCCTGTCTCTTTCGATGCCCATGTGCTCCAGAAGATTTCCCATGAGTGCAAATTTTCTTCGTGCATAATAATTACCGTCCAGGTAATGGCATTCACCCGGATGTCACCCGGATACCCATACGGCATCGGCGCCTTCTCTAAAGGCTGAAAGAATAAATTTGGGGCTCATCCTGCCGGAACAGGGAATCCGGATCACGCGGATATCCGCAGGGTATTCCATTCTGCTGACCCCTGCAAGATCTGCTGCGCCATAACTGCACCAGTTGCACAGAAAGCTGACGATTTTAATATTATTATCATTCATAGTGATGGTTCTCCTTTAAACAACTTCACCCAGAGCAAATATCTGTGAAAAAATCTGATTGGTATCAAATCCTCTAAGGTGCAGGGCTCCGGATCGGCACGAGGCCACGCAGAGTCCGCATCCTTTGCAGAGGACGGCATTGATTTCCGCTTTTCCGGCAAACCTTCCTTCCGTTGCAAACCGGGGAGCGGAATAGGGGCAGATGGCCACACACACACCGCATTGACTGCATTTCATGGAATCAACGGCGGCAATGGTTCCGCTGGTAAACAAATTGTCTTTTTTGGCCAGAAGGGTAAGCGCCCTGGATGCAGCGGCCCTTCCCTGGGTAATGGCTTCATTCACCGGTTTCGGATAATGGGCGGAACCACAGACAAAGACCCCGCTTGTGGCAAATTCAGCGGGTCCGAGCTTGGCATGTTTTTCAACAAAGAAGCCTTCGTCGTTCAAGGGGACCTTGAAGAAATTGGCCAGCCGTTCGTCTCTTCTGGGAATAAGTGCCGTTGCCAGGGTTAAAAGATCGGCTTCAATCTCAACGGGCTGGTTCAGGACATGGTCATTCAGCGAGATGAGAAGTTTGCCGTTATGGAGGCTGACCCTGGGTTTATGGTCCCGGTCATAGCGAATGAAAATAACCCCCAGTTCCCTGGCCTTTTTATATAAGAGTTCTCTCTCCCCATAGGTCCGGATATCCCGATAAAGAATGAAAACATCCATCTCCGGGTTACGCTTCTTCAACTCAATGGCGTTATCCACGGAGTGGGTGCAGCAAACCCTTGAACAGTAAGGACGATCCGGCTGTCTTGATCCCACGCACTGGATAAAAACCGCTGAATTCAGTTTGGCAAGGGCGGCATCATTTTCCTTGAACCGCTTATCCAGTTCAAGAGAGGTGATGATCCGTTGATCTTTGCCGTATTCATATTCAGTGGGAACAAGGGCTTTGGCGCCGGTGGCAAGAACGGCTATCCCGTAATCCAGTTCAAAGGCCGTATCCTTGGTTTTCAAGGTGGATTTGAAATTGCCGACAAAGCCGTCCACCCCCTCAAGGGTAGTATTGCAATGAACCGTGATGTTTTTGTTGGTCTCAATCTCTCGGATCAATTGATCCAGATGGGTCTGAACATCCTCCCCCTGGGCGGTCTTGTACAATTTGTGGGCTTCTCCCCCCAGTTTGTCCTTTTTCTCGATGAGATGGGTTTGATATCCCTGGGACGCAAGGCTCTTTGCAGCGGTCATGCCTGCCAGCCCTCCGCCGATGACCATGACCGTATCATTGACGTTTATTTTTTCTTCTTTCAAAGGCTCGGAAAGAGCGGCTTTGGCCACCGCCATCCGGACCAGATCCTTGGCCTTCTGAGTCGCGATTTCAGGATTGTTCTTATGGACCCAGGAATTATGATTCCGGATATTGGTCATTTCGAACAGGTATTTATTCAACCCTGCATTGGTAAGGGTTTCCTGGAATAAAGGCTCATGGGTCTTGGGAGTACAGGCGGCCACAACAATGCGGTTGAGATTTTTTTCTTTAATATATTCAACCATTTTATTCTGGGCATCCTGGCTGCAGGCATACATGGCCTCATCGGCAAACTCGACGTAGGGAAGGGTTCGTGCATATTCGGTAACCCCGGCACAATCCACAACCCCTTTTATATTGGACCCGCAGTCACAGATAAAGACCCCGATCTTGGGCCGGTCCCCCACAACATTGATTTCAGGGATTTTTTCAACCGCCTTGGTCAGGGTATTCCGGGCTGCGCTTAAGGCATCCCCTGCAGCAGATGCGGCTGCATTGGCATCCAGAACAGATTCGGGTATGTCTTTGGGGCTGTTAAACACACCGGACACATAGATCCCGTCCCTGGAACTGGTAACCGGTTCAAAGGAACTGGTTTTGCAGAACCCGGAGGGGGTCAGCTCAATTTCGAGTTTTTTCGCCAGTTCCCTGGTTTCCTTGGATATTTCAAGGCCCACGGAAAGCACGATCATATCAAAGGTATCATCGATGATCCCGCCTTTTTCATCCACATACCGGATATTCAGATCATGGGTCTCGGCGTCTTCGGTTACGGAATGGACCCTGGACCGGATAAATTTGATGCCGTGTTTTTCCTTGGCATTTTCATAATATTTTTCAAATTCCTTACCCGGTGTTCTCATATCCATGAAGAAAATGGAGCAATCCAGATCGCCCCCGGCATGCTCCTTGGCTATCATGGCTTCTTTGACGGCATACATACAGCAGACCGAAGAGCAGTAGGCATTATCACATTTATTAATATCCCTTGACCCTACGCATTGAAACCAGGCAATTTTTTTCGGGTCTTTCCGTTTTTCCACCAGAAGCTTATCCTGCTTCTTTTTAGGATTCAGCGGCAGTTTGGGGAAGGTGACGACATGGCCCATGGTCGGGCCCGTGGCAGACAGAATTCTTTCAAATTCCATGGATGTCACCACATTGGCAAAATTGGTATACTGATAATTATCAAACCTTGAAGGGTCAAAAGGTTTGAACCCGGGGGAGAAGATGATGGACCCGGCGTCCAGGGTTATTCTTTCTTCTTTTTGACCATAGGCAATGGCTTTTGCAGGGCAGACTTCCTCACAGGTTCCGCATTTGTCCTTAGTCAGCTTTAAACAGACATCGGGGTTAATAGCGTATTTTAAAGGAACAGCCTGAGGATATTCAACATAAATTGCGGTACGCTGCTTTAAGCTGGAGTTATATCCGTCATCCCATTTAGCTGGACACTTTTCCGTGCAGGCACCGCACCCGACGCAAAGATTAACGTCCACATACCTTGGTTTTGTTAAGATTTCGACTTGGAAATTACCCTTTTCCCCTTTGACATCCAGAACTTCCGAAAGTGTTAAAAGTTCAATATTTAAGTGCCGGCCGACCTCGACCAGTGTGGGTGAGATAATTCACATTGCGCAGTCATTGGTTGGAAAGGTTTTGTCCAACTGCGCCATGACGCCGCCGATGGAAGGCCCTTTTTCTACCAGATAAACATAGTACCCGGAATTTGCAAGGTCCAGTGCCGACAGCATGCCTGAAATACCGCCGCCGATCACCACCACAGATCCGGTCAATTTATTATTCATATGAGTTCTCCTGTTTTATGACATCCTAACTGTTTGGCCGTTATGAATCCAGTATGGCTTAAAAAGCTTGGATTTTCTTAACTGAAAAACTATGTTATAAAGCCATCAAATAAAAGTTGTCAACAATTATCAAACTAAAGAAGATATTGTTTATGAAGAGAATTATCATTATCTGCGGACCCACCGGAGTCGGCAAGACCTCTTTTGCCATTCAGATTGCGCAGTGCTTTAATGGTGAGATTGTGGGTGCCGACTCCATGCAGATATACAGGCATATGAATATTGGAACGGCAAAGCCTGACTTAGAAGAAATGAATCTGGTCCGTCACCACCTGATTGATGTGATTGACCCCAATGAAGCATTTGATGCCGGTCGCTATGTCAAACTGGCAGATGAAGCCATCAAAGATATCCTGTCCCGGGGAAAAGTCCCCATCATCACCGGAGGCACAGGGCTTTATATCAAGGCCCTTTTGAATGGATTGTTCCGTTCTGATTCTGTTTGCACTAAAACCCTGTCCGGATTAACAAGGGAGCTTGAAGAAAAAGGTGCCCATGCTCTTCATGAAAAACTTGTAGAATGTGATCCCAAAGCTGCCGATAAAATTCATCCCCATGATTCTTTCAGGGTCATCAGAGCCTTAGAGGTATTTCAAACCACTGGAAAAAGGCTCTCAGACCATCAAGAGGGTCACAATTTCCATAACCGGAGGTATGACGCGCTTAAAATCGGTTTATATATGGAGAGGGAAGAATTATATGATAGAATCAATCATCGTGTGGAGGCCATGCTGGATAAAGGACTTTTAAATGAAGTCGTTTCCCTTGTTGAAAGAGGGTATTCATTAGATCTAAAGCCCATGCAATCCATAGGATATAAACATATGGCCATATTTATTCAAAAGGAAGTTGACTCGGCTGAAGCCGCCCGTCTTTTAAAAAGGGATACCCGAAGATATGCCAAAAGACAATTTACGTGGTTTCGTAAGGATACGGAGATCATCTGGTTTAAACCCTCAGAGATGGATACGTCTAAAAAGCGGATAAAAGAGTTTTTGACATAAGGCAAGATTTTAACATATAGTCCATATTTCGAATGCCTTATCATAATGATTAACATAAAATTTAAAAATGATTGAATAGATGAAAACTGAATATCGATATTATCTCAGAATGATTTGCCTTTTTTCGGCTCTCTGTCTCTCCTTTCTGATGTCTTGTGCGGTTCCTCCCGTCAAACCGCTTCCTGAAAAAAACAAGGCAGTGTCCAAATCTTTAGAGTCCATTGAAAAAAAAGAAGAACCATTGTCAAAACCCGCCGTAATTCAGGTATTATCAACGGAGGCTGAAAAATTCTTTTTGCAGGGGAATTTTAAAGAGGCGTTGTCCATTTATGACCAACTCTTTCCAAAGATCAAAGAAGATCAAAAACTTGAAATTATCTCAAAAATGGAATCCATCCTCGCAAAAACCCCGACAAGGGATTTGGAGGGGTGGATTGAAATCAAGGAGACTCATATTCCCAAGGCGTTGTTATTATATTATCTGGGTTTGAACCATGCCTTGGAAAATAATCCTGAAAAATCCATCGAAAACCTGGAAATATTCATATCCGAATATCCTGACCACTATCATTACTACGAAGCATTGGATCTTCTGGAAACTGTAAAAAAATCTCTTTTCAATCCGGATACCATTGGCTGTCTTTTGCCTTTAACCGGCAAATATGCTGTTTTCGGCCAGAGGGCATTAACGGGAATCCAGCTTGCCGTTCAGGAATTATCAAAAAAATATTCCCGAGAGTTCAAGGTGATTCTCATGGACACCCAGGCAGATCCTGAAATGACGGTTGAAGGCGTCAAAACATTGCAAGAAAAAAATGTTGCCGGTATCATGGGCCCTTTTCTCATGGAAGCTGAAGCTGGCAAAGAAGCTGAAAAATTTAAAATCCCATTGATCGCATTCACTCAAAAAAATGATTTTCCGATGCAGGGGGAATATCTATTTGCCAATTTCATAACCCCGGAGATGCAGGTCCAATCCCTATGCAACTATATTTTTGCCGATTTGGGAATAAAAAAAGTGGCTATTCTTTATCCGGATGAGAAATATGGGATCCGATATATGGAACTTTTCCGGGATATCGCGCTGGAATATGAGGCAGAGATTGTGGGAATTGAGTCCTATGATGGGAAAAAAACAGATTTTACAGTGCCTATCCGGAAAATTACGAAAGAGTTTCTCCTTGCCTCGGAATCTATAACACCAACGGTTGATTTTCAAGCCCTGTTTATTCCGGATTCTCCTTCCAGGATTAATCTGATCCTCCCTCAGCTTTCTTTCAATGATGCAGGGGGCATGTATCTGATTGGAACCAATCTGTGGCATGATGAAGGTCTTTTAAAGGGCATAAAAGGCTATAATAAAAAACTGATTATCCCGGATGGATTTCTGGATAACAGCCAAAACCCGGTTACCGAAGAATTTACACAAAAATTTGAAGCCCTGTTTCATCATAAACCACAGTTTCTGGAAGCCATTGCCTATGATACGGCCTCCATCCTTTTTACTGCCGCCATGGATGAAACTGTGGATTCCCGGAAAGCCTTAAGGGATACCCTTAGGGGAAAATTTATATATGAAGGAGTTACTGGCCATACCAGGTTTGATGAACAGGGGATGGCTCACAGGCCCCTTTTTCTGATGACGGTTAAAAACGGAAGATTTGTTGAAATCACTCCGTGAAATAGGCATCCTGTCCCGTTGCTTCCAGTACGGATTGCCAGAGCCTTCCATTGGGGTCCAGATGTTTTCTCTTTCCGGCAGAGGCATCCATGGGGACATGGACATAATTATTATTCCAGAAACTGACCAAAAGTTTTGTTTTCCCGGCCATTCCGGCATGGACGGCTTCCCGTCCGAGAAAGCCGCAAAACACACTGTCATTGGCATTGGCCGGAAGGCTTCGGATGATATAACTGGGATCAATATATTTTAAGGAGATGGGAATGTCCTTGGCTTTAAACCATTGAGATATCTTATCCTTGAGAAAAAGACCGATATCCATAAGAACCACATTCCCCGAAGGATCATATTGTTTTTCCTGATCCTCAAAAAGATTCTGGCCAGCCCCTTCTGCGACAATCACAACGGCATGTTTCCGATGCAGAAGCCTATTTTCCAGGGCTTGTAAAAATCCGTTTTTTCCGTAGAGAAAGATATCCACTTCCGGGATGAGAACGAAATTGGCATCCTGCTGGGCCAGTGCGGCGGTGGCGGCCAGAAACCCGGAATGCCTGCCCATGAGCTTTATCAGCCCGATGCCATAGGGATAGGCTTCGGCTTCATTGTGGGCCCCTTTGATGGCAAGGGTGGCAACATCCACGGCCGTATCAAAGCCAAAGGATCTGGATACCAGATGGATATCATTGTCAATGGTTTTTGGAATCCCAATGACGGATATTTTAAGATTTCTTTTTTCAATTTCTTCGGCAATTCTCTTGGATGCCACTAGGGTCCCGTCGCCTCCTACCATGAACAGGATACCGATATTCAGCCGTTCAAGGCAATCCACAATGTTGCCGATATCCTGGGTGCCCCTGGACGACCCTAACATGGACCCGCCGGTATTCTGGATCCCGGCTATTGTTACCGGATTTAAATCCATGACGTCATGCTCAAATTCAGGAATGAATCCCTGAAGCCCATGCTTGATGCCGTAAATGGTTTTCACATTATAGATATGAAATAATTCCAAAACAATGGAACGGATGATATCGTTCAGTCCTGGGCACAATCCGCCACAGGTGGCAATGGCGCATTTGAGTTTACTGGGATCAAAATATATTTTTTCCCTGGGGCCTGCCTGATCAAAACTGACAATTTTTTTCCCGTTTTGATATCTCTCCTCAAGGCGATCCATTTGAACATCCACAACAATTCTTTCCCTATCGGAAACAAAGAGTTTTTCGCGTTCTCCGGGCTTGATCCGGCGTTTTAACGGGGAAAGGATCTTAGCCTCGCCAAGGGTGGGGATATCCGTATCAAAATCAAACTCATTCATTGGCTTCCTCCGTTAAATTGAAACGATCCTTTTCCTAGGATATCGTGTAAATGTAAAAGTCCGTCAAGCCTGTTTTGTTTATCAACAACGGGAAGGACGGTAATTTCATATTTTTCCATCAAATTCAAAGCCTCATATAAAAAGGAATCCGCCTGTAAAGAGTGAGGCTTGAAAGACATGACCTGATCCACCGACCGGGTTGTAAAATCCGTTTGCTTTTCGGCAATGCAATGCCGGATATCTCCATCCGTAATGATTCCTTTCAGCTTTTTTTCCGTATCCAGAACAAGCACGGCGCCCAATCTGAATCTATCCATTTCCTGTATGGCCTTGTCCATGGAAGACCCTGTCGGCACCCAGGGTGCGGCCGAAGCGTCGAACATAATCTCGCACACCTTGCAGGACAGGCGTTGTCCCAAAGCACCACCGGGATGGGATTTCATAAAATCGCTCTTTTTAAATTTCTTCTTGGTGATCAATACCACCGCCAAGGCGTCTCCCATGGCCAGTTGGGCCGTGGTGCTGGAAGTCGGTGCCATATTTAAAGGGCAGGCTTCCTTTTCCACACCGGTATCAATCACCATGTCGCAGAGTTTTGCCATGGTGGAGTCTGCATTGCCGGTAAACCCGGCAAGCCTGCACCCGATATTCCGTATCAAGGGCAGGAGTTGATTAAGTTCCAAGGTTTCTCCGCTGTTGGAAATGGCAATGAAAACATCATTCCGATTAACCATTCCGAGATCCCCGTGAAGGGCCTCAACCGGATGCAGAAAAATAGAATTGGTTCCCGTGCTGATGAGGGTTGAAGCAATTTTTTTTCCAATGAGCCCTGACTTGCCGATACCGGATATGATCACCCGGCCGGAAGAGTTTAATATGCTGTTTACCAGATCTTCAAACGATGAATTAATGGTTTGGGTCAGTCTTAAAATGCTGTCGGCTTCAATTTTCAATACTTCTTTGGCTTGATCGATTATCATGATGGACCGCTGTCTATTCTATATCCTGAAAAGGGTTGAACATTGAATCTATATACATGACTCGATTCATTTTTCATATAAAAATATTATAAAGGCGGATGAAGCCAAATATTGACAATGATCTGATGCTGTGATATCAGAGTGAGGTTTAATTTCATCGAAAAATAGATGGAATAAAAAATGAACACATAAACATCAATTTATCGATATTGCATAAATTTAAACAATAGGACGAACAATTATGATTTGTACAACAGTTAGAAAAGGTGACAATTGCGTATTCATGACCGCAAAAGGATGCAGCTACAATGAGGGCACCTGCCTTCCGATTATTGAGGAATGCAGCGGCTGCCAGAGGGCTTCACAATTTGAAACCGGGATGTATTGCACGGCTGCTCCCGACCCATCCCTGAAATGGAAAAACGGGATCTGTAATATGGCGACCCATGTCAAAGCAGTTGAGGCGGTTAAAAAACAGAAGCTTAACCCCATCAAAGCCTCAAAAAGACGATAACTCGTATATTTCTGTTTTATTAAAACTCTGTGGTTTTAGAATGATGAAACTGCAGAGTTTTTTTTTAAATAAACTGTGGTATGTTTTATTGCAGCCATCAAATCATCAACCCTTATTTACAGAGTGATGTATGAATCCCATTGCCCAGGAGCTTAATGACATTATCAAAGCCTCCAACCCTTTTATTTTTGAAATGCTCTCCGATATGGGAAAAGCATTGTTTTTTCCAAAGGGGATATTAACCCAGAGCGCCGAAGCAAAAGAGAAAGCCGGAAGAATCAATGCCACCATCGGTATTGCAAAAGAAGGGAATCATGTTCTAAGCCTTCCTTCAATTACCCAATACCTTCAAGGGATTGACCCGGATGAATACCTTCCCTATGCCCCATCCTATGGCCTTCCCGAACTTCGGAAAAAATGGAAGGCAGAGCTTTATAAAAAAAATCCATCCTTGGAAAACAAAAAATTGAGCCTTCCCGTGGTGACATCCGGAATCACCCATGGTATCAGTATCCTCTCCGACATGTGGGTTGATAAAAACGACGTCATTATTCTGCCGGATATGTTCTGGGGGAATTACAGCCTGACCTTCTGCGTTAGAAACAGCGCCCGTATTGTTCATTATAGGGCCTATGACGACAAATTGACTCGTTTCAACATTGAATCCTTTGAAACCGTCATCCGGGAACAGGCCCAATTAAATGACAAAATTATAACGGTCCTGAATTTTCCCCATAACCCGACGGGGTATTCCCTAAGCCTGTCAGAAGCAAAGCGAGTTGCCGATGTTCTTATTGATGTCGCGCAAAAGGGAACAAATGTGGTGATCGGATGCGATGATGCCTATTTTGGATTGTTTTTTGAGGCGGAAACCGGAAAGGAATCCATTTTTTCAAGACTTGCCGGAGCTGACAAGCGAATTGTGGCAATAAAAATCGACGGTGCCACAAAGGAAGATTATGTCTGGGGGTTAAGAATCGGTTTTGTGACCTATGGGGTTCATTGTGATAATGCCATGGTTCTTGAAGCCCTGGAAAAAAAAACCGCCGGATGTATCCGAGGTAATATTTCCAATGCTTCCCATTTAAGCCAGACCCTTGTTTTAAAATCCATGGCCGATGAAAATTATGAAAGATATAAAAAAGAAAAGTTTGAACTTCTTCAGGCCCGTGCTCAAAAAATAAAAGAGGTTTTAAAAAACCCGAAATATGAACATGCTTTTGATGTATACCCGTTTAATTCAGGATATTTTATGTGTATCCGGTTAAAGGATGTGAATGCCGAACAATTGCGGCTCCATCTTCTGGATCATTATGGGACCGGTTTGATTTCCATGGGTGAAAAAAATATCAGAATCGCCTTTTCCTGTCTTGAATTAGATGATGTGGAGCCCTTGTTTGATATTGTGCTGAAGGGTATCGATGAGTTGAGAAGAGGCTGAGCTTCTTGAGTTTCAGGGGCAAAACCGCATCACGGGATATGAAACTAGCCGGGAAATGGCTGTTTCGCTTTGTGCTCATCGGTATTGTGGCTGGCTTTGGAGCTGTTGTTTTCCATTATCTCTGCGGCCTTGGCATGCATTATTTCCTGGACATGACGGCAGGTTACAGGCCCGATTCTCCTGCAGGAGAACATCTTCTTTTCCCCCCTACCCAGACCCCCTTTAACCGATGGATGCTGCTCATCCTGCCGGCCCTGGGAGGCATCGTCAGCGGCTGGATTGTCTATACCTTTGCCCCCGAGGCCGGAGGCCACGGCACCGATGCCGCCATTGACGCCTATCATAATAAAGGGGGATTTATCCGGGGACGAATCCCCTTTGTTAAAACCATTGCCTCCACCATCACCCTGACCACCGGCGGTTCCGGGGGCCGGGAGGGCCCCATCGCCCAGATCGGTGCAGGCTTCGGATCTTTTCTGGCGGGTAAATTCAAACTCTCACCCAGGGAAAGAAGAATCATGATGGCGGCCGGAATCGGCGCCGGTGTGGCCAGCATTTTCAGGGCACCCCTGGCCGGGGCCCTGTTTGCGGCCGAAGTGCTTTACCGGGACCCTGATTTTGAATCCGAGGTCATTATCCCGGCAGGTATTTCTTCTGTAGTCGCCTATTGTATTTTCTGCCTGGTATTCGGGTGGGGGGCTTTGTTTGATTCTCCGGCCTTAAAATTTCAAAACCCCCTGGAATTGGGACCCTATATTGTCCTTTCCGGCGTCTTGGTATTAACGGCAATTTTTTATATCAAAATTTTTTACGGGGTTTCGGGACTATTTAAAAAATTCCAAATGCCTAAATTTCTTAAACCGGCCCTGGGGGGATTGATCACCGGCATTATCGGGTTTTTCCTTCCCTATACCCTTGCCTTTGGATATGGCTATATCCAGAAAGCTATTTTTAATGAACTGGCCGTTTCAACTCTGATTCTTCTGGCCATTGGAAAAATATTCACCACTTCCTTTTCCATCGGCTCCGGCGGCAGCGGGGGGGTTTTCGGTCCTTCCATCGTTATCGGAGGGGCCATGGGGGGTGCTGTCGGTAAGATTTTTAATCTTTTTCTACCCTCAATCGTAACCCATCCCGGATCTTTTGTGATTGTGGGCATGGCCGGTTTTTTTGCGGCCGTTTCCAATACCCCCATTTCCACTATCATTTTTATCAGTGAGATCACCAATTCCTATCATTTATTATTGCCCAGTCTACTGGTATGCTCTCTTTGTTATCTATTGAGCCGGAAATGGACGATTTTTCAAAGCCAGGTCAAATCCAGAATTGATTCCCCGGCCCATGCCGGGGAATTTATGATGGATATTCTTGAAACCATAAAGGTCAGGGACCTGGAGCCTCTGGTCAAAGATGTCCTGCGCGTCAATGAGGACATGCCGCTCAGTGAATTTAAAAACAAGATATTCACTCATACCAAACAGCATTATTTTCCGGTTATCAATCGGGAAGGAAAGTTCTCCGGTATATTTTCTTCTACAGATATCCGGGAAGTCATTTTTACACACCATATTGAAGATCTGGTGGTGATGAAAGATATCATGGTATCGGATATGATTTCCACAACCCTGTCGGAAGACCTTAACACGGTTTTATTAAAGCTGACTCAAAAAAATATTGATGCCCTTCCTGTTCTGGATGAAAATGATCCAGGCCTTCTCCTCGGTTTGATTTACAGGCGGGATATCATTACCCATTACAACCATTATATTAAGAAAATCAAAGATTAAAAATAATTGACCTGTTTCAAAAACAGGCCATGGGGCGGTGCGGTTGGGCCTGCTTTTGTTCTGTCTTTTGCGTTAAGAATGTCTTTAAATTCCTTAACCGATATTTTTTTTTGTCCTGCAAGAACAATTGTACCGATGATATTCCGGACCATATATTTGAGAAAGCCATTCGCACGGATGATGAAAACAAGCCGGCTTTTATCCAATGGATTGATTTCTGAAAGAATGACTTCCCGGATGGTGGTTGATCTTGGGCTTCCTGAATTTTCAAAGGACCGGAAATCATAAACACCTATAATCGCCTGACAGCACTGCTTCATTAATCCGATGTCTAGGGATTGCCGTATATGCCATTGAAATGAAGCGCCGAGGGCTGATGGATCTTCCCGGTTTAGAATATAATAATGGTATTCCTTTGAAACCGCATCATATTGAGCATGAAAAGCATCATCGACCACACGGCATTCTATGATGACAATGGGATCTTTGATCATGCTGTTGATCGCTTTTTTGATCATATAGGGGGCCATATCGGTAGTGGCATGGAAATTTCCGACCTGGCCAACGGCATGTACACCTGAATCGGTCCTGCCTGATCCAGTGATCCTTATGTCCTGGTTTAAAATTCGGGTGAGGATTTTTTCCAATTCACCCTGAATAGTTTTTTTGTCCTTTTGTCTCTGCCAACCAAAAAAATGAGTACCATCATATTCTATGATGATTTTAAAATTTTTAGCCATTCTGATCTGAAGATTCGGATATTCTTTTACTGGCAGCCAGGATAATGAAGGATAACTGATGGGCAGGATGAGTTCCTAATAGATCATTGTATTTCAGGATGAATTGTTTATAGGCAAGAGCCACTGCTCCTTTGATTTCAAGGCCTTTCCCCGTCGGTGAGATATGGGAGGATTTCCCCTGTGTCTCGCGGGTTAATAATTTCTGTTTTTCAAGGGAATCAACAAATCGTGTAATGGTCGAAGGGGTCAGGTTGAGAAGCTGGCTCAGGTTTTTGGGGCTGATACCCGGGGTATCATAGACCAGTAACAACAAAGATGCATGGGCAGGGGAAAGTTTCAGGGGTTTAAATTCTTTTTCCGCAAGCTTCAGCAAAGTTCTTGAAAGGGCATTGACATTAAAGAACAGACAACCTTCAAGGAAATTCTCATGGGTTTCCATAGTTACCTCGATATAAAAAATTGCATATACAATTATTATGAACAGCGTCATATGTCAAGCCGGATATGAAACCAAAATCCACCGCCTAATTTTTATAGACCCCTGTAAAGCTCATTTTGGGGAT
>CAZAHK010000060.1:0-20741 GCA_964484555.1 uncultured Desulfobacula sp.
TGCTGGGTTACAACCGGAATGATCACGACAGGATATTCCGAGCCTTGGGATTTGTGAATCGAAACGGCATAGGCATGAACGATTTCATCCAGGGATGAAAAATCATAGGCCACTTGTTTGCCGTCAAAATTGAGTTGCACCTCCTGTTCTGAAAAATTAATATCCGAAATCCGGCCGATATCCCCGTTATAGGTGTGTTTGTCATAATTATTGCGGATCTGCATGACCTTGTCCGATATTTTAAATTCCCGGTTACCCCTTTGGATGCCCACGGTATTCGTGTTGAGAATTTTCTGAAGTTCCTGATTCAGATGGGTGGCCCCTGCCATGCCGTTATGCATGGGCGTCAAAACCTGGATATCATCCACAGGATCATAGCCAAAGGTGTCTGGTATCCGCTTTTGGACCAGGTCCAAGATGGTGCTGAGCACCTCATCCGGGGCTTCCTTTTGGATAAAATAAAAATTGCTGTTTTTATTGTCATTGGCCAGGATGGGAAACATACCCTTATTAATCCTGTGGGCATTGACAATGATCAGGCTTTTTTTGGCCTGGCGGAAAATCGTATCCAGAATAACCGTATGAAACATCCCGGATTGGATCAAATCGTTCAATACGCTTCCCGGCCCCACAGAAGGCAATTGATTGACATCCCCGACAAGAATCAGGGTGGCCCCCTTTGGAACGGCTTTTAACAGGTGATGCATGAGGATGGTATCCACCATGGAGGCTTCGTCAATGATCAGGGCGTCGCATTTTAAGGGCTTGGTATTATTTTTTTTAAATCCCGCTTCTTTCATGGAATAATCCAGCATCCGGTGAATGGTTTCAGCCCGCTCATGGGTGGCTTCACTCATCCTTTTGGCCGCTCTTCCCGTGGGGGCTGCCAAAAGGATTTTCGCCCCTGCTGTTTTTAAAATCTTTAGGATTGCATTGATAATAGTGGTTTTTCCGGTTCCGGGACCTCCGGTGATAATCAGGATTTTTTCATTTAAGGATTGTTTGACCGCTTCTGTCTGGTTGGTGGAAAGGATGATTTTAATCTGTTTTTTTACCCAGTCAACCGCTTTATCGGCATCAATGGGACGGATGCTTTTCATGGAATGTTTCAAATGTCTTAAATTTTCTGCAATGCTTGTTTCACTGACATGATATTTTTTTAAGAAGACGACCTGGGAAAGTCCGGTTTTGCTTTGAAACAGCTTATCATCGATGTTTTCCAGGACAAGGCGGCCTTGTTTGGAAGAATTCAGAACAGCCTTCAGAACCGCCTCTTTTTCAACCTTCAGAAGATTCACGGCCTTTTCACACAAATCCTCCTTGGGATAACACACATGCCCTTCATTGGAAAGTTCATGCAGAACATATTCAATCCCGGCCTCAATACGCTCAGGCGCCTGCTTTTCCATGCCGAGTTTTTCAGCAATGGTATCGGCGGTTTTAAAACCGATGCCGAAGATATCCCTGGCAAGCCGGTAAGGGTTTTCCTGAACCAGATGGACGGCATCCTGCCCATAGGTCTTAAAAATTCTGGCAGCATAGACCGCGCTCACGCCATGGGATTGTAGAAAGACCATGACGGACCGGACTTCTCTTTGTTCATCCCAGGCCGCTTTTATGGATTGAATTCTTTTTTGGCCGATACCGGCCACCTCGGAAAGCCTGTCGCTGCTTTTTTCAATGATATCCAGGGATTTTATGCCGAAATGATTCACAATCCGTTCTGCCATCACGGGGCCGATTCCTTTGATCAGACCTGATCCCAGGTATTTTTGGATACCGGATTGGGTGGCGGGAACAAGGGTGGTATAGGTTTCTACCTGGAACTGGTTTCCGAATTTGGCATGGATGCCCCAGTTTCCATCCAATTCCACAAATTCACCCGGAACCGGATTCACCATGTTTCCGACAATGGTGACAAGGTCCTGTTCTCCCTTGACCTTGAGCTTGCAAACGGAAAAGCCATTTTCTTCGCTTGAAAAGGTTATGCGTTCAATATGTCCTTGGATCTTTGCCATGGGGTGTCTGCTTTTTGTAAACAGCCTGAAATAAAAACGCATTCCAGGACATTTTGCAAGGCCAAGGAATGCGTTTTATTCAAAACAAAATTATAGGGCAGTCATTTTTTAATGATGGGATTCTCCGCCGTTTTTAAAGGTATCGTAGGCTGCCTTTAAAATACAATAGGTCAATCCCGCACCCAGGATGGAAATGGCATACCAGAAACCGCCGAAAAAAATAATGTGCGCCATATCCCAGGCCCATTCAAAATTAAACGGAAACATAATCGTGCTCCTTCAATAAATTATTTGGTTTCGGTGACCGGTTGAACATAGTTCAGCTCTTTTTCCTGGGGAAACACAGGAAGATACCGATAGGTGACCGCAATCAGGATAATGCCGTAGGCCACGGGCAGAACGGTTGTGGCCACTTCCTGCCAGCTGGGGATATACAGGGCCCAGGTATCAAAACTCATTACCGGAATGGCCATGATTTGAAGCACCATAACCCACCGGTTCAAACAGACACCGACCACGCCCAAGACAAAGGCAACAAGCCGCAATGTCGGATTTTCACGGGTGGATTTCATGATGAGAATAAGGCCCGGAATTATGCCACAGATGATAATCTCCGCAACCAGTATCCAGTATCCGTAGAAGCTGTTATTGGAATAAAAATGACTGATATTGAATCCAAGGCCCGGCACGGTAACCATAGCCCAATAGAGGGTATCAATGATTTTGGCAATGATATAGGTGATGATCATCCAACCGGAAATTTTGGACAACAGGTGAACCACATTGTCCTTAACCAGTTTTTTACCGGTAACAGCCTCTGTTATTCTGGTCACCAGCAGGGTAAAGCAGGGGCCGAAGGCGGCCGCGGACCAGGTGAATAAAAAGAAGGTCCAGGGCCAGATCAAAAGTCCTTCCCGAACAGCAAAGGGCCTGCCGTACATAACACCTGCGACACCCCCCAGGGAACCCTGGTGGAAAAAGGAAAGGAAGGCGCCGGTGGCGGCAAAAACGGCCATTACCCCATGCATATTATGGGCAAGATGATGGAAAAAAGGCACCTTGTTGATCTGCCGGTTCTCCAGAATATTGGGAATAAACTCAATGGTTAGTACCGCAAAATAACAGGACAGACAAAAGGCCACTTCCGTCAGCATGGAATGGACATTGGCATGCCAGAAAATAAACCAGCCGCGCAGGGGCTGGCCGATATCAATGGCAAGGATCAATAATGCAGAACTATAGCAGATAAAACCGATGATAACGGCAAAATTGATGATATTTTTCAGTTCATCCACTTTAAAAATATATTTTAACAACCCTGTAAAAAATGCGCCGCCGCCCACTGCAATGACTGCAAGATCGGCCCAGATCCAGAGGGCAAATCCATAGTAGTCGTTCATATTGGTCTGGTTAAGGCCCTTCCACCAGATGAGGCCCATGGCATAAACGCCCCAGAGTACTACGGCGCCCACGATGGCAATTCCAACGGCAAATTTTGGAAAAGAGCAGCGGTTTGCACCTTCAGGTATTAATGCAGAATCCATATTTATTCACTCCTAACAAAGGTTTTGGATATGTTAACCATGGGATTCAGACCCATGATGATTCTTGATTTTATCCCATTCTCCCTCGAGATAATTATCGCCTGCTTTTCTGACCCATTCCCGTTCGGAAAGATAATAGACCTTGGGATTGGTTCCAAGTCTTTCAAGAAGCCTGAAGACATTGGGATTTCTTGATTTTCCGACCACGCTGGGGTTATTGGGCGACGGGTGGGGGTCCGGCTTTACAATCTCATGGACCCGATGGGAAGGATTGTTCAGATCCCCGAATACAATGGCTCCGGCAGGACAGGCCGTTGTGCAGGCGGTCTGATATTCATTTTCTTCAATATCCTCCCGGCCGTCATAATAGGCCTTATCTCTTGCCGCCTGGTACCGGTGATAGCAGAAGCTGCATTTTTCCACCACCCCTCTCATCCTCGGGGATACATTGGGACTCAGGTATTTTTCCATACCTTCCGGCCATTCGGGATCCCACCAGTTGAAATACCGTGCATGGTAAGGGCAGGCCCCCATGCAATACCGGCATCCAAAACAGCGGGTATAAATCTGGCTGACAATTCCCGTATCATATCCATAATCCGTAGCCGTTGCAGGGCAGACGGAAACACAGGGCGAATGACCATGATCCCCTTTTCCACCGCAGTGCTGGCAGGGCCTTGGCAGATATGCGATTTCTGTGTCAGGAAAGGATTTACCATTGGTTAATTTATAAACACGCATCCAGGTGATGCTATCCTTTTTATTGGATTCATCCTCCTTAAATGGGACATTGTTCTCAGACATGCACGAAACCATGCAGGAACCACATCCGGTGCATTTGTCCAGATCTATCACCATTCCGAACTTGTGTGCTTTAATATTTTCTTTATTCATTAAGAACCTCTTTAGCAATTTATCCTTGAATATCAAGCCTTGGAAATTTTTGCTTTTATTCCAAAGGCAGCATCCAGTCCTGAACCGGATTCAATTACCGGGCCAATCAACTCATTAATATTGACACCCTTGTTTGATACATATTTGTTATCAAAGGAATGCCCCAGCCCTTTGGCCATTCCAACCAATCCCGGCATGATGCCTTCGTTGAGATGGATCATGACCTTTGCTGTTCCCACCGGGGTTGTCAAGGTCACACGGTCATAGTTTTTAAGTCCTTTGGCGGTCTTGGGATTGATCTCAACCACAGTCTCTTTTCCCTTCAGTTCTTCATCAGAAACGGTTTTGACGGCAAAAGGAGACGCTGCCTGAGCTGCGCTGGGCAATCTCATATTATCAATGGGAATCAGGAGAAGGTCTCCGTCTCCGCTGGGTTGAACCGAGGCCGGGATTTCGGCAAGAAAGGTCAGATCAATAACCGATGATCCTTCAGGAACGCCTTCGGATAGGATGACATATCCGTTTTCAGACAAATCTCCCCAGATATTTCCTGCCGACGTTTCAAGACATTCGTCAAAGGTTTCCCATTCAAAACTTTGAGCAACGGAACCGTCCATTGTTTTTGCGATGAGAAGAAGAATCTCCCCGGGATGCTTGGTGTTGAATACGGGTTTTACAACGGGTTTTGAAAGCCCTACCACCATTTTTGAAAGTCCGGCCCCGGAGGGGATATCTTCAAGCCGTTCGATAAAGGTATGTACCGGCAGGATAATATCCGCTTCTTTGGCGGTTTCATCTAAGAAAGATGAAAAACTGACAACAAACGGTATTTTTCCAAAAGCCTGTTTAACGGTTTTGGTATCGTGCAAGCTGTAACAGGGATTTGACTGGTAGACAAACAATGCTTCCACCACCGGCTGCGATGAGGCATTCACCTTGTCAAACAGATCATGGACATATGGGCTTACTTTTGGTTGTGCAAAGCCTTTATCGGCAATATCATCCATGGTTTCTTCGGGAAATTCAAGGTATTCTTTTACCGGTTGAACCAAGGCTCCGCCTTCTTTATTGATATTGCCCACAAGACAGTTTAACGTGTGTACGGCAACCAATTCCTTCAGGCTCTGGGAGCCGTCTCCCCTGCCCTTGCCGAAAACCGCAACCGGCATTTTTGCCTTTGCAAATTGAGTGGCGATGTCTTCAATGTCAGCTTCTTTGATACCGGTTGTTTCAGATATTTTTGAAAGGGGATAATCGCTCTGAAGCAAGGCTGTCAGCTTGTTGAAGCCGCCTTTAATCCCGGCAACGGCCGTAGCGTTAAACAGATTGTTTTTCAGAATCACCGCGCACATCCCCAAGGCCAGATCTGCTTCTGTTCCGGGCTTAACCGGAACCCATCGGTCTGCATTGGCCGCTGTGTTGGAAAGCCTGGGCTCAATCTGACAAAGAGTTGCTCCTCTTTCCTTTCTGGATGCATTGGCTTTAAAACAGGCCACCGGAGATCCCCAGCCTTCGATAATACCGGCTCCGAAACTTAAAATGTAATCAGAATTTTCAAGATCAAATCCAATGGTGGTTCCTTTCCCGTGCAGAGAAGCAGCCGTTAATTCCAAATAGGACTCAAAGCTTGGCATGGTATAAAAATTGGGCGAACCGAATGATTTCAACAGCCGTTTAAAAAGCCCTGAAACAGACCCCTGATTCTTGTCCGTGATGCAGGCCAGTTTTTCGGGTGTTCCGGCATTCCTGATATCCACAAGCTTTCCTGAAACCAGTGAAATCGCTTCTTCCCAGGAAATTTCTTCAAATTTATCCCCGTTTTTTTTCAATGGGGTTTTAACCCTAGACGGATCATATAAATATTGAAGACCGGAAATTCCATGCAGACATGCACCGCCGTCATTAATGGGATATTCATTGAGCCCTTCAATCTTAACCGGTCTGTCGTTAATCTTCCGGATGCTGATGCCGCAGCTTCCAGGGCAAAGGCTACAGACCGAACTTTCATACATCACTTCTCCGTCTACAGGGACAGGAGTCCAGGGCCAGTTCTGGGTCCAGATGGAAGAATCATCTGTCAGTTTCAACATAACCGGTGAAACTGAAAAACCTGCAACTGCACCAAGCCCCAATCCCAAGAAGCTTCTTCGATCAACTTTCATAAATTATTCCTCTATAAAGTTTTTGAATTCTTGTTTTTCAGGTTTTTTATTTATGGCACTGGAAACAATATCCTTGATGACCTGTTTCCATTTTGTGACACACTGCGCAGTCATCCATCTTCATGCTATCCCAGGAATGTTTTTTTATTCCCCAGATATTCTTTCCCCAGATATCACGACTGTAACCGGTGATTCTGTTTTCTTCGTAGGGCCGGGAAGACGTGGTTTCACCGATGGGGCCATGACAGGTTACGCAATCCATGCCTGCACCCCCCGGCTTCACCTGAGTATGGGCGGCATGGGAGAAAAAGACGCAGTCTGGTTGTCTTGAATAGACATACCAAGGCACTTCTTTTTCTTTGGCCACATACATTTCGGCAAATACGGCCTCATCCTCTGTCTCGCCCAGAGGTTCTTCCGTATGGCATTCCATACATTTGTCAAGGGTTGGAATCCCTGAAAAACTGCCGTCCTCTCTTAAATAATGGCAGGAATCACAACTGCCTGCTTCTCCGACATGAAGTTCGTGATCGAAATTAAAGGGTTGCTCTTTTTTTGAATAGAGCAACTTGGGGAACAGGAACGTGCCGGATAAAAAGCATATGACAAATGCCACAATAAAAAAGATGACGCCGAGCCCCAGCCCCTTGTCATCTTTTGTGTCACCGGCAGTGCATTCCCCTGCACTTTCCGCAGAACCATTTTCATTTTCTTTCTTGCTCATGAAAACTCCATCAATTTATAAGGTTGATGTTACGTTAACCATTTTGCCCGGACCGGAAGCCCGGGCTATTTGTTTTGCAGACGGCAATGATCGGCCGTGCAACAGCGTCCGTAATTAGCGTTAATCTATATTAATATCTTGTTTTCTTGTCAAGATAAATTAAGATATTGATCACGGATGCTGAAGGCCATGGTTAAGCGTAGCTGTGGAGTCCGCTGAGAAGATAATTGACACCGAAATAGGTAAAAAGAACAGCGATAAAACCAATGATGGAAATCCAGGCCAGATTTTTTCCGGACCAACCTTTCATCAGCCTTAAATGCATAAAAATGGCGTAAACAAACCAGGTAATCAGAGACCAGGTCTCTTTGGGATCCCAGCTCCAGTATTTACCCCATGCAGAATTGGCCCAGACTGCGCCGGTGATGATGCCAATGGTCAGAAACAAAAAACCGAAAACCACCATCTGATAGGTCAATTCGTCTATGAGAGACCAGGAGGGCAGTTTAGCAAAAATTGACCCTGATTCAGGATTTTGGGGTTTTATAAAATACATGATACTGCATCCGAAAGCCACGGCAAAGCCTGCATAGCCCAGAAAGCAGGTGATGACATGGGCAATGAGCCAATTGCTTTTTAGCGCCGGAATCAAAGGGGAAATCTTGTTGCTGATACCGGGATCAAAGGATGCATAGGCTATGGCAAGAAATATCAAGGGAGAAGCAAATACGCCGATGACGCTTTCCTTGTATTTGAGTTCAACAAAAATATAAAGGGCGGCAATGGTCCAGGAGAAAAAAACCAGGGATTCATACATATTGGAAAAAGGAGCATGCCCATATCCCAGTTGATAGGATTCAATCCACCGAAGGATAATCCCCGCAGAATTGTCTAAAAAACCGATGACAAGCACGATAAAACCGGCTTTGGCAAGAATCTGTTTTTTAAATGCAAAGGACCCCACATAGAAAATCGTGGCCAAACCATAGATAAAGGTGGTTGTCGATAATAGAAATGAGCTGCTCATAAAAAAATTATCCTTTTAACCTAAGACAGAATTTTTGAATTTTAAGTTTTAACCCCTGGCTGTTTCGATTTGAGGTCCCTGATATACTAAGTGTAGAAGCCTTTTCCCCGGAGTTTTGAATCTCGATAAAATAGGATTCATGGGCTATAAAAAATGTGATCCAGCATCCAATGATCATCAGCATAAATCCGGTATAGACATACCATATTCCCGGATCCTTTGTGATTTGGAGTCCTGTATAGTGTTTCTGTTCCGCCGCTTTAACGATAAAAGAATAATGCCCTTTTCTCATTTTATCAAAGGTGGGGAATCTCAGGGGTAATCCGATCTGAAAACTCGTGCCGCCCGTCTCTATAACCCTGCCGATAAAGGTCGGGCCAAGGTCATGTCCGTTGAAATCAAAATGAGGTAAGAAGCCTTCTAATGTAAACAGAGTCTTTTCATCGGGCAGTTGAATTTCTTCTCCGATTTTTACGGTCCTTACCACTGTGGCATTGTCCTGCCCGGCTATGATTTCAAGCGTTACCTGATCCGGAGGTGCAGAACCGTAAGAGGACTGAAAAATATTAATGCCCTTGTATCTCAAAGGATGGTTGACACGAATATCCGTTGTAAGAATGTCTTTTCCGTCCTCGATGAGGGTAAGATTGGATCTGAATTCTTCGGGAGCACCGGTATCATAAAATCGAACCTCAAATTCATTACACCGGATTGAAAAATCAAGTTGCACCGGGTTCCTGGTGGTAAGAAGAATGGCCGTATCAGAGGTTTGGCCCTCATCCAGATTTAAATTGGCCTTAAATCCGAATATGGCCCCGATAAGGGCACCCAGAAACATCAGGAGCAGGCTTGTGTGAACCACATATACTCCCAGGCGGGACCATCTGCCTTTTTCTGAATAAAGAAGGACACTGGTCCCGGCTTCTTCTTTTATCACAGGTCCGACTGATTTTGACAACATGGTTTCAGATTCAAGGGTCAATTGAGACAACGGCTTATTCAAAGTAAGGGTTTCTAAATTTTTTAATCTTCGGAATCGGTCCGCGTTAAAGGGAATCTTTTTTGGAAATATAATTTTCCAGGACGTTGTCAGTCTTTCAATTGAACATACAATTATATTGATGCATAATAGGCCGATCAGGCCTAAAAACCACCAGGAATGGTACATATCGTCAAAACTGAAGGTTTTGATCAGGTTCGTCCAGCCATAACCGTAAAGTCTGATATAATCTGATTCTGATCCGTTTTGAAGGACAACGGTTCCGATGATGGATGTGAGGGCGAGGAGGACAAGCGTGTAAATCGCAAGCCGGGGGGAACAAAAAAAATGCCAGATGTGTTCAGGTATTGTTTTATTTTTTTTCAAGATATTTGCTTTCTAATTTTTTTTCCAGGCATTCTTTAATACCTGAATGACGTTTCGTATTCATCCGGATTGCAGCTTTCATGATGTCAAGGTTTCCGATAAGGATCACTTTTTTTCTGGCCCTTGTCACACCCGTATATAACAACTGATGTGTCACGACAGGAGAAAATCGGTCCGGAATGACCATCAGAACCGAATCAAACTCAGACCCCTGGCTTTTGTGGATGGTTATTGCAAAGGCCGTATCATGGGAAGGCAGATCAGAATACCGGTATTGTTTCAATTTATTATCCAATCCTTTAAAAAAGACCGTGGTCTTTCCGCTTTTTTCAACGGCAACGCCGGTGTCGCCGTTAAATAACCCTTTCTTATAATCATTGCTGTTCACCATCACAGCTCTCATAAAAGGCCTTTCCTCTATACCAAAATAATTCAGTGACCGCAAAATCTTTTCACAAAGATGATTAATTTGTAATGTTCCGCAATCCCCTTTATTATGGGCACACAATACCCTGAAATCATCCAGTTTGGACAGGGCCTCTTCCTCGTTTTTCGCATTTTGGAAGGACCCGTATTCTTTTGTAATATGATTTTGAAGAAAGGTCATGACGGATTTAGCACCATAGTAATCTTCAAAAACAAGATCAGGATAATCATGAGATAACAAAAGGGATTCGAAATCCTGGATATTTCTTTCATTGATGGCCTTTGACAGCTTTTCAATCCCGGTTTTCCCCCGGGATCTGAAATTATAGTCCAAGGTAACCGTATGCAATTCATCTATGGCACACAAATCACTGAATACCGCTCCAGCCTGTATGGATGTCAACTGATGTTTGTCTCCCGTCATAATAATATTGGTTTCCAACGGAACAGCTTCCAGCAGTCGGACAAGCAACGGCAGATCTATCATGGAGGCTTCGTCAACGATCAAAACATCTGCATTCAGCGGATTCTTTTGATTAAAATAAAACCCAGGGCCACGGGTCACAGGCCTTAAAACAGAATGAATGGTGCTCCCCTCTTCCAATTTTGAAGCAGCTTTTCCTGTGGGAGCCACGCAGATGATCCGTTGTATGGGGAGCCTTTTCTTTTTTGACAATAAAGGCAATACAGTTTTGATAATCCCGATAACAAAGGTTTTACCAGTTCCGGGCCCCCCTGAGATAAGGGTAAATTTATTATATAGCGCGTTTTTAACGGCGTTCTTCTGGGGCAGAAGATGGTTACCGCCCGGAAAAAAATCCTTTAAAAACTCATCCATCAGGGTTTCTTCCATGGGAATCGCCGAAAGAGAAACCCGACGACTGATATTGTCTGCCAGACGATTTTGAAAATCAAAATATCTGGCAAGATATAATTTGCCTGCCGAATCCAGAACCAGTGGAGTGTGAAGCCCTTCTGAGACCATGGAAGATTCCTTCAGCGCCTGGGTCCAGGTTTCTATATCCGGATATTTTAAGATAAGGGGATTTGTTTCCGACACCGGCTTTTGACTACCGGCCATGCTTGCCGGATCAAGACAGATATGACCCTCTGATAATGATTTGGAAACCAGGGCGCAAGAGACTATAACCAGGGGATTTGTTTCATTAAAGGCAAGGGCCATGGTTCCGGCAAAAAAATAATCGAGATCTGAAAAAATATCATGTTTATATAAGCTTTCAATTTCAAATGCGATATGGGTTTTCATGATTTCCCCTGTCTGCTGAAAAAAGATAAGGCAAATTATCAGTCCTGGATTAAAAAATAAACCATTGATATAAGTTTTATATGATTTGAATCCGGCTCAATAATTTACTTGATTGAAATGGATAGATTTAATACCCTTGCCCCATTAATTTAAATTGGGGAGCAACGCTGTCTCAGAATGAATACAACCACCCTTAAATTGGAACTTTTGTTTACCGACCGAAAACAGATTGTGGAGGATATCACCGGGATTGTAAGTGCAAATGATTTGAATATTATTGCCATGGAAGTGGAAAACAAAGAACACAAAACCCTGGTTTATATTGAAACAAAAAGCTCCCGGTTTTCTCCATCCCATAAAACCATTATCAAAGGTCTGGCCACCATACCGGGCCTGATAGAGATCACTGAGGTCCGTTCCATGCCTCAGGAGATCCGGGAAAAAAGACTAAAAATTATTCTGGACAGTATCAGTGACGGCATTCTTTCCATAGATAAATTCGGTCATGTGACAACGATGAACCGGGTTGCCACAAAAATACTGGGTTGGAATCAATTCGATGTCCTTGGGAAACATCTATCCGCGTTGCCCGCTGAAACCCTTGATTTGATGGATTGCCTCAAAGGCAGGGCATTTCAAAACATGAAAAAAAACCTTATCACGCCCAACGGACGGTTCCAGTTTTTTTCAACAGGTGTTCCGATCAGGGATATTACCGGTGAGATCACCGGGGCCATTGAAATCATGCGGGACATGAAAGAAATCCGGGAGCTTGCCCATGAGGTCACTCATCCCTCACAGTATTTTTTCACGGATATCATCGGTAAAAGCGCTGCCATCATGGATGCCGTCTCCTTTGCCCAGAAAATTGCCGTAACCCCCTCAATTGTTTCCATCCGGGGAGACAGCGGTACGGGCAAAGAATTGTTTGCCCGGGCCATCCATATGGAAAGCG
This sequence comes from uncultured Desulfobacula sp., assembly GCA_964484555.1. Lineage (GTDB taxonomy): Bacteria > Desulfobacterota > Desulfobacteria > Desulfobacterales > Desulfobacteraceae > Desulfobacula. Next base: position 12,384 of record CAZAHK010000060.1, read on the forward strand.
GTGTTAAAGGAGAATTCGTTGCCGTCAATTGTGCGGCCCTGCCTGAATCTTTGCTGGAGAGTGAACTGTTCGGTTATGAAAAGGGATCATTCACCGGAGCTGAAAAAAGAGGCAAACCTGGGTTGTTTGAAATTGCAGATAAGGGGACCCTTTTTCTGGATGAGATTGCAGATATGCCTATGGGTGCGCAGGCTAAAATTTTAAGGGTGATTCAGGAAAAAAGCGTTCGAAGAATCGGCGGTATTAAAGAGATCCCTGTGAATACCCGGATTATCACTGCAACCAGCAGGCTCATTGAGCAAATGATCCAGGAAAATACCTTTAGGCAGGATCTGTATTACAGAATCAATGTATTACCCATTCATGTGCCGCCGTTGAAAGAAAGATATGAAGACATTCCCCTGCTGGTTGACCATTTTTTATCCAGAGCCGCAAACCAGGTCGGCATTCCGCCTAAAAAATTGTCGGATGCGGCTTTAAGCAAATTATTCCGCCATAACTGGCCCGGCAATATTCGCGAATTAAAGAATGTTATTGAACGGGCTTCCATCATTACCGACAATGAGATGATTGATGAAGCCTATATTCTTTTCGGGCATGATATCGAAAGGACCATTAAAGGCATAAAAGAGAATCATTTCAATGATCTCCAAGTCCGTTCGCTCAAAGAAATGGTGGGCAGTTATGAAAAAGGGATTCTCAAGTCTGTTTTAAAAAAATATCCCAGTATCAGACAAGGGGCTAAGGCCTTAAATATGTCTCATACCGCCATCATCAACAAGATTAAAAAATACGGAATTGCGTCTGAATAGACTACGCTCTCATCGTTCTTGCACTCTGAGTCCGTCTTCTGTCCGTTCCCCTTCGTCGATTGGCTTTGAATGAGAGGCTCACAATAATGCCTTCCCGAATGCTGCTTCTTCGGTCTTTATTTTGTTTCCTTCGGTCCCTTTTAAACCGTCTGCTAACGGTTTTCCTTCTTTCGGAAAATCCGTTTATTTCCTTGGTAGCATCAAGGATTTCGGTTCGAACAGGTATTATTTTATAATCAAACACCATAATTTCTTTTACCATTATCAATAATTAAAAAGAATATACTTGTTCATCTATATCGTCAACTGAGAATCGTCAACTGAGAAAAAAGACTTTAATTTTTTTTTTTTGAGTCCTCGATATACTGATTGATTCTTAAAAACGGAATATAGAGGGTATCACGTGTAAGAATATGATTTATCAGCCAGTTTCTCATTTCCTCGATTACGTCCAAGGTTAAAGAGTCTTCGTTTTCGGAAATTTCCCTGCGTAAACTGATGGATATTTTAGCAAAATGGCGATGTGCCTTGGCATGACTGTTAAAGTCCGGATATCCTTTTTTCTTTAAATATTTTTCCTCGGTGCTGAAATACAATTTGCTGTATTCATTAATTTCCGTAATGACATTGACGCAGTCTTTAATATCGGTTTTTGATGATTTCATATCAATTAACTGATTAAATAATTCAAACATTTTTTTCTGGTGGATATCAATTTCTTCCACATCTACACTGTATTTTTTTTCCCATTCAATCTTTTCAATATTTCCCATTTCCTTCTCCCTTATTTTTTCTTTCAAACGATAACGTGCCAAGAACAATTGCTGAAATCAAAATAGCCAAAACCATCACAACGGTTATTCCATTTTTGCCGAATTTCGGATACACCATGAAAGGAACAATATATAAATATAAAACCATATGAAGGCTGCCGATCAAAAAAATTCTTAAGCGTATTTTTTTTTTCATCTAAATTTTTTCCAACAGTTTCTTATGGATATTATCAAATCCCCCATTGGACATGATCAGAGCAAGATCCTTATCTTTTAATGCCGACACCAAAAAATGGAGGAGCTTGTCCGTGTCTTCGAAATAAAATGCCCGGACTCCTTTTTTTTCAATATCAATGATCAGTTTCCGGATGGACAACCTCTCCTGATCCGGTATGTTTTTTTTCACGGAGGGTTCGCAAATACATACCATATCCGCTTCCATAAACGCATCAGGATACGACTCCTGAAAAAAATACCTCATGCTTGTATTGGTTCTGGGTTCGAAAACAGCAATGATCCTGCCGGCTTTATAAAAAGGCCTTAATGCCTTTATCGTCTCTCGAACGGCTGTGGGGTGATGGGCAAAATCATCCATGACAGTGATTCCATTTTTAATTCCCCTGATTTCCTGCCTTCTTTTAACACCGGAAAAACCGGCTAAAGAGGCTTTGATGATTTTATTGCTGATTCCGATTCTTTGAGCTGCAGCTATACAGGCCATGGCATTGAAAAGGTTGTGCCGCCCCACAAGATGGGTTGCAATGGATATGGAAGTGTCGGGGCTGTGAACATCAAAATATGTCCTCGACTCCTGTTGATGATGATTGGAAAAATGCCACCGGGCATTTTCCCCGTAGGTTTCCAGGGAAACTGAAAAATCGGATAGGACCTCTTTTAAATGCACGCTGTTTTCAAAGGCAATAAAATGACTCCTGGACTTATTTTTTCGGACCAGATCTGAAAATGCGCATTTAATATGATCAATCCCGGAAAAAATATCGGCATGATCAAATTCAATCCCGGTCATAATAATCATTTCAGGATCATAGTGCATGAATTTAGGCCCTTTATCGAAAAAAGCCGTGTCATATTCATCTCCTTCAATCACCATATACTCACCTTGTCCGATTCTGAAACCGGAATTGAAATCTTTTAAAATCCCGCCGATGAGAAATGAGGGGTCCATTCCTGCCGTATACAGGAGGTATGCCATAATCGAAGATGTAGTCGTCTTTCCATGGGTGCCGGTCACAAGGATGATTTTTTTATCCCTGGCAATAAATTGATTGACGGCCTGGGGCATGGACATATAGGGGATGCCGGAACTTAGCACAGCCTGGGCTTCGGCATTCATTCGTGTTACGGCATTCCCTATGATAACAAGATCCGGCGAATGATCCAGGTGAGAGGAATCATAGCCCTGAAATAGGTCAATCCCATTTTCTTTTAAAAAGTCACTCATGGGCGGATATACATTCTGATCCGACCCTGATACGGTATATCCCATCTCTTTGAGGCTACAAGCAAGAGTTCCCATTCCCGTGCCACAGGCGGCAATCAGGTGTATTTTTTTTATCATGATGGGTTAAAGTTCCGCCATGGCTTCTCTTGCCGCAAGGATGGTCTGATCGATATCATCCTCAGAATGGGCCAGGGAAACAAAACAGGCTTCAAATTGGGATGGGGCCAGATACACTCCTTTTGAGAGCATCAATCGGTAAAATTTGGCAAATTGATCCAGGTTGCATTTTTTTGCATCATCAAAATTATGGATTTTTTCACTGGAAAAAAAGAAACCTGCCATGGAACCTGCGTGGCCTGTCTGGAGGGGAATTCCAGCGTCATCCGCCGCTGCCTGAAATCCCTTCATGAGTTTTTCAGTTCCGGCTTCAAGGGTTTCATATACCCCCTTTTTTTGAAGTTCCGTCAGCGTTGCAATGCCTGCTGCCATGGCCAACGGATTTCCTGAAAGTGTGCCGGCCTGGTAAACCTTTCCCACAGGGGCGATTTGATCCATGATTTCTTTTTTGCCGCCATAGGCCCCCACCGGCAAGCCTCCCCCAATGACTTTTCCGAAACAGCTCAGATCCGGTGTAATACCATACAATCCCTGGGCAGACCCTTTTGAGACCCTGAATCCGGTCATGACCTCGTCAAAAATTAAAATTGTCCCATATTTGGCGGTAGTTTCCCTTAATGTTTGAAGAAAACCGCTAACTGGAGGCACAAATCCCATATTGCCGGCCACGGGTTCAAGAATGACACAGGCAACCCTATCTCCAATTTTTTTCATTACTCTGGAGACTTCTTCACTGTCATTGAATTTAAGCGATAAGGTGTTTGAAATAACAGCATCAGGAACCCCCGGACTTCCCGGAATACCCAGGGTTGCCACCCCTGAACCTGCAGCAACAAGAAGCGTATCTGCGTGGCCATGATAGCAGCCGTCAAATTTGATGATGATATCCCTGCCGGTATACCCCCGGGCCAGACGGACGGCGCTCATGGTGGCTTCCGTGCCGGAGTTCACCATTCTGATTTTTTCCACTGACGGTACAAGGTCTATGACCATCCGGGCAAGCTGAGTTTCAATTTCTGTGGGAGCGCCGAAACTGGTACCGGTTTCCAGAATTTTTTTCAATGCATCAATGACGCAGGAAGGCCTGTGACCAAGGATTAAAGGACCCCATGACAATACATAATCAATATATGGATTTCCATCCACATCATAAATCTTACTTTTTTCTCCATTTCTAATAAAGAGGGGTTGCCCTCCGACAGAACCGCAGGCCCTGACAGGGGAATTCACTCCCCCTGGAATCAATTTGAGAGCTTCTGAAAACAGGTATTCCGATTTTGATGTTTGCATCCTTATTCCCTCACACTAAAAAATTCTTGTTTTGTCATTCATAAGGGGATGAATATACCAAACCTGCCATAAAAGGGTCAATCGGTTTCTGTCTTTCGACCTGCAGAAAACAGGGTATGAAAGCAAGTGATGCGTTTAATGGTTTGTTCCGGGGAAAACTTCCGGATTTTTTATCCGCCCGGACCGAAAATTTTAAAATTTTTACCCGCATGTTATAATCCTGAAAAATATACGCATTTTGCAAAGGTCTCAAGCATTGTCACGCGTGCCATGGGCAACCAATATTTTTGGATTCCCAATTACAGATGCCGGCAGCTTAAGACGGCCGGGCGCAACAGCCACCAGATGGGTAAAAAGATCCCCATTCACCCGGCCGATGGCCAGGGCATAAGAGGCACCATCAGACAGACCGCCTAACACGATTCGCGCGGGGTCAATATGGACACGGTCAAATGTGTGCTTCACGGCAGCATCAATGAATTCCACATCAGGCCCGAAAGAGCTGTCAATCCCATCCCAGGTGTTGTGGCGGGCATCCAGAGCCAGGATCACAATTTTGAAGTCTTCAGCATGGGAAACAAGTACCGGTAGGATTCACAATTCCCCCCTCCCCCATGCAGCCATACCAGTAATGGCATTGGTTTGCCTTCTTCAGAAATCCTTGGGATATACAGGAGGCCGTCCCGCCGTATCACATCCCGATTGACAAGGCGTAGGCCGCCAAGGCCCAAGGGATGTTCACCGGATTCCATTTTAATGGTCGGGGCTGTGGGCCTCGTTGTAATCCTTGTTGTCTCCTGGCTTCTGATCCTGCAACCGGCGACAGCCAGTCCTAAGGCGGCAAGAATAATCCCGAATGCAGTGATCCGGTTTTTCATGTTTCTTTTCTTTTCAGGATGGATTGGACCTGATACCTGATCCAGGCCTTTTCCCTTTTAAAAGAAAAGTCCAGGATATTTTTCAGATACGGATTTAAAAGAGATGCTTTTTTCGGGGAGGAATTCAAACTCATTTCCTCTTTATCAAATGGGGCTTTATTCCGACGGTCCATTTCCATAAAAGGCATGGCATTGGACATGACCAACGCCATGGGCCTTGTACACCTCAGGGTTTCAAAACTGCTCAGCTCTTTCAAAGAATGTTCAAAGAAAAAATGGCTCTTTTCTTCAAATTTTTTCCTCAACCTGTCACCTGCATAAAACGAGGCCACCGCAAAAATGTCGCTTTTTCTCAAATCCTGGGTGGCCCAGGTTTCGTTGGGAAATTCCAGAATCTCAGGCTTTTCAAGATAAGGATATTCCTTTTTCAGCATCCATTCGGCATAATGGATGAGAACACGCCGCCCATAATGAAACATATCATCTATCTGGCCAAAAGCAGACTTGATATCCAGGTACCTTCCCAGGGCCTGAAGAAACACGGTATAAAACCACCGGATCTCCGCATTGAGGAGATCCATGGCATCCGGGTCGTCATCCGGATGAACCGCCATGGCAATAAGGCTTTCCGCATAGTTCAGGTAGCGAGCGTCATGGGTCAGCAGCCAGCCGTCCAGAAGAGTATTCAGGCTGTTTCCGCTGGCCCGGCAGGGCCCATCAAATACATAAATCCGGGGCACACTTGATCCTTTTAAGGATTTTAGTTTTTTGGCCAGGTCTCTAATTGTTTGAAATGTCAGTTCGGACAAGGTGTCCGGCCCTTGAAGCCAATTGACAATGTAATCTGACAACTGAATCACAGCATCTCTGTATTTGGGGTGTCCCGTCATCCAGTAAAGATACAGCAGCCCGGTAGCGTAGTTATGCTCCGGATACGGCCCTCCGCCGAAAGCGCCTTCCGGCTTGAACTGACGGTGCTCCTGCGATATGGTACGGTGGGTGGCTGTGTGAGCATCCAGATGATGATCCGTGTGCCAGAAAAGCCCGCCATTATATTGATATTTGTCCTCTTGCGTATGATAAATGTCAATATCCACAACATGATCTGCAAGCTGTTGTGCAAGCCGGAACCATTCCCTTTTCCCGGTGCGCATGAACTGAAACAGCGCCCCTTTTATGACATCATACTGGTTGTTGTAATGGGAGATGAATTCCTGACCTTCCGGAGCAGCAACAGCCTCATGATCTGCATAAATATCACCAAAATTCCGCCACCCGAATTCATCAATCCGGATATTCTTTTTCCTGTATCCGGTTTCCGTATTGACAAACTCCTCCATAAACCGGTCATACAGCGGCGCCGCATCATTTTGGGTCTGCCGTTCAGCCGGTACCGGCCGGGGGCCTGTCATGGCCTGGTAATAATCCTCACAGGATATTTCCGGAACCAGTGGATCAGCCATGCATTTCAATTTTTCAAAATCTTCCGGTTTTTCTCCGAACCCCAGATAAAAGACATGGGTTTTCTGTTCTCCGGGTTGTAATTCAAACAGGTCTCCAAATGCTTCCGGGAACAATTCGATCTCAAAACTCCCATCTTTTACCGCCATGGTCTTTGGAAAATTCTGCCAGAAATTCTCCGCATAGGAATAAACACAAACCTCTGTTCCGGCAACACCCATAACCGGAGAGGCATGATCACCTGATCCATACAGGGTGCCTGCCTCTGAGACTCGATACCCCTTGAACTGCAAAGGGATTTTTCCCTCTCTGTTCATATGATTTTTGGACTGCCAGTTGTCACACCCGCTGGAATCCTGATAAACTTCAATATTCGAGAGCCCACAGGTCCGGATCGGAATTGTAACCATGTCCGGGCTGTAAAAGACGGTCTGCGGATGGATGGCTTCAGCAGAAAATTGAAATTTCAAGCCTTTAAAAAGAAATGAGTTCTCATCTCCAAGGTCCCATGCACCGCCCAAGTGAACAGCGGATCTGCTGTTCCGGATCGTAAATTCAATTTTCACCCAGGGAGCTTCACAAAAGAAATGAGTCCTGCAGAAAAACTCCAGAAAATGAGAAGTTCTCTCATTTTTGAACCGACCCTCGGTATACAGCGTTTTTCTCATCCTGGTATCATGTTCGATATTCCATTTGCTGATAAACGGATGCCAGAACTCACCTTTGGCATCCTTCAAAATAACCGGGCATGATCCGGGGGAAAACACCTCTCTGTTCTGATAAGCAATGGATTCAAACGGATGAAAATACCCTTGAGTATTCACAGAAACCGTCATCAGGGGCGAGCAAACCTTTATCCGGTTCTCTTCATGATGGACCTGAAATCTGGCCGGGTCCTTCCCAGCCAAGGGACTCAAGCCCATGACCACATCCAGGGTCAGACTCTCACGCACCCCCAACGACACCTGAATATCCACCAGAAGCCATTTAATGCTGTTGTCGGCCCAGGTCGAAATCACCTTATGCCCAAAGGGGATCGGCCATGCTTTCTCGATTCCGTTGTCGACAATCAAAGATAAATTTCTGCCGTCTCTCAGATGTCCTTCCGGCAAGGGAATGCCAAAGGTGACAGGCTCGTTTATCCTCTGAATGCCACCATTTTCTTTAAATTTTATTTTCATTTTTTTTAATATCACGGTTAAGATTGTTTTTTTAATCTATTTTTCGATAATTTATCCATTATGAATTTTTTCAACTCCTGGATCTGTGCAGCGTCCAGGTTTTGCAACGAGCCAGCCAGGGTGGATTTGATCTGATCCCTTGTCAAGCCCTGACGGTTCTTCAGCAGAACCAGATATTCAATAAACTGCTCTGCATTGCGGAATGCCTTGAGCCTCATATCGCCGACCACGCCTACGCCGAACCGTCGGCCCGGTACAAAAATCGCATTGCCTTCACAGCCTTCCTGCTGATCCAGCGAGGCCTCAGTGCCGATGGTCTGCCAGGGCAGGAACCCCTCCGCACCATTCAGCCAAGCATGAACTACCTTTGAAAAAGTCTTGACA
>CAZAHK010000061.1:0-17298 GCA_964484555.1 uncultured Desulfobacula sp.
GGCCATAGGTTTCAAAGCTTTGAGCCACCTGGGCGGCCAGCTCCCGGGTCGGGGTCAGCACCAGGACCCTCGGATGGTGTGTCTTGACTGTGGATTCGCTCAAGCGCTGAAGAATCGGCAGGGCAAAGGCCGCTGTTTTTCCGGTGCCTGTACGGGCGCCGGCAAGAATATCCCTGCCGTTGAGAACTTCGGGAACGGCGCGGGTCTGAATGGGGGTTGGGGTGGTATAGCCCTGTGCTTCAACAGCACGGAGCAGTTCGGTCCGAAGACCAAGATTTGCAAATGACATTACTATAATACTCCTGTTATCGCCCGCATCCGTGTTATAGGAGCCGATCCAGGCAAGAATGAATAAATGTAAGGATTGAGCCAAAAAGGAAGGATTCAACCACAACACGGCGCCGACCGGATGGCACCAAAAGAAGTGCAGTATAGCACGATTTCCATGAAAGGCAAGCATATTAATTTTTCCCGCTTATTTACAGGGGGATTAAATCCTGTTATGAGTTCACAACACAATTTTGCCGGGAGGCTGAACATGGCCGGCTTTCCGGAATACAAGGAGAACAAGATGCCGCTGATGGATATGGAAATCAAAAACGATATTGCTTTTGTGCGGATGAACAGCGGCGTGACCAATGCGGTCAACCCTGAACTGATTGCAGACCTGTCCGGCATCATGACCGGGATAAAAAATAAGGCTGCTGCCATGATATTGACGGGAAACCACCGGTTTTTTTCCATGGGGTTTGACCTTCCGAAAGTGATGGAATTTGACCGCGCGAGGCTTAAAACCTATCTCGCCGATTTCCAGAACATGATTTTTCAGATGGCCTTCCTCCCTTTGCCGGTCATTGCCGCCCTGACCGGACATGCCGTGGCAGGCGGGGCCATCCTGGCCATTGTCTGTGACTACAGGATCGCAAAATCCGAAAAATTGAGAATCGGATTCAACGAAAGCCTTCTGGGACTCACCCTTCCCTATCTGGCTGAATTGATGCTGGAGCGTTTTACCGGCAGCCGCATTTGCGGGCGCCTGCTGGTGGAAGGCAGCCTGATCAAGGCTGAAAATGCAATCTCCCTGGGATTAATCGACGAAACCTGCCTCCTGGAGGGGGTAATGGAAAGAGCGGTTCAAAAAGCCCGCCAATTCCTGGAAATCCCCGGGGAAACCTTTGCCGCCATGAAAGAAAATCATTTGGAAGCCATCCGGGAAAAATATCTGGCCCGGGTAGGCCCCCGAACCGAACAATTCATGGATCTATGGTTTGCCAAAGAAACCCGGAAGCGCCTTGCCAGGGCCATGGAAAAATTTTAGGCTGTAATTTCCGGTTTTCGGCAAACTCGTGTATCCATTTTATAAAATCTTGACATCAATGCTTTGCAAAGGAGAAGTTCAATGGATAAATGCACCCATGATTCCAGCGTGATTATCTCCCGGATCCTGTTGCCGGAAGATGCCAATGCCGCCGGCATTGTTCACGGGGGTGTCATCATGAAGGAAATCGACAATGCCGCCGGGGTCTGCGCCGTCCGGCATACCCGGAAAATATGCGTCACGGCCTCCATCGACCGCCTGGACTTTCACAAACCCGCCTTTATCGGCAATCTTCTGACCATCAAGGCCGGGATCAATATGACGGGGAAAACCTCCATGGAAATCGGGGCCAGGGTGGAAACCGAAGACCTCTTGACCGGGGTCAAAACCCATCTTGCCTCGGCCTATCTGACCTTTGTGGCCCTGGGAGCGGACAAGCGGCCTGTAACCATCCCGCCCCTGACCCTGGTGACGGAAGAAGATCTCCGGCGAAACCGGGAGGCCCTGGCCCGCAGGGCCCTGCGCATGTCTGAAAAAAAGAAGGAATATGACTGCCAGAGGGATGAAAACAAATGCTGAAGAAGCATACGGGAGGTAAAACGCCGGGCCGGCCCGGTAAAAAAGGCGGAAAATCTTGACCCTTTATGCCTGCCGCCATTTTGTCCCTTCGCTGGATGCCACGGTTTTTGTGGCGCCGACGGCCCAGATCATCGGAAATGTTCACATCGGCCCCCTCTCCTCGGTCTGGTTTCATACGGTGTTGCGCGGGGATCTGGCGGAAATCAGGATCGGTGAACGAACCAATATCCAGGACCTCTGCATGGGCCATGCCGACCTCGATATCCCCCTGACCATCGGGAACAGGGTGACCGTGGGCCACAGAAGCATCCTCCACGGCTGCACCATTGAAGACGAATGCCTCATCGGCATGGGCGCCATCGTCATGAACCATGCCGTCATCGGAAAAGGGTCCATCATCGCCGCCGGAACCCTGGTCCTGGAAAAAACCCTGATCCCTCCCTACAGCCTGGTCACAGGTTCCCCGGGCAGGGTCAAAAAAACCTTTCAGAACCGGGAAGAAACCGAAAACGCCATCCGTGCCGGGTCTGAAAGCTATATTCAAAGCGCTCGCATCTTTGGGTCTGCCCAAACCTTTTATCCCGTCAAAGCTGAAACGGATTTCAAATGACCCCTGCCGTCAACAGCTTGAAAAAGGCAAAGGTCCGCTATACCCTTCATTCCTATGATCACGACCCCACATCCGCCGCCTATGGCGAAGAAGCGGCGCAAAAGCTGAACGTTTCCTTCGACCGATTATTCAAAACCCTTGTGGTGTCCGGGGAAGATGGAACCTTCATGACGTCCCTGGTCCCGGTTTCAAAGCAGCTCGACCTGAAGGCCCTGGTCAAGGCCATTGGCATAAAAAAAGCGAAAATGGCGGAAAAACAGGATGTAGAACGGGTGACGGGCTATGTTTTAGGCGGGGTCAGCCCCCTGGGCCAGAAAAAAAAGACGGCCACGGCCATGGATATCTCGGCCAAAAATTTTGATACGATTTTCGTCAGCGCCGGTCGAAGGGGACTACAGATCGAGATCTCCCCAAAGGATCTGGCCCGGCTGACCCAGGCCGTATTTCTTGACATCAGCCGGTAAACGTGTGTAATCTGGTACTTGTACAAAAAACCGTATCCCCTTTTTCTCAACAAACAGGACAGGAAAATGAAGCCGTCAACCCCGGAATTGGAAAAAGATCCGCTTGAAAATCCTCTGGTCCGGCTGTCCGGAAGAAGAGATGCGCATATTTGAATCCGTCCATATCCGGGCCGACGGTACGATTTTCCCTGTGGAAATCATTGCCATTCCCTTTATTGACCAGGGCAGGCGATTTGTATATGGCTTTGCCCGGGACATGACCCTCCAGAAACAGGCTGAAAAGGCCCTGAAACAGAGCAAAAACGACCTGGCCGCACTCATCCACGCAAGCCCGGAATCCGCCCTGCTGGTCGATACCGAAGGCCGTATCCTCCTCTGTAATGCCATGGTGCCCCAACGGCTGGGGCTTGGGGTTAAGGATATGGTCGGCCGGTCTGTTTTCAACTATATGCCCCCGGAAACGGCTGCCCTCAGGCGCAACCATATCGCAGAGGTGGTCCGAACCGGAGAACCCCTTCATTTCAAAGATAAATTGGGCGACCGGTTTTACAGCCATTACCTCTATCCGGTGACGGAAGATTCCGGAAAAGTCACCCGCATCGCCATTTTCGGCCATGACATTACTGAATTTAAACGGGCCGAACAAAGCCTTCAGGGCGACAACGACCTTCTGGCATCGGTCCAGGAGGCCCAAAGCCTTTTCATCTCCGGCCGGGACCCGAAAGAGGTGTATGAGACCCTGATCCGGATCCTGGTCCGGCATACAAAAAGCGGATTCGGTTTTCTTCACGAGGTCCTGTATGAACCGGACGGGGCTCCATCTCTGGTGAACCTGGCCATTTCAGATCCTGCCTTAAACGACGGAGCCCTTCATCTCCTCAACAGGGCTCCTGTGCTCGAAGGCCGGACCGTTATTGCCGAAAAAGACCTGGAAGACCGCCCTGATCAAGAAATTTCATTGAATCATCCCCGGTTGAACCGCTATATGGGAATTCCCCTTTATTTCAGAAATGAGGTCATGGGGGTAGCCGGTGTTGCCGACGGTTTAGATGAATACACTCAAACCATGGCTGAATCCATGAAACCCTGGACCCAGGCCTGTGCCGCCATGATCTGGTCCGGACGGATGGTCCGGCAACAAAAGGAAACCGAAAAACGGGTCCTCCAACTGCAAAAGGCCGAAAGCCTGGGCCGGATGGCCGGCGCCGTGGCCCATCACTTCAACAATATGATGGCCGTGGTCATGGGAAACCTTGAACTGGCCCGGACGGATCTGCCCCGGGAGTCCCGGACTTACCAAAACCTGTTTCAGGCTGAAAAGGCCAGCCGGCGAGCAGCCGATATGAGCCTGCTCATGTTGACCTACCTGGGCCGGCAACAGGGCAAATCAAAACCGCTGGACCTGTCAAAAATCACCCGGGACTGTCTTGAAAAAATCCATCCCCAATTGAGGAAAGAGCTGACCCTGGAATTGAATCTTTTGCCCCAGGGACCCATTATCCAGGCAGACCCGGCCCAGATGGAACAGGTTTTAAAAGCCCTCGTCACCAATGCCTGGGAGTCCATGGACGAATATTCCAACGGCAGGCTAAGAGTTTACGTCGAAACCCGCCCCGCATCCTCCATTGGGTATGAGCACCGGTTTCCCGTGGATTGGCAAAGCCCACGGGGGCTGCATCACCCTGGAAAGCGAACCCGGCAAAGGCAGCGCCTTCAACGTTTTTCTCCCCCTTTCCCCGACCGCGGTTCCCCTGGAACAACGTCCGGCCACGGTTGAAAATCCTTCTGCGCCGGGCCGGCATCTTGTTCTGGTGGTTGAAGATGAGGAAATGGTCCGTCAGATGATGGAAGGCATGTTAAGGCGGATCGGGTATGAGGTCATGGCCGCCGGGAGCGGCGCCGAGGCCGTGATATCTTCCGCCTGCACCAAAAAGATATCAAACTGGTCTTGTCCGATCTGAGCATGCCCGGCATGAACGGATGGGACACCCTGGCCGCCCTCAGGAAGATGAGGCCGGATATCCCGGTAATTCTGGCCAGCGGATATGATGAGGCCGGAGCCATTGGGTCCGGCGATGGTTCGGTAAAACCCAACGCTTTTTTGCACAAACCTTTTTTACTGGATGAATTAAAAAAAGCCCTGACCTGTATTGAGGGCCATTAAGGGAAGACCTGATACCGTTTTATACCGCAACCGGAGTTAAGGTATAAACGCGAGAAAGGCTTGCAGCGGTTTCAATATCCCCCCGGCGGAGTGCTTCGCGTACATCATCACGTTTAAGGGCATCTGAATAGGAATTCTCCTTATGGATGGATTTTTTCAAGCAAGGCGTTTATGCTGATGATATAATCTTTATTCCGGCAGGGTTTTGACAGATGCTCAATCATCGAATCTTTCTGTTTTAATGCATCTATGGATTCCAAAAATTCTATATTCCCTGAAATAAACAGGATGGGCATGGCTTTATCCGACAACCGGATGCGATGGTATATATCCATGCCGTTGGTCCCCCCGGGAAGAGAATAGTCCAGACTGACCAGATCGTATTTATTTTTTTGTAAGAGATCCAATGCCGCCTGACCGTTGGCGGCGATATCCACCCTGTGAAGGCAGGGTTCCTGTGTCAATACGGCATACTGTACGTCTGCAATGGCGAATTCATCTTCAACCAGAAGGATATATTTCCCGGAATACGCTTTTCCTTTTTTGATTTCCGTCTTCTCTTCAAGCGTCAATTCTTTTTTTATGACCGGCAGACTGACGGTAAACTTAGTCCCTGCGCCCGGTTCCGACTCGATTGAAATATTGCCCCTGTGCTGCTCAATATATTTTTTGACATTGGACATCCCATAACCGGTTCCTTTAATACCGGGTTTATATGAACCTGCCGTATCCCTGTTTCCTTTTAAAGTAAAAGAAGGATCATAAATATACGCCAGGTGTTCTTTTGCAATGCCACATCCGTTATCCTCAATTTCAAAATAGATAAAATTTTCACGGCTGTAGGTTCTCACGGTGATTCCGGGGTTTTCAACCCTGCTCAGGGCATGGATTGAATTTTGGATCAGATTGACAAGGGCATGCTCAATCATGCCGGGATCGGCCAGCAGGTCAGTTACACCCGGGCTTGCTTCCTTTTGCAACTCAATCCCTTCCAGGTCTTTTCTCATCAGGTTCAAAACCAGATCGATTTTTTCGCTGAGGCTGAAAAACTCCTGTTTGGGTTCCTGGTCTTTGGCAAAGGCAACCAGATTTTTTGTCAGGTTTTTGCCGCGTATGCTCTGTTCATATATCAATTCAAGGGTCTTCTTTGTTTTGGGTTCCTGACAATGGAGCAGGGCGAGTTCGGCATTGCCCATCACAATGCCCAGGATATTATTAAAATCATGGGCCATTTTCCCGGCAATCCGCCCGACCAAAGCTTGTTTTTCATGCTCATCCGCAGTTTTCCGGGCGGTCAGCCGGTCCGCTTCCGCCTGTCTGCGCTCGGTGATATCCACATAAGCCGCCTGGCTTGAAGGGATTTCCCCGGTTTCGATGATATTGGCGTATACCTCAACCCAGCGAACAGCCCCGTCTTTCCTGAGAATACGAAAATCATAGATGGGCGTTACCGGTTTTCCCATGAGCCGGTCTTGATTGCGCTGCCGGACCATTTCTCTGTCATCGGGATGAACCAGATTCCATATTTCTTCATGGCCCATGGAAAGCGCCTCATCAGATTCATATCCGAATATTTCAACCCATTTGGGGTTCACATAGACAAAGACCGGAGGAACACCTTTCAGCAGGGCAATTCCCTGGAGGGAATATTCGGCCAAAATCCGATATCTTTCTTCACCCAGCCGGAGTTGCTGAACCGCCCCCTGCAATTCAGCCGTCTTTAATCTGACTTTTCTGCGCAGAATGATGTTAAAACCGGCAAGACCTGAAAAAATCAACCCGATAAACAGCAGGAAAAAAGAAACATAATAAACATATTCCTGCCGGACAAGGGGTTCCCCCATCCATTTTTTATGGATGGCCTCGTGCTCTTTTGGGCTGATCCGGGCAAACCCGTCCTCCACCAGTTTTAATGTGTCCGGCCGGCCTTTTTTGACGGCCCGGTGAAATTTCCCGGTATACAGGTTTAAGGAATACCGGAAATCCTTCTCCACATTCATTTTATAGAGATAATAGAGCGCCGGCGGCTTATCAACGGAAAACACTTTGATCCGATGATCCACCGCGGCCTGAATGATCTCTTCATAGCTGTTGAATGTCTTCAAACTGGTAATACCGTTCTTTTCCAGCACGTCGATACAGGCATCCCCGGCCTTCACCCCGATGGTCAGGCCTTGCAGGGATTCGATATCAACAATCCCCCCGATGTGTTTATTAAAAAAAACCGGAACCTCTATGGTTGCATAGGGTTTTGTAAAATCATAAATCTGCGCTCTTTTCTCATTGAAAAACATCGTATCGATGACATCTGCCCGGCCTTGGAGCATGAATTCCTGGGCCCTGTTCCAGTCCATGGCCGCCAGGGTGACCCTGACCCCTGTTTTCTTTTCCCAGAGCGCCCATTCATCCACAAGAATGCCCTGGATCTGCCCGTCGGAATTCCGGAAAATATAAGGGGGATAATTGTCATCCGAAACAACCGTAATGGATTGAGGCATTTTTCCGGCGTCTTCGGCTTGTCCCGGGATGGGAAAAAAACAAAACAGCACAAGACAAAGAAAGATAAAACCTTGAAATTTTATAGTTCTTCGGCCATGGATCATTTTTTATCCTTATATAAATCAAAATCCGGATAGTATTTTTGGGCACAGTCCTGACAGATGCCATGGCTGAATTTGGCTTCAGAGTGCTGGTCAATATATACCTCGATCTGGTTCCAGTATCCTTTGTCGTCCCGGATTTTTTTGCAGTGGGAGCAGATGGGCAAAAGCCCGGTCAACTGTTTCACATTGGCCAGGGCATGCCGGAGTTCCCGGATCAGATCGGCATTCTGCTTTTCAGCCATATCCCGTTGGTCTAAATTGCGGCTGTTTTGAAGGGCAATGGCGGCCAGCTCGCCGAATCCGCCGGCAATTCGGGCATCATTCTCCGTAAAATCCGTGCTCTTATTGGCAAGCCCCATGATGCCCACGGTTTTCTCTTCTATCACCAGGGGGGCGAACAGGACATTGCCAAGCCAGACATGACCTTCGGGCATGAATTTGACCCAGTCGGAATTCATAAAATCATTGTCATACACGGTGGAATTGGTCCGGTAAGCGGTTTCCCGCAATCCCCGGATGGGCATGGGCAGTTCCGGATCAACCGTGCAGGGCAGGCCTCCGGCTTCCAGAAACAATACCTCGTTTTCATCCCCGGCCTCGGACAGCAGGGCAATATAACCCGAGGTGGCCCCAATGATCTCGGAACAGATATCAAACACATGCCGGGCCGTTGTCTTAAAATCCGTGGCCGCCAGAACAGCCCTGGCGCCCCTTAACAATCCCCTGATTTCGTTTTCCCGGATTCTGGATTCGTTCAGGAGATTCTGAAGGGTGGATCTGGCCGTTTCCAGGTTGGCCTTCAACTGATGCCGTTCCATGGCATAGCGCAGGGTCCGGGTGATGGCGGCAGCCGAGGTTTCCCCCTTATGGATATAGTCCTGGGCCCCTTTTTGAATGGCTGAAAGGGACAGGTCTAGATCTTTGGCCCCGGACACGATGATGACGGGAATACCGGGGAAGCCTTCGTGAAAGGACAGAAAGGTGCTCAGCCCGAAGCTGTCCGGCAGATGAAGGTCCAGGATGGCCGCATGAATCATGTTTTCTTTGGCCAGGGCCAGGGCTTTTTCCAGCCGGTCGGCATGAAAAATCGAGACAGCCATGTCTTCGGAGGATTCAAGGACTTCTTTCAGCAGCAGAAAATCATCGGGGCTGTCTTCCAGAATCAGGACATGGATGGATTGACCGGTCATTATACCCTCCTTCGCGGCAGCCTGACCAATTGAAACCAGAACCCTTCAATCTGTCGTACGATTTCGGAAAACCGCATAAAATCGACGGGTTTTGGAATATAGCAATTGGCATGGAGTTTATAGGCCTTGCAGATGTCTTCCTCACTTTGGGAGGTGGTCAGGACCACCACGGGCAGATCCGTCAGATCCGGATCATTCCGGATTTCCTTGAGCACCTCCCGGCCGTCCATCAAGGGCAGGTTCAAATCCAGGAGCACCAGATCCGGCCGGGAGCGATCGGCGTATTCTCCTTCCCGCCGCAAAAATTTCATGGCGGCCAGGCCGTCGGATACTACATGCACGTCCATGCGGACCTTTGAATCCTTCAAAGCCTCCAGGGTCAGTTCCACATCATCCACACTGTCCTCCACCAGAAGGACTTGAGCCGGTCTTACCTCATCCGTCAATGTCATTTAACACTCCTTTCTTTGGGCAGGGTAAAGGAGAAGACGGCCCCTTCTCCTTTCCGGGATTCAACCCGGATACTGCCGTTGTGACGTTCTACGATTTTTTTGCACAGGGCCAGCCCGATGCCGGTCCCTGAATATTCCTGCCGGGTATGCAGGCGCTGGAATATCATAAAAATACGGTCGTGAAATTGAGGGTCGATGCCGATGCCGTTATCCCTGACATAAAACCGGCAGCTTTCCCCCTCTTCCTCACACCTGATGTCAATCTCGGGCGTTTTATCCTCATGGTATTTCAAAGCATTGGCCAATAGATTCTGGAAAAGGCTGACCATCTGGTTTCGATCCACCCGGAGCGTGGGCAATGGGGCACAGGAGATCCCTGCCTGCTTTTCCTGAATCACGGGATTCAAATTTTCCAGAACGGCCTGAACGATTTCATTCAGGTCTGTCCGCTCCAGGACCAGGGCCTGGGCGTTCACCCGGGACAGGGACAGCAGATCATTGATAAGACCCTGCATGCGATGTCCGGCAGCAACGGCCCGCTCAATATAATGATGGCCTTTTTCATCCAATTGTCCCATATACCGGGATTCCAGCAATTGAAGAAACCCCACGGCGGCCCGCAGGGGCTCCTGGAGATCATGGGAGGCCACATAGGCAAACTGCTGGAGTTCGGCATTGGACCGCGCCAGATCGGCCAGGGTCTTTTTCAGGATTTCCTCCATCTTCAAGCGCTCGGTGAGATCAATCAAGGTCGCCAGAAAATAGTCCTGAAAAGCGGTTCCCGAAATGATGACCTCTTTGATCTCCCCGTTCTTGCAGGTCACATGATATTCAATGGGCTCTATGTCGGTTTGCGCATCCTCCGCCTTCTTGACGGCCTTTGCCCAGGTGTCCGTGACCCATTGCCGGTAGACCGGGTCGGGATAGGCCTTTTGCCACCAGTCTGCCAGGCTGGGAATATCCGACAGGGTATACCCGAACACCTGGGTAAATTTTAAATTAACGTCCACGATGATCCCCTCATGGTTGACATAGCAGAGGGGAATGGCCGCCACATGGAACAGGGTCCGGAATTTGGTCTCGCTTTTCTGCAGGGTCAGTTCCGCAAATTTTCTCTCTTCGATTTCTTTTCGCAGATCACGGGTTTTCCGTGCAACCTCCCTTTTCAAATACCAGATGCCCAGGGCCGCCGCGAGGAAGAGAAGGGGCAGAAGAATGGAAACCAGGTATTTGGTGATCCGGGTCCAACTGACCAATGGCTGGGGCAGAATGGGACCGAACCATTTGTCATAAATTTCATTGTATATGCCGTTGGCAATGACGATGCCCAGGCCCTCATTCAAAACTGCCAGCAATTCTTTATGTCCCTCGGGCACGGCAAAGCAGAATTTCTGTTCATAGCCGGATAGGGGTTTGGCCACCGGTTTTAAATTCGTCTCTTCAATGGACCGGATGCTGACCACATTTTTAATATTCAGTTTTTCAAGAAGCTGGACCCCCACCAACTGCAGCATGAGAACGGCATCATGCCGGCCCGAAGACAGCAGCGTCATGGCCTCCTCATAATTTTCCGTCAGGATCAAAGCGTCGGTCAACTCATTTTGCACGGCATATTCATGGGCGTTATCGCCCTTCATGACCAGGACTTCCCTGCCCTTTAAATCCGCCTCACTCTGAATGGAGGTGTCTCCTTTGCGGACAAACACGGTGCCGTGCAGCCGCATATAGGAAGCGGAAAAATCAAATTCCCGGTCCCGTTCCCTGGAGTATGAAACCAGGGGAAGAACGTCCAGTTCCCCTTGGATTAATTTCTGTTTGATCTGATGCCAGGGTCCCACACCAAACTCTATCTTTAACCCCATGGCCTGAACAACCGCCTTCAGGAGTTCAACGGAAAACCCGTCCGCCGACCCATCCGGGAGCACCACGGCAAAGGGGGGATAATCCAGTTCACTGGCCGATTGAAGAGGCCGGACGCCTGAATGGCCCGCAGGCAAATCACTGCCATGGCCGGACAGGGGCATTCCCGCCAATACCAGGCCCATACAGAGCAATAGGCTTGCGATTCGAAGTCTCATGATGCTGTTCCCCTCCCGTCCATCAGTGCCCGGTTCAATGCCGTTTTCAGTTCAGCCTTTGAATAGGGTTTGTGTAAAAAAGCATTGGGTTGCTCCGGGGCATCCCGGCCCATGGCCAATGCTTCTTCATACCCGCTGGCCAGAATAACCGGTAAACCGGGTTGAATCCTTCGCAAGGCGGCAAGGACTTCCCATCCGTCCATGCCCGGCATGGTGAGATCGGTGACGACGCAACAGACCTCGCCCGGATGTTGGCGGAAAAGATCCAGGGCCTCGGCTCCGCCGGCCGCTGGCAGGACGGAAAAGCCCAGGCGGCTCAGCAGGGTCTCCCCCATTTTCCGGACCGATGCCTGGTCATCCACCATGAGGACAAGGCCGCTGTATTCAGCTTCTTTGTGCGTGGATGCCGTATCAGATGCGCTAGGGGCATCCGCTTTAAAAACCGGCAGCAATATGCAAAAGGTGCTTCCCTGGTCCTTGATGCTCTCCACCCGGACGGCGCCTTGCCATGCCTTGACAAGCCCCAGAACCACGGGCAGGCCAAGGCCCCGGCCTGTAAATTTGGTCGTAAAAAAGGGATCAAACAGCTTGGGCATTTCCAATGGAGGGATGCCGCATCCCGTGTCCATTACCGTCAGGCAGGCATAGGTGTCGTCAACCGGTTTCCAGGTCGTGGGCGCAAGAAATCCCCCGGGGATGTCCGCCGCCGGGAGGGTTCTTACGGAGATCCGGATCCTGCCCTTACGGTCGCCCATGGCTTCCGCACTATTGGTAATCAAATGGTTCAGGGCCATCCGGACCTGGTTGGCATTGGCAAAGACCAGGGGACCCGAAGACATGACATCCGTTTCCAGGACAATGCCTTTGGGGATAAGGGCCTGGACCATGGGCAGATGGCGGCGGACCAGCCCGGAAAGGTCCAGGGCCTCGCTTTTATCGATTCCCTGACCGATACAGGTCAGCATGAGCCCGCTCATCTCCGATGACCTTTTGGCCGCCTTCAGGGCCGCCAAAAGGCAATTGCGGATGCCGGGGGCCTCGTGCAGATCTTCCAGTGCGATCTCCAGATTGCCCAGAACCACCGTGAGCTGGTTGTTGAAATGATGGGCCACGGCGCCGGCCATTCGGGACAGGCTTTCGGCCTTTCGCAGTTGGTGGGATTGTTCGTCGGCCCGTTTTCGTTCATCGGTATCAATGATGAATCCTTCCAAGCCCATGACCTCACCGTCCTGCACCACAGGGTGGGCCGAAAAGCTATGGTATCCGATGGAGCCGTCTTTACACCTTCGGGTGAACTCTCCGGTGGCAATGGCCTTTCCGCTGAGCAGCCTTTCCATATTCTGCCCGGCGGCCTTGAGGTCGGCCGGGGCCTGGGTCAGGGTATAGGGCCAGCCAAGGACCTCATCGGCGGAATCATAACCGTGAATGTTCAACCAGGCCTGGTTCACCTGCTGAAAATTTCCCTGTTTATCGATGAAAAAATAGCCGGCGCTGGTATTTTCAATGATCCGGCGGAACCGTTCCTCATTATCCCGCAGGGCCTGCTCAACCTGCTTTTGTTCGGTCATATCATAGCCGATGGCGATGCGTCCGGCGATTTCACCCGGAACGGTTCCATAGGGATGGTAATGGAGCTGTACATATCGCCTGCCCAGGGTCGGTGAATCCAACCAGGTGCCAAAGGAGAAAGACTCTCCTTTTAAGCAGCGGTCTGCCTTCTCCTTTATGGTTTCCCTGAATTCTTTTGTTCCGATAATATCCTGCACCTGTTTTCCGATGATCTGGGTTTTATCCAGATCCCAGAATCGCTCAAAACCAGGATTGACCATCACATAGGTATTGTTCTCATCGATGACGGCCAGGGGTTCCGGTATGGATGCCACAATGGTTTTATAAAGATTCACCGAGGTTTCCGACAGATCATGCATCAGCTCCCGGTTTTTCTCCCCCAGCCTCTGATTTGTGTATAGGATTTCAAGGTCGGACTGGATCATGCGCTGGAATTTCTGCATCAGTCGTTCAAAGACCTCTGAATAGGCATTCTCCTTGTTATCCAGAACACAGATGGTGCCAAAGGGGTTTCCGTCGGGTAAAAGAATGGGAAAGCCGAGATAGGAAATCATATTCCATTTGATATCGGGGTTTTCTTTCCAGCGTTCATCTTTCAAGGCATTGGGCACCAAAAGCCTGTCCCGGTTTTTAATGACCGTTTCGCAATACAGGCCCGATCCCCAGACAGGTTCCCTGTCTCCCGGATGATAGGGATTGCCGTTGCTGCGGCTGGACACAAACACTTCAATATCCGGCTCCTGGAGCCGCATCACCAGGGCGGCGGGGATCTCAAAAAGCTGAGCCAGGATATCAACGATCTCCTGCCAGTCTTCCAGTTTGGTGGCCGGCACCCGGATCTGAATTTTATGTTGCATTTTTGTCTCCATCCAGAATTTTCCGGATTTTGGCTGATAATTCCTGTGTTGAAAACGGTTTATGAATAAATTCCAGCCCCTTATCCAGAATGCCGTGGTGGGAGACGGCATCGGCGGTATAACCGGACATGAACAAGCATTTAAGGTTCGGGTAAAGCGCTGATAAATGAACAGCCAGGTCCCGGCCGCCCATTTCCGGCATGATCACATCGGTGATGATCAGGCTTATTTTATGGCCTTGCCCCTGGGCCAGTTGGATGGCCTCCTTGGGTCCGGCAGCAGCCAGGACGGTATACCCCAGGCGCTCCAGTATCAGGGTCGTCACCCTCAAAATGGCTTCTTCGTCCTCCACCAGCAATAGGGTTTCCCTGCCCCTGTCCGTCGCTTGAACTAAAACCGGCTTTTCTGCCGGGATGATCCTATGGCTGTGGCAGGGAAGATAAATCTTGAAACGCGTGCCCTGATCCAATTCGCTGTAGACATTGATGAACCCTTTGTTCTGCTTTACAATGCCGTAGACATTGGCCAGGCCGAGACCTGTTCCCCGGCCCACGGCCTTTGTGGTAAAAAAGGGTTCGAATAAATGGTCAAGGGTTGTTTTATCCATGCCGCAGCCGGTGTCACTCAAGGCGATCATGACGAATGCACCCGGACTGAACCCCGGGTTCTCGCGGCACCAGGCTTCATCAAAACTGACGTTGGCTGTTTCAATGGTCACCCTGCCGGTTCCCTGGATGGCATCCCGCGCATTGACAGACAGATTGACCAGAATCTGATCTGCCTGGGATGGATCCATGAAAACCGGCCAAAGATCGTCCATGGGCTGCCATGCCAGATCAATATCCTCTCCGATCAATCGTTTCAGCATATTCAGCATGGCCCCCACCGTATCATTGAGATTGAGCATTCGGGGCTCAACCGTCTGTTTGCGGGCAAAGCCCAGCAATTGTTTGGTCAAATCGGCAGACCGCTGTGCTGCATGATGGGCTTCGCTCAGATTCACGGCAAAGGGGTGGTTCGGCCCCATATCTTCCAGGATCATTTCCGTATTGCCCAGGATAATGCTCAGCATATTGTTGAAATCATGGGCCACCCCGCCGGCCAGCCGTCCGATGGATTCCATCTTCTGGGCCTGGAGGAGCTGGGCCTCAAGCTTTTGCTTTTCACTGACGTCAAAACTGACCCCCAGCCCGGCATAGACCTCTCCATGAAGGTCAAACAAGGGATAGGTAGAAAACAGGGCGGGAAATTGCTCACCGGATTTCCGGACCAGGGTTGTCTCTCCTGAAAACCCGGTTTTTCCCTGTCTCATCCGCTCATGGGCCTGGGGAAATTTTGCCGCATCCCGGGGCAGATGAAGCATGGATACCGGTTTTCCGATGACCTCTGTTTTATCATATCCGAAGATGGTCTCAGCACCGGGACTGAATTCCAGAATATGGGGGTCAGGATCTTCCATATCCGTAATAATAAAAGACACATTCCGGGCGGCCTGAAAAATGGCCCTGAGTCTTTCCTCACTTTTTTGAAGGGCTTCGGCAGCCTTTTTCGACGTTGTGACATCCTGGATGACTCCGGAAATCTTCAGCGGTTTTCCCTCTTTGTCTTTTTCCAGTTCTGCAATGGAGACAATGGTTTTTCTTTCCCGGGTGTCCTTGGTGATGATATCAAATTCCAGATGGTAATCCTTCCCTTTTTCCAGCAAATCCACCAGGGCCTGATGAACCCGTTCTCTTTCCGGTATACAGGTCTCCACTTCATCGGTGGTAAACCCGTCCTGATCCGGATCAAACCCATAAATCCGTTTGGCCTCATCAGATCCCCAGAATTCAGTGGTTTGTATATTATATTCCCAGTTGCCGACCTTCCCCATTTTCTGAGCCTTCTCATATCTGGCCCGGCTCTGCCTCAGATGCTCTTCCGACCGCTGACGGGCTCCCCGGTTTTTCATGACCCAGCCCAGCAGTACGGTTGCCGCAGGAAATATCAGCAGCACCGGAAGGCTGATGGCAGAAAGCACTTCTTTGGCCGTCTGAAAGGGCAGGGACAGCATCCAGAGCAGCATGGCCCCGTGAACGGCAAGCCCCATCAGATACAAACCGCCTGTGGTAATCTCCTCTTTTTTGCCCTGGCCCAGATAACGCCACACGAGTCCGAGACACCCGGATGTGGCAATGACGGCCACACCGGTCCATGCCCCGGCGCCGCCCATGAACAGGCGAAAAGCCGCAGTCATGATCATGGCGAAAATGACAGGAACGGTTCCGAAGAAAAGCCCGGATATGCTCAGAAGGACCGACCGGGTATCAAAAACAATACCCTGTCCGAAATGCATGGGGTTCAGCATGACGGCGATGCCGACAAGGCCCGTTAAAAAGCCCATGAAAACCTGCCGGGAAAAGGCGGTTTCCGGATCTTTGGCCCTGATTCCCGGCATATCGTACAACAGGCTCAACATGATCAACAGTGCTGCATTGTTCAGCATTTCGATAAGAATGGAAGACATGCCTTATTCCCTCCCCTTCCCCAGGACCTCCCTTATTTTCAGGGCCAGATCCTTCATGATGATCGGTTTTAATATCAGCCCCCGGATTCCCAGGGATTTGATTCTCTCTTCCGTCAGGGTTTCGCTGAATCCGGTGCACAGAAGGATGGGAATGTCCGGGCGGATGCGGATCAATTCAACGGCCAGTTTATCGCCGGACAGTTTGGGCATGGCCATATCCGTAATGACCAGGTCAAATTGATCCGGACCCGCCCTGAAGATTTCCAGGGCTTCCATACTGCCGGAACAGGGGGTTGCATCATAGCCGAGGCGCTTCAGAATCTGTTGTTCCATGGCAATGATGGCCTCTTCATCATCCACCAGCAGCACTTTTTCTGATCCGCCCGGCAGGGCTCCACGCCTCAACACGTCTTTTTTTTCATCACCCTTGCCGACCACCGGCAGATAAACCCGGAATTCAGTCCCCCGGCCCGGCTCACTGGACACCTGAACAGCCCCGTTCATGGCCTTTACGATCCCGTGAACCACGGACAGGCCCATTCCCGTTCCCTTTCCTTTTTCCTTGGTGGTAAAAAACGGTTCAAAAATTCGATCCATGATCTCCCGACGGATTCCCGGGCCCGTATCGGCAACCGTGAGGCAGGCATAGGACCCGGGGACCAGATCCGGATAAACCGGATTCAGCCGGTCCCATTGAATTTGCTCGAGGCTGACCTTCAGTTCCCCGCCGCTCTCTTCCATGGCATGATAGGCATTGGTGGTCAGGTTCATGACAATCTGGTGGATATGGGTGGGATCTGCCGTAACCGCGCCGCAACCGGGTTGGATGTTCTGAACCATGGCAATGCCGGCGGGGATGGTGGCTCGAATCAATTTCAGGGCCTCTTTGACGATGGGCTGAATCTTCA
>CAZAHK010000061.1:17398-20007 GCA_964484555.1 uncultured Desulfobacula sp.
GGGATGGTGGCTCGAATCAATTTCAGGGCCTCTTTGACGATGGGCTGAATCTTCATCATCTGGAATTCCGTCTCGCCCTGCCGGGAAAACGAAAGGATCTGATGCACCAGGTCCCTGGCCCGCAAGGCGCCGGTATATATCTCATTCAGACTGTTGCGGACGGGGCCATCCTCGGAAATGTCTTCCAGCAGCATCTCGGTATAGCCGACAATGGGGAACAGGATATTGTTAAAATCATGGGCAATGCCGCCGGCCAGGGTGCCGATGGATTCCATCTTCTGGGCCTGGTTCAACCGATCCTGGAGTTTCATCTGCTCTGCTTCCGCCTGTTTGCGCGCGGTAATATCCTGAAAAATGCAGGCAAACCGGTTGGAGAAAGCCTGAAAGGCCCTCACCTCAAAATGCTTCTTCAAATCAGTCGAATAGTTTTCGAAAAATACCGGTTCTCCGGTAAGGGCAACCTTGCCGTAAGTCTGAATCCAGCGGGACTCGGTGCCGGGCAGAATCTCCAGAACCGTCCGGCCTGCAATCTCTTCCGCCTTGAGGCCGGTCATCCGCTCAAAGGCCGGATTGACCTCCAGAAAGCGATAATCCACCGGCTCTCCGGCCGGGTTGCAGAGAATCTCGTGCAGGGCAAAACCGTCCAGCATTTCCTGGAACAGGGTCTTATAATTCTGCTCTGCCTCCTGAAGGGCCGATTCCGCCTTTTTGATATACGAAAGATCGCGGACGATACTGATCCAACCGGTCCGCTTGCCGGAATCGGATTTCATTTCCACCACCGTGTGCTCCGAGGGGAAAACGCCGCCGTCCTTTCTTTTCATTGAAAACTCAAACTGCTTGAGATAGCCTTGATATTGAATCGATAAAAACAATTGGGTTTGGAACGTCTCCAGATGGGGCCTGTCTATATGCAGTTTGTCCACCGTCTCCCCGATCAGGTCCCCGGGAGCATAACCGAAAATATCAACCGCTGCCTGGTTACATTCCAGGATAATGGCAGGCGCATCTGCGTTGAGAATAAAAATCGCATCAAACTGGCTGTTAAATACTTTTTTAAACCGGTCAACGGCCTCCCGGACCTGTATCTCTGAAATTTTTCGCTCCGTGATATCCTGGGTAAACCCGATCCCCCGGACACATTCATCCGCCCCATTGAATTCAAGCTCCGCCTTTTCCATCACCCATTTCACCCTGCCGTCCACAACCACCCGGTGTTCAATATCATAGGGCTTCTTGAGGAATGCCGCCTTCCATTTTTTGTCCACATAGTCTCTGTCATCGGGGTGGACACAGTTCAGAAAGGTTTCATAGCTAAGCGGTGTTCCCGGAGGCAGCCCGAAAATCTTATAATTTTCTTTGGTCCAGGTCAGTTTATTTTTTAGGATATCCAGTTCCCAGGTTCCGATACATCCTATCTCCTGGGCTCTTTGCAGAACATGGGCCTGCTTTTTAGAGGCTTCTTCGTTGGCCCGCAGGGCCTTTGCCTGAATTTGGAGCAGGTCACGGCTTTGTTTCAATTCCTGGGTTTTGATGTTCACCCGCCGTTTTGACAACCGGTTGAATCCCATCAAGAGAAGAGATAAAACCGTGAGGGCGAAAACTAATCCATAGGCCCATGTCGGGATGAATACTTTTGGAACAGGCACGGGCATGCCCGACGGCTCTATCCACAAATCATAGGCCCGATGGTAAACCGAATGGATATCCACTTTATATTTGGAAAAATACCGGTCCAGGGTTTCCACGGAGACCATCCCGGGAATTGGGGTTGAACCGGTTTTTTTTCCGACGGCAAACCGCAACTGGGTGGGGGCAAAGAAAATCTGGGTCCGGGCCACGGGATGGGTTTCAAGAAACCGGAAGCCATAGAGATTGGTGAATACCCCGGCATCGGCGGCAGAAGCCTCCAAAGACTGTAAAACTGCTTCATAGTCTTCATATTCCTGAAACCGGGCCGATATTCCGAAACCTTCCAGAAGGGTCTTCAGCTCTGTGTTGACCTGGGCCCCTTTCACCAGGCTGATCTGTTTGCCTTCCAGATCCATGAGGGTCTTGACAGGGCTGTTCTGAGGCGTGTAAATTTCCGCCCAGACCACAAAAAGGTGTTCCCGGGTAAACTCAAAGGCTTTGGCCCGTTCATCTGAATAGGCAATGCCTGCAATCAGGTCGATGTCTCCGTTCTTCAACCGGGACAGGCATTGGTTAAAACTGCCGAAAACATAGGTGAGGGACCATTTTTCCTGTTTTGCCATATCCTCCAGGATGTCGATGAAAAACCCCCCGGCCTTTCCATCCGCATCCTGAAAGGCCAGGGGCTTGAAATCATAGAGGCCCACCCTCACCTCATGAAGGGTATCCCCGGATGAGGCCGGTCCGGCATGGATAAAAACGGCCAGGACCAGAACCGCCATGCTGAAAAGAATGTGAAGCGCAACGGCTCTGCTTTGATCCTTATGTCTCATTATGTGTATCCCCATATGATTCATCCAGCACCCTCCGCAATTTATCGGCAAGATCCTTCATTGAAAAAGGCTTCTGGATAAAGGCAACTCCTTCATCCAGCACCCCCTGATGGGCAATGACATTGGCAGTATAACCGGACATGA
>CAZAHK010000062.1:0-19932 GCA_964484555.1 uncultured Desulfobacula sp.
TATATCGAATTTCTGGAGACCGGTATGGCCGATAATGATGCCGATACCCTGCTTTTTTCAGAATCCGGCCGGCAGACGGTGCAACAGGCCATTGACCAGTTGCCCGTAAAATATAAGGAAGTTCTGACCTTATACTATCTGGATGAAATGCTGTACAAAGACATTGCAGATTCCCTTGACATACCCATCGGTACGGTCATGTCCCGGTTGACACGGGCCAGGGAAAGACTCAAATCAGTGCTGTTAAAACAGACACATCCAAAAAAGAAAAAGATACCGGCTTTGGACTTTAAAAAACCATTGATAACCGCATAAACAAATGAATTGTGACCAATTTCAACACTGGCTTTTGACAAGGGATGTGTTCGTAAGAAACGAACCTTCCGAAGTGCTCTCTCACCTTAACACCTGTGCCGACTGCAAACGGCTTTATATGATGGATACGGGCATTGAAAAAGACATCCGAACCGGTTTTTTCTGTGAAGAACTCCCCAAAGACCTCATGGACCGGATTGATACGGCCCTTGATGGGGCAAGGACGCCGCTCCGCCTGAATAGGCCCGTCATTGCGACACTGACCGCCGGAATCATCCTGATGGCTGTCTTTTTCTTTATGAACTCAAACAGGCCCTTCCGCTACCCTGATCTGTACCATCTGGGTGAAAATGCCGTTCTGACCCATCTGAAGGGAAATACAACCCTGTCTTTTACACCGGACAAACTGGATGAAGCCCTGACCATGATGAGAAAAGAGCTTGAATTTGATGTCATCCTTCCCGATTTACCGGAAAAAGGCTATACCCTCCTGGGCGGAAGGCTTTGCTTTGTCGGTAAATGCAGAACCGCCTATCTTTTTTATCAAAAAAGCGGGCAAACCGTTTCGCTTTTTATCCTGAGTCATGATCATCTGGGTTTTGAAATGGCCGAGGGCACGGAAAACCATTTTGAGATCAAAGACTGCCGGGCGGACATCTGGAAAGAAAACGGGCAGGTCTACGCCCTGGTGTCATCGTCCTGATTCCCGGGATTCCAAATTCTTCCCATGCTCTGTAATTACATCGATTGCCGAGTATTTTAAACGGACTCGAAACGGGTTTGGCCTTGACAGACAACTACCCTTTTGTGGTATAAAGAATATCACAATGTAGCATAGGAGACTATAATGATGATGAAAATCGTATCCGTAGCCGTGAGCCACAAAAAGGGAACCGTCAAGCACTGTATCGAAACCGCCGAACTCATTGAAAACCATGGTATCAAAGGGGATGCACATGCCGGGGACTGGCACCGGCAGTTGAGCTTTCTGGCATCGGAAAGCATTGAAAAGGCAAGCTCTGAGGATTTCAAACTGAGTTTCGGTGATTTTGCCGAAAATATTGCCACAACCGGCATTGACTGGAAAAACGAACCCATTGGAAAAATTTTCAGGCTCGGGGATACCGCCCTTGTGGAAATCACCCAGATCGGGAAGGAATGCCACCAAAAATGCGCCATATTTTACCGGACAGGGGATTGCATTATGCCCAAGGAAGGTGTATTTGCTAAAATTCTGAAGGGCGGCGTCATCCGGGTCGGCGACCGGATTGAACCGGCCGGCCTTTAGGGGAAAACCATCGGACCCGGGACACGAATCCCAAGGAAGAAAAATGACATATACTGTTGAATTGAAAGATGCCTTTAAAGGCTATACCTATGACCA
The DNA here is from genome assembly GCA_964484555.1 of uncultured Desulfobacula sp. Taxonomy (GTDB): domain Bacteria; phylum Desulfobacterota; class Desulfobacteria; order Desulfobacterales; family Desulfobacteraceae; genus Desulfobacula. The sequence goes on from CAZAHK010000062.1 coordinate 1,700, forward strand.
GGACAAGATCATGTCCCCGGAAGAAACCGTGGCCGGATTTAAGGAAAAAACCGCCCGGCTGAACCTTGATATCCTTAGCCGGACAAGGCGCATTGATAACGGCAGGCTGGATATCCCCGTATTTTTCAGCGAATGCGGCACTGACGCCGTTGATGTCATTGGTACCAAAAAGCAGATGGGCAAGGGCGGAACCCCTGGCCAGTCCGAAGCCAGCGCCGTCATGGAGCTGGCCGAACGGTTCAGTTTTTTTTCCTTTGTTAAAAATGATGCGAATTTCTTTTACGCAACTGCAAAGGAACTGGGTGATAAGGCCCTCCCCTTTGATCAAATCATCCAATCCGTCCATGACCATGAAGCCGATGCCCTGGCCGTCAAACCCGTGTTTGAGGATCTCCCCCTGAAATGGACAAAGGGCTATAACCTGACCCGACGAACAGAGGTCCTGATCCCCTTTGACTGGTTTTATATGATCAATGAATTCAACGGGCCCAGCGCCGGCAACTGCACGGAAGAAGCCTTGAGCCAGGGCATCTGCGAACTGGTCGAACGTCATACCTCCTCCCTGGTCAGCCACGGCGGATTAAAGGTGCCGGGCATCCGTCTCGATTCTTTTACCGATCCTTTGGTCTGTGAAATGCTGGAGAAATATAAACGGCAGGGCATAGAAATCCATGCTTCGGACTTTTCCCTGGACACGGGCATTCCCACGGTGGCGGTCCTGGCCTATGACCCGTCCACCTTTCCGGCCATGAGTGAAATCGTCTGGACCGCAGGGACCTCTCCTGACCCGGAAAAGGCCATGAGCCGTGCCTTGACCGAAACCGCCCAGCTTGCCGGGGACTTTAATTCAGGCTCCAATTATGTGGCCAGCGGCCTGCCCAAATTCACCCGCATTGAGGATACGCGTTTCATCACCCATCCTGAAACCCTGGTTTCCATCAAGGATCTGCCCGACCTGTCCAGCAACAATATCCGCATCGAGGTGGAGAACCTGATCCGGGCCCTTGCAAAAAGGGGCTTTGAGGTTCTGGTCATCCGCACCACCCATGACCGTCTCCAGATCCCGGCCTTTTATGCCGTCATTCCCGGCGCCCATTTCAGGGAAAGGGCGGTTTCCGCCAGTGTGGGCATGTTTACGGCCCGGCTCATCACGGAAAATTTTGACCCGGCCCCGGCCCTGAGAAAACTCAGCGCCCTGGAAAAAGCCCTGCCCGGACAATATTATACCAGCTTTTACCGGGGCCTCATGCGCCATGCCCAGCAAAACCTGGAAGCCGCCTTAAAAGAATTTGAGACGGCCCTGGAAAGACAGCCCGTGCGCCTGAACCTGCCCGATATCTATTCCCATATGGGGGCCTGCCAAAAAGACCTTCAGCAATATGAACAGGCGATTGAAACCTGCCGCCTCGGTCTGGACATCGATCCCCAGCGGCCGGATATGTTCAATACCATGGGCTTTTGCCGGTTTATGCAGAAAGACCACAGGGCTGCCCTGGCCTGTTTTGAAAAAGCCCTGGAAATAGACCCCTCCCTGGCCCTCAACTATGCCAATATCGGCTCCTGCTACCGGGAACTGGGGGAGATCAAGCCGGCGGTCCAATATTATAAAATGGCCCTTGAAATAGACCCTTCCATTGAATTTGCAAGAACCAATATTGAAAAATTAAAAACCGGATAGCCTTTATCAAAAAAGGGGAACCCTCATGTTTCTTAAAAAAATACCCTCCTGGAAAAAAAAGCTGGTGACTCCGGCCGATGTATTAAAAAAAATCGAACCCGGCATGAATATCTTCATCGGCACCGGGGCTGCCGAGCCCCGGACCCTGGTGAACTGCCTCATGGATGAAAAGGGGTACGCCTTACAGGACCTGACCCTGATCCAACTGGTCAGCTTCGGGGATGCCATTTCCTATAAGGCCCTGCAATCCAGACGCTTTCGCCTGAAAACCTTTTTTTCCGGCTGGGTGTCGGCGGAAGCCATTGCCGCAGGACGGGTGGACCTGGTGCCGTCACGGTTTTCCGCCATTCCCTCCCTCATGAATGACGGTCAGATTCCCATTGACGTCGCCTTTGTCCAGATCACCCCGCCCAACCGGGCCGGGTATTGCAGCCTGGGCGTCGGTGTTGATGTGGCCAGGAGAGCCATGGACCAGGCTGGCCTGGTGGTGGGCGAGATCAACCACGATATCCCCTTTACCATCGGGGATACCTTTGTTTCCTTTGATGATTTTGATATGGTCATTGAATCCATTGACCCGCCCTTTTATTTTCCCAGGTTTCCCGTGGAGCCCGTGTTTGACAAACTGGCCGCCAATGTGGCCTCGGTCATCGAAGACGGAAGCTGCCTGGCCTTTACCTTCGGACCGATTTTCGAGGCCCTGCCCAAACACCTGGCCCTGAAAAAGGAACTGGGAATCCATAGCCCGTTTTTTACCGATTCCCTCATGGACCTTGTGAAAAGCGGGGCCGTCACCAACCGGCGCAAGGGCCTTTTCCGGGGAAGGTCCCTGACGGCCTATGCCCTGGGCACCAAAGAGCTGATGCAGTTTCTGGACCGGAACCCCATGGTTGAATTCCAGAGCATTGACAAGGTCTTCAACCCCATGGAAATCGGCCGCAACCACCGCTTTGTCTTCATCCTTCCGGTCCGGCGGGTGGATCTTTCCGGCCGGGTGATTCTGCACAGCAGCACCGCCAATGTCACGGCGGGCCCCGGCCAGATGGCGGATTTCTTCAACGGTGCTGAAATCTCCCAGGGCGGCTATACCATCGTGGCCCTTCCCAGCCGCAACCGGGAGGGCAAGCCCAATATCCGGCTCTCGGTGGAAGACCAGCCCGATCTCTTAAGTCTGCCCGAATCTATTGACCTTGTGGCCACGGAACAGGGCATTGCCCATTTGCGGGGCAGGACCCTGCGGGAAAGGGCCCAGGCCCTCATCGAAATCGCCCATCCCGAGGACCGGCCCCTCCTGGTGGAAGGCGCCAAAAAGATCAATATCCTGTACAAGGACCAGATTTTCCTGGCCGACAGCGCCCATTTTTATCCTTCGGACCTTGAAACCCGGCATACCTTTAAAAACAACCTGAACATCCGGTTCCGGGCCATCAAACCCTCGGATGAAGACCAGATGCGACGGCTGTTTTACCGTTTTTCCGACAAAGCCATCTATTACCGGTATTTTTCTCCCATCAAAACCATGCCCCATGAACGGATGCAGGAATATGTCAATGTGGATTACCGGGATGTCCTCTCCATTGTGGCCCTCATCGGCGAACCCGGCCAGCAGACCCTCATTGCCGAGGCAAGATACGCCCGCCACAGAAACAAACCCGTTGTGGATGTCGCCTTTGTCGTGGATGAAACCTACCAGGGATACGGCATTGCCACCTACCTCTACCAGATGCTGGCTAAACTGGCCAGGGAAAGGGGAGTCCAGGGCATGACCGCCGATGTTCTGGCATCCAACCGCTATATGCTGAAAGTCTTTGAAAAGGGCCCCTACCCGGTCCAGGCAAAAATGGAACAGGGCGTCTACGCCCTGACCATTGATTTATCCAAGACCAATGCCGGATAACCCGGACAAGGTGAAACCATTGGCAGATCATTTTAATACGGAGGAGATTCCATGAAAGACACTACCATAGCAGGATCAGCCCTTTTAGGCGCATTTATATGTCTGGGTCTGGTAGCCTTTGGCTACCTGATTTCCAATGCCGTGATCACGCACAAGCTCTATGACCGTCATGTAACCGTGAAAGGACTGTCGGAAAGGGAATATAACGCTGATATCGTCATCTGGCCCATCCAATTCACGGTTGCAGACAACGACCTCACCCGTTTGTACAATACAATAGATGACCAGTCGGAAAAAATCCGCAGCTTTCTTGTGGAAAACGGCGTTTTGCAAACCGAGATAACCCTGGAATCACCGGCCATCACCGACAAATCCGCCCAACAGTATGGGGACACGGCCAGGGCTGAATTCAGATACACAGCCGTCCAAACGGTTACGGTCTACTCAAAAAATATCGAAGTGGTCCGAAAGGTCATGGGATTGCTGTCCCAGTTGGGCAAAGGCGGCATTGTTTTTATGGGAGGGCAATTCCAGACAGAGTATCTGTTCACCCGGCTCAATGAAGTCAAGCCTGAAATGATTGAGCAAGCCACCACCAAAGCCAGGGAGGTGGCCGAAAAATTCGCGGCCGACTCCAAAAGCGTCCTTGGAAAAATAAAAAGCGCTTCCCAGGGCCAGTTCACCATCACTGAAAGAGACCAGAACAATCCTCATATCAAGCATGTCCGTGTCGTCTCAACAGTGGAGTATTATTTGTCAGACTGATGAGGCCGCAGCAGTAGCCTAACCGAACCGGCCGGTGATATAGTCATTGGTCAGTTGGTGGAGGGGGCTGAGGAAGATCTGGTCCGTGGGGCCGATTTCAATGAGATCCCCCATGTGGAAAAAGGCGGTGCGCTGGGAAACTCGAGAGGCCTGCTGCATGGAATGGGTGACGATGGCAATGGAATATTCTTTTTTCAATTCATCGATGAGGTCTTCGATCACGGCCGTGGCAATGGGGTCCAGGGCCGAACAGGGCTCGTCCATGAGGATGACTTCAGGGTTCACGGCAATGGTTCGGGCAATGCAGAGCCGCTGCTGCTGGCCGCCGGAAAGTCCGGTTCCCGGCTGGGTCAGGCGGTCTTTGACTTCATTCCAGAGCCCTGCCCGTTTCAGGGATTGCTCCACCAGTTCGTCGGTTTCCTGGCGGTTCTGCACCAGCCCGTGGATTTTAGGGCCATAGGCGATATTGTCGTAAATGGATTTGGGAAAGGGGTTGGGTTTTTGAAAAACCATTCCGATCCTGGCCCTTAACGGCACCACATCAATTTTATTGTCATAGATATCCGTGTCGTCTAAAAGGATGGTCCCTTCCACCCGGCAGCCTTCAATGGTATCGTTCATCCGGTTCAGGCACCGGATAAAGGTGGATTTCCCGCAACCGGAAGGCCCGATCATGGCAATGACTTCATTTTTGCCGATGTCGAGGGTGACATTGTTGATGGCCTTTTTTTCACCAAACTGGTAATACACATCCACGTTTTCACATCGCATCCGGAAATTGGGAACTTGTGCCTGGCCGACGGTTTCCCGGACATTCCGGTCCACCAGTTGGCGTTTTCGCTTTCCGGGCAAGGGGTTTTCCGTCATTTTCGTTTCAACCTTATGGTTTAGGGTTTCACTGGCTTGATACATGATGCAGCCTTTATTGTATATACCGGATGGAAAAGTTTTTCCATCCGGTATAGGGAAAAATTATAAATCCGAGACGTTGAGCGGTGTCAGATTGTTTGCAATATCGCTGTACTTTTTTCTTTCAGCCTCCGGCATGGGGATCAGGCCTTTGTCGGTCAGATAGCCTTCTTGACCCCAGGCTTTTTCACTGGTGAATTCCTTCAGGTATTCCCGGAGACCGGGAATCTGGTCCACATGGGCTTTTTTCACATAAAAGAACAGGGACCGGGACACCGGGTAGGATCCGTCGGCAATGGCTTCGAAAGCCGGGGTAACGCCTTCCACCAAGGAACCCTGGAGTTTGTCGGCATTCTGGTCCAGGAAGCTGAAACCGAAGATGCCCAGGGCATTAGGATTGGCATCCAGTTTCTGGACAATGAGGTTGTCGTTTTCACCGGCTTCGATATAGGGGCCGTCTTCACGGACCGTGTGGCAGATGGATTTGAACTGCTTTCCATCGGCTTTTTCCATGGCTTTGATGAATTCGAATTTTTTTCCGCCGGTTTCCATCACCAGCTCTACAAAAGCATCACGGGTTCCGGAGGTGGGCGGTGGGCCAAGGACTTCAATGGCCATGTCCGGAAGCTCAGGATTCACGTCTTTCCAGGTCTTGTAGGGGTTGGGCACCACCGTCGGGGTTCCGTCGGGGTTGGGGACTTTGGCGGCCAGGGCAAGAAAGAGATCTTTCCGGGTCAGCTTGAACTGTTTGGTTTTTTTGGAATTGGCAATGACAATGCCGTCGTAACCGATCTTGATTTCAACGATCTCATTGATCCCGTTTTTCATGGCGGTTTCGACTTCCGACTTCTGGATTCTCCTGGAGGAATTGGTGATGTCCGGATGCTGGACCCCCACACCGGCGCCAAAGAGTTTGTGTCCTCCGCCGGACCCGGTGGATTCGATTTTCGGGGTCTTGAATTTAGTGGTTTTACCAAAGGTCTCAGCCACTACCGTGGAAAAGGGATAAACGGTTGAAGAGCCGACGATTGAGATATAATCTCTGGATTCGGCGGCGACATTGCCGACACCCGCGATAAACACAAGGGCCAATACGCTAAGCAGTAGTTTTTTCATTTTTTCTCCTATTGTTTGTTGTTAACTACCATCGTTTTTCATATTTCTTTCTTAAATAAACAGCCGCTGAATTCATGATCACCAGGAATACCAGCAAGACCATGATGGCGGCTGAGGTCTTTTCCATAAAACCTCTTTCCGGGCTGTCCGCCCATAAGAAGATCTGTACGGGCAGGGCCGTAGAGGGGTCGGTAAACCCGCCCGGGATATCCACGATAAAGGCCACCATCCCGATCATAAGGAGAGGTGCGGTTTCACCCAGGGCACGGGCCATGCCGATGATGGTGCCGGTGAGCATGCCGGGCATGGCCAGGGGAAGGACATGGTGGGCAACCATCTGGGTTTTGGAGGCGCCCACGCCCAGGGCCGCCTCCCGGATGGACGGGGGCACGGATTTCAAAGCAGCCCGACCGGCAATGATAATGGTGGGAAGGGTCATCAGGGTCAGCACGAGACCTCCCACCAGAGAAGAAGACCGGGGAAGCTCGAAAAAATTCAGAAACACCGCGAGGCCCAGGAGCCCGAAAACAATGGAAGGCACGGCGGCAAGATTGTTGATATTGACCTCGATGATATCCGTAAACCGGTTTTTCGGGGCAAATTCTTCCAGGTAAACCGCCGCAGCCACGCCAATGGGGAAGGACAGAATCAGGGTGATGACCAGGGTATAAAAAGATCCGCAGGTGGCCCCCCAGATGCCGGCCAGCTCCGGTTCCCTGGAATCTCCGGCCGTAAAAAAGGTGGTATTGAATTTCTTTTTGATTTTTCCCTGTTCCTCCAGGGCTTCGATCCAGGAAATCTGCAGATCATTGAGCCGCCGTTCCATTTCAGGCAGGTTCCGGTCAATATGACCCTTCATGAGCATGTCCACATCGTCGTCGGCCAGAACCCAGAGAGACAGGGTCTGGCCGATCCTGTCCGGATGGGCCTTGACAAAATCCGCCAGTTTATAGGCAGCCCCTGAACTCAGAAGGGATAAGAGTTTTTTCTTTTCTCCACGGTCTTTGACTTCAGGAAACATATTGTACAGAGAAGTTTTCACAAGCCCGTTAAAATCTGCGCCGGACAAGTTGTTGGGGTTCAGGCCGGAAGGGTCCAGAACAATATCCAGCTCAATCACGGTCTGTTGAAAGGCGGAGTATCCGGACCCGAAAATGCTGATGAACAGCACGGCAAGGCAGAGCAGGCTGAAACTGATGGCACAGAGCCCCATGCGGCGGAAGCGTTTTTCCGCTTTATACCGCCGGGCCAGACCCTTTTGAACCAGGTCGACGGTCCGGACGGAACCGTTGGTTGTATTTTCCGTTTTATTCATACTGCTCCCTGTATTTTCGCACCACATAAAGGGCAATGACGTTGAGGATGAGGGTGACCACAAAAAGGAGCAAACCCAGGGCAAAGGCAGCCAGGGTCTTCGGGCTGTCAAATTCCTGGTCCCCCACCAGAAGGGTGACGATCTGAACCGTGACCGTGGTAACGGTTTTCAAAGGGTTCAGGGTCAGGTTGGCGGACAGCCCGGCCGCCATGACCACGATCATGGTTTCACCGATGGCCCTTGACACCGCCAGCAAAACCCCGCCCACAATCCCGGGCAGGGCTGCCGGCAGGACAATATGGCGGATGGTCTCGGATTGGGTGGACCCCAGGCTCAGGGCACCGTCCCGGAGGGACTGGGGAACGGCATTGATGACGTCATCGGAAAGGGAAGACACAAAGGGAATGATCATGACGCCCATGACCAGCCCGGCCGCCATGGCGCTCTCGCTGGATATGTCAAGGCCGATGAGGGCCCCGGTATCCCGGATGACCGGGGCTACCACCAGAGCGGCGAAAAATCCGTAGACAACCGTAGGGATTCCAGCCAGAATTTCCAGCAGGGGCTTGGCAAAGGCCCTGAATTTTCTGTTGGCATATTCGGACAGATAGATGGCCGACATCAATCCTACGGGAACGGCTACGATCATGGCAATGGCTGAAACCAGCAAGGTTCCGATGAAAACAGGAATGGCCCCGAAGGCACCGGATGATCCCACCTGATCTGCCCGGATGGCCATCTGGGGACTCCATTTGAGCCCGAACAGGAAATCCTGGATCGGAATAATTTTAAAAAAACGGATGGACTCGTATAAAACTGACAGGACAATACCGATGGTGGTAAAAATGGCCAGGACGGAACAGGCGATCAACATATAATAGACCACACGTTCCACATGGTTTCTGGCCCGGAGCTCAGGACGGATGCGGTTTTGCAGGATGGAAACGGCTCCGATGCAGATCAGCGTCACGAGAACAAAAAGTGCTCCCTGGCTGATGGAGCGAAGGTATTGGTAATAATCCGCCGCCGCCTGAAGGTCGGCATTTTCCTTACCGGAAACAATATTCCCGTTGACCAGATTTTTAATATCATTCATGACCAGGTTCAGGCGGTCCGCCGGAAGGCTTTGGATGGACTCCGGGAGCGTGGAAAGCACCATATCCGTAATGACGGTGGATTCACATACGAGCCAGAAGGAAAAGATAAAAAGGGCTGGTACGGCGCACCACAGGGCGGTCAGTGCCCCGTAATAGACGGGCCGGGAATGAAGGATTATAGGTCCGCCGATCCCTTCGACAACGGCCATTGCCCTTTTTCTGCCCAGGTAATATCCTGCGGTGGAGAGCAGGAGCAATATGATCAAGACGTAAATGGGGGTCAAAACAGCCTCTGTATTATCATTTTATATTATCATTTTGTGTACTATTCTGGGCCATACTATAAACCGGGTTTGTTAGGGTAAGTTTAATAAAATATTAGAAAATGGTTAGCATATTGTTTCAGTCTTTTCCCGGGTATCTGCCAATAAGGTGGTCAGTTCTTTTGCAATTTCTTCAGAAAGAGATTGAACATTATGGGCGAATCGGCTCGTTGACAGTGCCGCCTCAGTGACATGAAAAATTCTTTCCGATACATCGGTGATGTCCCGGCCTGCGGAATGGGCGTTCTCTGCGATTCCCCGGGTCACGGCGGAATGGTCCTCGACCGAGGTGTTGATATGATTCCCTGCCGCCATCAATTTTTCAACATGGTGTTCAATGCGGCCTGTATTTTCAATGACAGTCCGGCAGACCCTCTGTATGGCCTCGATTTTTACGGCAATGTCTTCTCCGGCGGTTTCGGTTTGACTGGAAAAATTTTTAATTTCTTCCGCCACCACGGTAAATCCTTTTCCTGCAGCGCCGGCCCGTGCCGCCTCAATCCTTGCATTGAGAGCCAGAAGTCTGGTTTCTCCGGAAAGGTCTTTTACAATATGAACAATTTCATTGATCTGTTCCGAAGCTTTGGCCAATTGGCGGATATCTTCTCCTGAAGCCTTGGCAACCCTGCTGATATCTTCAACCAGGACCTGCTGTTTAGAAACCTGGGTGCCGATATCGGCCATACCGGATTGAAGCTGCCGGGTGGACTCGGATACGGTATGGGTCTGTTCCATCGTACTTTTGGCGGACAGGGCCACTTCATGGGTCTGCCCTTCCGTATCAGAAGCGAGGTTGCTTAACTCACCGGCCGTATCCTTCATGGCCATGGCCTTTTTTTGAAGGCTGCCAATCATTCCGGAGATGTTTTGTACCAATTCTCCGATCATGGTCCTTTCCATTTTTTTCCGATTGTCTTCTATTTTCAGATCCGCCTGGGCAGATTGAAAACTCTTTAAGGCGCCTGCCAGGACACCAATCTGATCTTTCCTCTGCTGAAAAGGGACAAGAATGGATTCATCCCTGTTTATTTTTTCTATGACCAGGCTCAAGTGTCTGAGGGGCTGTTCAACTACAAAAAAGGCCGTCAGATGAAGCAGGACAAGATTGATCACAATGGCCAGAACGGCAATAACCCCAATGGTATTCCTTTTTTCCTGCCGATAGGCTAAAAGGGCCGTCTCCTGTTTCCGGACATCTTCAATTTTATAAAGAATTTCATTTCTCGCTGTTTCTGCAGCAATGGCCTCGTCTGCCAGAAGGTTTTTCAGGCCCATGATCTTTTGTTTTAAGAGATCCGGATTGTCCGTCGACGATTCAACCGTATCCAGACGGCCTTTTATTTTTTCAATGTCCCGGTCAGGGGTCCGGCTTTTGATGAAGATGCGGAGAACACCATCAGAAAAGCTTCCGTCGCTGTTCATCAATCCCTTTGAAACAATCACCGACTCTTCTTTCGGCTCCAGAACAAATTTTCCCATGGAGATATCCCTTCTCCGGGTTCTATCAAAAAAAGACCGGAACTGATCCGCACCCTTTATGGTTTCTTCTCTTTCAATGGAGAAGGTCTGCCTGATCCAGGTTAGCGTATCCTGCGCTGCATCTGTTTCCAGATATTTTGGTATTTCCAGATATTTTTTCTGGAGATCGAAAATACCGGATCTCAAATGTTGGTTCATGGAGGCTTGCATTTCAAGCAATGCATTGGTTCTGGATGCAATCTGAGCAAAGGAGGTGAAATTGACATACATCAAAATACCGATACAGAGACTGGAAAAAAGGCCTACACCGATCATCATCTTCAGTCCTACGGAAAGACCGGGCCTGATTTTGCGGTCCGGCGCACCAACAACGATCGAGTTCATATTTATCACCTTTTTATGTAAAAAATTGACGGTTTTCGTAAAAACACCGAAAAGCTAACAAAAACAAATGAGATTTATGTTAGGAAATCATTTGAAGATAGTAAATCCTGGGTCCGGATCTTGACGCAAGACCTGAAAAGACCTCATAGTGTGCCGGAAATTTATAGGGGGAAATGATTATGCCGGCATTTACAGGTTCGCAAGAAATAGAAGAAGAAAACCGTTCCTTTAAAAAAAGGATAAACATCGGAACAAAACTGGTCCTGGGGGTGGCCCTGGCATCAAATCTCTGCATCCTGGGCCTGCTGTATTCGGTCCGGTACTGGGACCGGGAGGTGAGTTCAAAGGCGGAAGATCTTTTGCAGATCCAGAAAAACCTGAATATTGACTTGAGGGCTTCAGTCATCAGCCTCCAGGACCGACTCTTAAAACTGCCCTCCCTCCTTGAAGCCGATTCAGGGGAAAAAATCAGCCTCTGGCTGAAGAATACGCGAACGATTAAAGAGGACCGGGTTTTAAAGGGCCACGACAAGTATCAAAGCCTTTTCACCCGGACCCAGCGCAGGGATCTGGCCAAAGGCGGATATGCCTTGCGGGAAGCCCCGGAGGCCGTCATCATCAGCCGGGGTATCCTGGACGCCAATGGAAATTTTACCGATACCGTTCGTGAGATCACCGTTGAAAGCCTTTCCCCGACAGCGGACCTGGCCCTTATTCAAGCCGATATGGACAAGCTCATGTCACAAGGAAAAACTGCTGAAGACATGCAGAAGACCCTTCAGAACATGAAGGCGGATATCGCCGAGGACCTGCTCCTTGCAGAGAACAGCCGGACCCGGATCCTGAGCAGACTCGAACTCATCGACATCATCCAGGCAGACCTCATGAAAGCGCGTCACCGGAGAGAAACCGTTGTTGTCGTCATCAGCGGATTGACCATTATTTTCAACATCCTGATCATTATTTTTCTGACCCGGTCCATTATCATCAAGCCCGTTAAAATCGTCGTGAAACGCCTGAAGGAAATTGCCGGGGGAAAAGGGGATCTGACCGGGACCCTGCCCATTCATTCAAAGGACGAGCTGGGAGAACTGGCCCACTGGTTCAATACCTTTGTGAAAAAGCTTCTGACCATCATTTCTGAAGTTCAGCTTCAGATGGGGAACCTGGATCTTTCCATCCGGGATATTTCCCTGGCATCACAGGACCTGGGGAAAAATGCATCCGTCATGAACGGCAAATCAAAGGATGCGGCAGTGTCCACGGAATATACGGTTAAAAAAATCGAAACCATGGCCGTTTCAGCGGGAAAAGCCCATGAGATGGTGAATGAACTGGCCCAATCCTCGGTCTATGTTTCATCGGAAATCGATCAGATCGGCAGATCCACAAGTGATGTATCCTCGGCCGTCTCTGCCATTGCCGCCTCCATTGAGGAATTGTCGGCCTCCCTCAAGGAAGTGACCCTGCATACGGGCAGGGGAACCCGTGTCAGTCTTTCTGCCAGTCAGAAGGCCGATGACGGCACTGCCATTGTCCGGGATCTCTCCCGGTCGGCCAAAGAAATTCATGAGGTGCTGGAACTGATCCGGGGGATAGCCGACCAGACCCATCTCCTGGCCCTGAATGCCGCCATTGAGGCTGCAGGGGCCGGCGATGCCGGGAAAGGATTTACCGTAGTAGCCATTGAGGTCAAAGAACTCTCAAAACGGACCACCGAGGCCGTAGGCATCATCAAGGGAAAAATCCAGACCATGCAGACCAATACGGATCTGGTCATCAAGAGCATCCGGGACATTGTGGAGGTTATTAAGGAAACCCATGATATCATGTTCTCCATTTCCGGGTCCGTGGAGGAACAGACCGCCACCCTGAATGAAATATCAAAAACCATTTCCGGGACCTCCCGGTTTGCCGAAACCGTGTCCCTGTCCCTTCAGAATGCCGTTAAACTTGAAAAAGAGGTTTCAAAACGATTAAATGAGGTCTCCCATTCAGCCCGCTCCATTGCCAAAGACGCAAAGGATGCCGTGGACCGGACCCAACACACCCGGCAGGATGTCATGGATGTGGGCACAGCCTGTGTGGCAACATTTGCGGACACCAAGCGGATCGAAGACCAGATCCGGAAACTGACCCATTTGTACCAGAAGCTCCATGGGATCGTGATCCAGTTTAAACTCAAATAAATTCAAACCATTTCTTAGCAGGTTAATCATCATTTCCAAATAAATTCCTGAGATATTGAACCCGGGACCCTGGTTAGGGGTGAAAACAAAACAGGAGGCTGACGGAAACGATGGGATTATATGCAAAAAAAACCAAATTAGACCCAATGTCTTATTCAGCCCCGGATATGGAACACCTTCTCCGGGTCATGGAAATCAACACCGGCTCTCCGGATGAATTCGTCCGATCCCTGCCCTTTTCCTCTGAAGACGGCACGGCCGGTGTGGAAAATGAATTCCAGGCAGCAGTCCTGGGAAAGAAAGAAGATCTGGATCTTGCCCTGGCCATTGAAGATTCCAATTATTATAAAAATATGGTGCGCCGGGCAGAATCCGGGGACACCTCCAGAAAAAAAATTGAAGCCCTGAATAAATACCTGGATAAATATCTGAACCAGGGCCGGGACAATATCTGGGAAAACAGTTGGGTGAGGTTTCCCAGGAGGGCGCTGAATTCATTTTCCAACCTGGTGTTCAAAGCGGATCTGAAATCCGACAAAACCCGCCCCGATTCCGAAACCCGGACCGATGCGGATCATTTCACCCTGATGAAAGAGGGCGAGGAATTCGTCCGCATTCCCGTGAGTTACCTGTTAAAACTGTCCCTGGCCGACATTGTCGGATCAGAGGAGAGCCTTCACTCCTTTCTCCGGATAGCCGGGGAAAAAATGATGGCTCATTTTTTAAACGACAATACCTCTCCTGAAATTTTTTCCTTCTATCCCGCAGCGGCCAACCGTTCCGGCAGCCTGGGCAAAAACATTGCCCGGGAAACCCTGATCCGGTTTTTGCTGACCCAGGTCCTGGTGCAGTATGCCCAGAAGAAATTCCTTCTCCAGGACCATGGACAGGAAGTCAGAGTCTTTTTTTCCTCATCCCCCCCTTTGCGGCAAAAAGAACTCAATGACTGTATTTCCGATTCTTTTTACCGGGACCTGTTCATGAGCCCCTGTTTGTCCGGCTGGACCCGGGGGCAGGAAAAGCACCAGTATATGAAGCTCTGCCACAAGGTTTTGAGCCGCAGCCACATCAACGGGATCTCCAAGCTGAAAGAAGCCGGCATCATTACCTCAAACCTGGTGGTTCTGCCCAACGCTTCAAATATGAGTCTCGCCAACAACGGGACCCATATCAGCCTGGGCAGCAAAAAACTCGGCAGGCTCCTGTCCGACCCCGGATCAGGGTTTACCCCCTTTCATGAAAAATATCTGGGAGACCTGTCCATAAAAATCAGTGAACATTTTCTATGCCTGTTTCCCGGCACCTACAGCGCCTCGCCCCTGAGGCTGAATTTTGAAGATTTCCACCCGGAAAAGGCCCTGGGGTTTCTGCCCCATGAAATCGACTATACCCATCTGCGCATGATCTGGAGGCGGTGGAAAAAAAAGGCGGATATCCGGGTCCTGGGAAACCCGGTGACGCCCTTTGGCCCGGTCTGGCTGGACCGGATCATCAGCCGGATGTTTTTGCTCAGGGGGGATTTTATTCCGGATGCCAGGCTCGTCGACTATTTCGTGTCGGTCATGAGCACGGACCAGAGCCCCTCCCTGGACGGGAGACCGGGCAATGGGGACCAATTAAAAAAGGACCTGGCCCAGATGGGCGTCTTTGACGAGCAGATGCCCCTTTATCAACTGGTCCGGCTCCGGGAATTTTCAAAAATGGGCTATAGCGGGTTTGAATACCGCTATTACAGCATATTTGAAAATATCCTGTCCGATATGGGAGAGGCCGCCGATCTCCAGAACCTGGTGACGGCCCTTTCCTTTCAGTATATCCTATCCGGAAAGGTGACTCCCTGGATGATCCCGGATACCCCGGATGTGGAAAGCGAGCGTCGCCAGGTCTTTTTTTGCAGCGCCCTCAACATTCCCACCTTTTTTGTCAAAACCCGGACCCGGAATGTCTTTCTTTTAAGCATCCTTTCCAGGATTCCAAAGACAAGACAGAGCCGAAGGTATCCGGGATATACCCGGGTGAGGGTCAGAGATTATCAAAAGGCCCTGATTGCGACCATCAAAGCGGACGGACGGGACCTGATAAAAACCATGAACCTTGAAGACACCCTGTCCGGCCTTGAAACCAGGCTCTTTTCTTCCACTGCCTCAGCCTGCGGCAGGCTGGTCAGCGGGATCATGGAAACCAGCCGGACGAAGGACCCCATGAAACTGAAGGGAGACCTGTTCAATCAAAAGGCGGAAGCCTATTTTATCAACGGTCTGAGAAAAAAACAAACGGCGGAAGCCTTTTCGGTATTACAAGAGGAATGTGAAAAAATGGACCGCGGGGCCGGTTCGGGAGATCCGGCCTTAAGGGCTGCGCTGGATCTCATTCTGAAAGGCCGGGACCTTTCCGCTTTCCTGGAATCCATAAGACATCCCTGCCTGAATGATACCCTGGCCCTGGAAGACATCCGGAAACTCATTTTTCTGATGATTCTTTTTACCGACAGGCAAACCCGGCATCCGGAATAGGAGGAAACATTTATGAAATCCGTTGCCCACCAGTATATTGAACGAAAAACCTTGAGGGTCAGGACTGAACGCCTTTTGGCGGACCGGATGATCCAAACCCTCTATTCCGGTATCCGGGAAAACACCCCTTTTCTTTTCAATCTATTGTTATCAGCCCGGTTTTCCGCCTTTTTCGGATACCTGAACTATGACTGCCCGGGCCGTTCCGGGATTTCAGACCCGCTGAAGATGCTGGATTCCCTTGGCATCCCTCCGGAAGAAATTCATGGCAGGGTTGAGGAACTCAATACCTACCGGAAACTGTTTGAACGACAGATCCGGTACTGGGAATGCCGGCCCATGACAGGGGATGCTTCCTGTGTTGTTTCCCCGGCCGATGCCAGGGTATTAACCGGGTCCTTCAGCGAAACCGGGTCCCTGTTCATCAAGGAAAAATTTTTCAATTTCCAGGAACTTATCGGGCAGGACAAGGCCCACTGGTTATCGGCCTTTGAAAACGGAGATTATGCCGTGTTCCGGCTGACGCCTGAAAAATACCATTATAACCATACCCCGGTCTCGGGAAAGGTGGTGGACGTTTACGAGATGAACGGGGCATTCCATTCCTGTAATCCGGGGGCGGTGGTCGAGTCGGTGACACCGTTTTCAAAAAACCGGCGGGTGGTGACCGTCATGGATACGGATGTGGACAACGGAACCCGTATCGGCCTTGTGGCCATGGTGGAAATTGTGGCCCTCATGATCGGGCGGATTGTCCAGTGTTACAGTATTAAGCGGTATGAATACCCCTGCCCGGTCATAAAGGGGCTTTTCCTTGAAAAAGGCCGGCCCAAAAGCCTGTTTCGGCCGGGCAGTTCCACCACGATCCTCATTTTCCAGAAAAACCGGGTCCGGTTTTCAGATGATCTGCTGGAAAACCTGAACCGGACCGATGTTCAGAGCCGCTTCTCCCAAGGGTTTGGAAAACCCCTGGTGGAAACCGAAATCAATGTCCGGGAAACCATAGGGAGGGCTGTTTAATGGATCAATTGGTTTTTCTCAGTATCCTTGCCGTTTCAATTCTCATCACCATCATCTGGGGGTTTAAAACCCTGCCCAAGGAAAAATGGCAGATCATGGCGGTCCTGCCAAAGGAAAAATCCCTTCACGGAAAATGGGAGGGGTTGAACCTGACCTATTACGGCCTTTTATGCGCCAATGCCTATACCTTTGCCGTGATCATATTTTTTATCCTGGGGGCCTCGGCCGGAATCCCCTTATCCGAACTCTGCCTGTTGATCCTGGCCACGCTGGGCCTGTGCATGCCCGCCTCAAAAATCATGGCCCGGATGGTGGAGAAAAAAAAGGGAACCCTTACCGTGGGGGGGGCCGTTTTCATCGGCATTCTGATCAGCCCCTGGCTGGTATATCTTACGAACCTGACCCTGGGGCGGGCCTTTCGGTTTGATGTCAACGTCACGGTCTTCCTGTCGGCCCTGTGTGTGGCCTATGCCTATGGAGAGGGGCTGGGGCGGCTGGCCTGCATCAGTTTCGGGTGCTGTTACGGCAAACCCCTCCACCAATGCAGCCCCTTTGTTCAAAGATTGTTCTCCGGGTTTTACCTGGTTTTTTCCGGGAGGACCAAAAAAATCGCCTATGCCTCGGGCCTGGAAGGGGAAAAAGTGATCCCGGTCCAGATCATGACGGCGGGCCTCTATTCCGTGGCCGCACTTGTCGGGACCTGGCTGTTCCTGAACGGATATTATGCAGCCGCCTTTCTGGAAACCCTCATCGTGACCCAGGTCTGGCGGTTTGTGTCTGAATTTTTCCGGGCCGATTTCCGGGGCGGTTTAAAGATCACCCCCTACCAGCTCATGGCCCTCGGGGGCATTGCCTATTCCCTCATCGTCGTCCTTATGTTTCCGGCGCCGGAGGGCCTTCCGGGGCTTCGCCTCGGGCTCCATGCCCTGTGGAATCCCTGGATGATCTTTTTGATCGAATCCATCTGGGTGGCCGCCTTTGTTCACACCGGCCGGAGTGTGGTCACGGGGGCTGAAATTTCATTCCATGTCAATGAGAGCAATATCTGATGAAATTGAACCTGGGTTCAAAAACCCGGTTTCGGGCCATGGTCGCCATCTGGGGCTATGACGTGGCTAAATTCCTGGTGCTCTACAGAACCATGCAGGAATTCGGCATCAACCCCTGGATTTTCTTTTTTCTGGACATGGTCACCGTGCCGACCTATGTCATGGGCTGGAGCCGGCTGATGGCATCCATCACCGGCGAAATCCAGACCTTCAGGGCGATTTTTACCTGGAGCCTGATTGCCTTTGTTTCCAGCACCGCCCCTTATTTTTACGCCGCCTTTGCCGGCCGCCGGACCTTTCCCCCAGAGATATGGTGGTTCCTGGCCCTCATCCTTTTATTTAGCTTCATCAATCTGATCAGAAAAATCCGCCGGGCAAAAAAAACCTTTGCCCAATAGACATTTAATCCATTAGGAAAAACAAAATGAAAGATTTATTGATCCGCATCGGCTCCATCTGTGAAAAAGCCCATACGGTAAATCCGAAAGACCCCATCTCC
>CAZAHK010000063.1:0-19710 GCA_964484555.1 uncultured Desulfobacula sp.
ATAAAAAAGATGTACATACCGAGCAAGGCGCTTTAAACGACCCATGGGGAGAATATGAGCAGGACATGTATTCCTTTGGCCTTGAGGATGATATTAAGTTTACGGATAACATAGCCTTTGTAGCGGGGATGGGCTATGATATTCAGGAACCCAAAAAATCCTTTGACGGTTTCAGCAATGGCACAATAAGGGATTCCGCCTCTTCCTTCAATCCCCAGGCTGGCCTTATCGTGACGGTGATGGAAGATATGGATATCCATTTCTCAGTGGGCAGGAAAACAAGATGGCCGACACTCAAAGAATTATATTCCGATGGCATAGACAATGATTTTAAACCCAATCCGGCACTAGGGGAGGAAAAATCAACCAATTATGAGGTTGGTTTTTCAAAGCCCCTGCCTAATTACAACAACATCAGCCTGGCCCTGTTTTATTCCGACGTAAAGGACAAGATAGAAAGCGTTTCCATTGTAGATCCGACGTATGACGAACAATACCAGAATATTGATGAAGCTAGCCTTAAGGGTTTTGAAATTCAATTTCAGTCTAAAATGATTCCGGATAATGATTTTGAAATCAATTATACATACGTAGATGCCAAAAACGAGACACCGGGAGCAATCACCGATAAACTCAACAGCGTTCCGGAGCATAAGCTTTATTTGAGCGATCTGTATAAATTGAATAACTGGGTCTCCTTGTTTGCAAGTGCTGAATATAATGCAGGAAGATATGACGACGATGTTAATTTCAATCAAGTTGAGGTAGGTGATTTCTGGGTGGCAAATATGAAAATGATACTCTCTCTTCACAAGAGCTTCAATGTGGAAGTCGGCGTGAAAAATCTCTTTGATGAAAATTATGAAATGGAGATCGGTTCTCCCCAGCAGGGGCAAACCTTTTTCATAGCCTTTCAAGGAAGATTCTAATCTTTATCATAGCAGGCGCTCCGGATAATCGGGGGCCTGCTGTCAGGCTCAAAAAATATATTTTATTCTTTTGTCAATCTCGTGAAAGGCTTGCAATGACAAAATCAAGAATTTTATGTGTAGGCCTCGGGATTCTGGCCTTTGCTTTTCTGATCCGGGTGTATATGGTCCACGAATCCAAACAAGCCGGGATCCAGGGCAAGACCCGCACCCTGACCGATATGAAGGGACGGACCATTGAGGTGACGGATCCGTTGAAACGGATCGCGCTCCTGGGCGGGCCAACCGGCCAGATTGCCTTTATCCTGGGCGTCCAGGACAGGCTTTGCGCCGTGACCAATACCCTGAAAATGTCCACCCTGGTCAGGGAAATGTATCCCCGGATCGCGGATCTGCCGGGGCCCAGGACCACTTCCGGCAGTATCAATATCGAAGAACTCATCGGCGCCGACCCGGACATTGCCGTTGCCGGAGATATTGACGGCGGCATCGTCCTTGAAAAGACCCGGATCCCGGTGGCCATTCTGGAAGACAGCATGGGAGAGGGGCTGGTGGATATCAAAAAAGAAATCCGGTTTTACGCCTATGTGTTCAATACCCCGGACAGGGCGGAAAAATACGCGGCTTTCCTGGACAGGATCACGGGTCTGGTCCGGGAAAGGACAAAGGATATCCCCGAACATCTTAAGAAAAAAGTCTTCCAGGGGTATAATCCGAGCCATCTGGTGACCCTGGGCGGGGACACCTTTATGCAGGAGCATATTGAATTGGCCGGCTGCCTGAATGCCGCAGAAACCGTTACCACCCTGGGGACCCAGACCGGCCTTCATTCAGGGCTGGGAGAGGTTTCCATGGAACAGGTCCTGGACTGGAACCCGGATATCCTGGTCATCAATTCCGGGAAACCGGAGGATTTATCTAAGGATCCCCAGTGGGAAAAAATCAAGGCGGTCCGGGACAAACAGATTTATTTCCAGCCGGCCGGAATTTTTATCTTCAACCGCCCCACGGCCGAGTCGGCCGTCATTTTTCCCTTGTGGCTGGCATCCACAGTCTATCCGGAAAGATTTCAGGATCTTTGTGTGGACTGCCTGGTCAAGGAATTTTACAAGGAGATCATGGGGTTTGATCTGAATGATGATCAGGTCAAGGATATCCTTTCGGGCGCCTATGAATTGAAAATGATGAAGGGGATCAGCCATAAAGGATAAACCCATGCATATCCAGGGAAGGTCCAACCGGTTTTCACCCGAGACCTGGATCAGGATTTTTATGGCTGTTCTTGTCCTGGTGGTGTTTGCATCCCTGTGCCTGGGCCGGGTGACCATCCCTTTTCTCCAGACCTTGAAAATTCTGTTTTCGCCAATCCTGTCCCTGGAACCGGACTGGTCCGAGACCACCTATTCCGTGGTCATGGACGTGAGACTGCCCCGGATTCTGGCCGGGCTCCTGGTCGGTGCGGCGCTGTCCATATCCGGCGCCTCTTTCCAGGGCGTTTTCCAGAATCCCCTGGTGAGCCCCCATATCCTGGGGGTGGCGGCCGGGGCCGGGTTCGGCGCAGCCCTGGCCATTCTTTTCTTTGACAATATCTGGATGATCCACCTCATTTCATTTTTATTCGGCCTTGCCTCCGTGGCCATGACCTATGCCCTGTCCCGGGTCTATAAGATGACCCCGGTGCTTATGCTGGTCCTGTCCGGCATTGTGGTGGGCTCCCTGTTCTCGGCCCTGACCTCGCTGTTAAAATACATGGCTGATCCCATGAACAAGATGCCGGCCATTGTGTTCTGGCTCCTGGGGTCATTGAACCATGTGTCTTTTAAAAATCTTTTGATCACCTTGCCCATATTCATGGTCTGCATGGCCGTGCTGCTCCTGGTCCGGTGGCGGATCAACCTTTTGTCCATGGGCGAAGAAGACGCCAAATCCCTGGGCATCAATACGGAAGCCCTGAAAGCCGTCATCATTCTCAGCGCCACCATTGCAACGGCCTCCGCCGTCTGCATCAGCGGGATCATCGGCTGGATCGGCATCATGATCCCCCATATCGGGCGGCTCATTGTGGGGCCGGACCACAAATATTTGCTTCCCATTTCCATGGTCATCGGGGCCGCCTATCTGGTGGCCGTGGATACCATTGCCAGGACGGCCATGACCACGGAAATCCCCATCGGTATCCTCACCGCTGTTTTCGGGGCCCCGGTCTTTGCCTTTTTACTCAGAAAAAGCCAGAAGGCGTCCTGAACCATGGCCGGCCGGGTGGATATACGGGATCTTTCCTTTGGGTATACGGACAAAGCGGAAGACTGTATTTTTTCAGGCATCCATTTTTCCCTGGAGCCGGGGGAGGTCTTCTGTCTTCTGGGGCCCAACGGCTCAGGAAAATCAACCCTGCTCAAATGCATTTCAAGGGTGCTGACCCCTGCCTCGGGCAGCGTGGCCATTGACGGAGAAAATCTAAACGCCATGGGTCCGGCAAAGATCGCCGGAAAACTGGGATATGTTCCCCAGAGCCTGGTTTCCGCCTTTCCCTTTACCGTAGAAGAAATCGTGGTCATGGGAAGGGCCTCCCGGATCAGCATGATTTCTTCCCCGTCAAAACAAGACAGGGACAAGGCCCTGGAGTCCATGGAAAAAATCGGCATTGCCCACCTGGCCCGGCGACCCTGCAACCGCCTGTCCGGCGGGGAATGGCAACTGGTCCTCATTGCCAGGGCCCTGACTCAGTCCCCCCGGGTCCTGCTCCTGGATGAGCCCACCTCCCACCTGGATCTGGGCAACCAGGTGAAAATCCTGGAAAAGGTGGGCAGATTGTCCAAAGACGGCATCACCATCATCATGGCCTCCCATTTCCCGGACCACGCCTTTTTACATGCAGACCAGGTCGGTATCCTCAAGAACCGGTCCATGGCGGTCTCGGGAAAGCCGGACCAGGTACTGACCGAGGAGGTCCTTTTTTCCACCTACGGGATCAATATCCGGGTCATTCAAGTGCTGGACGGAATTAACCGGAAAATCTGCGTCCCGGTGTTGAAAAAAAATAAAAGCAGGGGAGAAAATCCATGACCCTTATCCGAAAACTGATATTTCTCGTCCTGGTTTCCGGGATGGCCTCTGTTGCCAATTCTTCCGCCGCCGTCTCCTTTACGGATGCGGCGGGAAAGTTCCATGCGTTTGAAAAATTGCCGGAACGGCTGGTGGTGGTGGGCGCAGCCCCTTTTATTCCCCTTCACATGCTCTATCTGTTTGAAGAAGCCAAAGACCGCCTCAAAGGCTTTGAGGTCAAGGTCAAAAAGAGCGATGAATTTTTAGACCTGGTGGACCCGGAAATTTCCCTGAAGCAGACCCTGGATTCCAATCCCGGCCCTGAATCCGTGGCGGCTCTGAAACCGGATCTGGTCATTACCAAATCCACGGTTGAGACAGGCCTTTCCAGATCCCTCAAAATCCTGGGGATTCCGGTCCTGCATGTGGGTGCGGAAACGCCGGACATGTTTTTAAAGGATCTTGAAAATTTAGGCAAGGTCTTGG
Organism: uncultured Desulfobacula sp.; assembly: GCA_964484555.1. Classification (GTDB taxonomy): domain Bacteria; phylum Desulfobacterota; class Desulfobacteria; order Desulfobacterales; family Desulfobacteraceae; genus Desulfobacula. The sequence goes on from CAZAHK010000063.1 coordinate 4,461, forward strand.
GGAATACAAAACGGGCCCATGAGCTGATCCGGTATTATCAGGACAAACTTTCCCTGATCCGGGAAAGGACCGGAAGCCTTGCTCCCGGTGAAAAACCCGGGGTCCTGGTCCTGGAATACAATAACCGGGGAAACATCCTGTCCCTGAATGTTCCGGCCATGGGGTGGTTCCAGACCCAGCAGGCGTTGATATCCGGCGGCAACCCGGTCTGGCTGGATTCCCTGACCCTCCGGGACGGCTGGCAGATCACGGGGTTTGAACAGGTGGCCGCCTGGAACCCGGATAAGATTTTTCTCATTGTCTGGTATCAGCTCAAGGGTCCCGAGGTCATCAAAGGGCTTTATGAAGATTCAAAATGGAGCCGGTTAAAGGCCGTGCAGAAAAAAGACCTGCATCTCTTTCCCCAGGATATTTACGGCTGGGACTCGGCCTCCCCGCGGTGGATACTGGGCGCCCTGTGGATGGCCAGGATGACCTATCCGGACAGGTTCGGGCCTGATGGTCGGGAGATCCTGGACATGAACCAAACCGTAAAAGAATTTTACAGGGTATTGTACGGGCTGGATGAAGTAATTATTGAAAAACATCTTATGCCGGTATGGGAATAACATGGGATCCGGTAAAATAAAAATGCTTCCCGTGCTGGTATTTACCATGATTCTTCTCCTGGGGTCCGTATTTCTGGGCAGATATCCGTCGCCCTTTGTCACCCGGCTTTCCGACATGATGGAAGATTCCCTGGTGCGGCAGGTAATCCTGGACATCCGGATACCGCGCATCATCATGGCCTTTATGGCCGGCATGGTCCTGGCCGCTTCAGGAACGGTGTTCCAGATGATCTTTCGAAACCCCCTGGTGGATGCGGGTTTTTTGGGCGTTTCCGGCGGTGCGGCCTTTGGCGCGTCCCTGGGGATCGTTATCCTGGGCGGGAGCATCCCGGCCATTCAGGGGGCTGCGGCCCTGTTCGCCTTTTCCGGCCTGGGCCTTTCCTGGTTCATCGCTACCCGGATCAAATTTGGGGACTGGGTGCTGAGGCTTCTTCTTTCCGGCATTGCCGTATCCGCCATGTTTGCCTCGGGCACCGGGCTTTTAAAATACCTGGCTGATCCGCTGCGGGAATTGCCGGAACTGACCTTCTGGCTCCTGGGCGGGCTCTGGGGCATTACCTGGTCCGATACCCTGCAAGTCGCGGCCGTCTGCCTTCCCTGCCTTCTGGTGATTTATCTTTTCCGGTGGCGGCTGAATCTTTTATCCATGCAGGATGAAACCATTTTTTCCCTGGTGGCTAATGCCTCCCTTGAAAGGCTCCTGCTGCTCCTGACGGCTGTCCTGGCCACCTCCGCCGTGGTCTGCAAGACCGGCCAGGTGGGGTGGGTGGGACTCATCGTTCCCCATATGGCCCGGCGGCTCTGCGGATCCGACGCACAAACGGCCCTGCCCGTATCCCTTCTTCTGGGCGGGTTTTTCCTTCTGTTCTGTGATGACGTGTCCAGAACCCTTCTTTCAGGTGAGATCCCCCTGGGAATCCTGACCTCCTTTATCGGGGCCGGGCTCTTCCTGGCCCTGTTAATGAACCGCCGGTTTGCCTTGAAAAGGGGATGAGATGAAAACGGCGGTCAGTATCCGAAATTTAAGCTTTGCCTATGATAGACAGGGTCCGCCGGTTATTTCCAACATGGAATTCAGTCTTTTTACGGGTACGGTGACGGCGGTGCTGGGGGCCAACGGGGTCGGCAAAACCACTCTCTTGTATATCCTTTTGGGGCTTTATCCTCCGGGCCGGGGAGATCTTTGGTTCTTTGAAAAACCACGATCCCATTATAAGGCCGGAAGGATCAAGCAGCTCATCGCTATGGTGTCCCAGAATGAGACCCTGCCCTTTGATCTCAATGTTGAGGAATATGTGCTTCTGGGCAGGGCCCCTCATCTGGGGCTCCTCGCCATGCCCGGCAGGGCGGACAGGGCCGAGGTGGAAAAAGCCCTTGAAACCGTGGGCATAACCCACCTGGCTCAAAAGGCCGTTACCCGGCTCAGCAGCGGGGAAAAACAACTGGCCCATGTGGCCCGGGCCCTGGCCCAGGCCCCGGAGATCCTGCTCCTGGATGAACCCTGCTCCCATCTGGATCTGATGAATACGCGGCGGATGCTGAATCTCATGAAAACCATCGCAGGACAGGGTCGGACCGTGGTGTTCACCACCCATGACCCCAATGCGGCCGCAGCCGTTGCCCATGGGATCATGCTGATGAAAAAAGGGGAACTCGTGGCTTTCGGCAGGCCTGATACGGTCCTGACCGAAGATTTATTGACAAAAACCTATGGCGCCGGCGTTGAAGTGGTTCATACGGACCATGGCCCCTTTGTGCGGACAATGTAAACAGCGAGGTAAAATATGGAAGCGCTCACGGACTGGGCAAAATTATGGAAAGACCTTTCCGGGATGCAGAACAAGGCCTTTGCCCGGAAAAAGGAAGGCAGGGACGAGGATTTCTGGAAGCACAAGGCCAAGGATTTTGACAAAATGGTGGATGAACGCTGGGCAAAGCCCGATTCATCCAGGGATTTTCTGATTCAAAAATTAATGGACAACCCGGGGTCCAGTTTGCTGGATATCGGTGCCGGCACCGGGAAATGGTCTCTCCTGGTATCTCCCTATGCCTCCAGGGTGACGGCCTTTGAACCCTCTTTGGCCATGCAGGAGGTGCTGAAAGAAAAAATCCATCAGCAACGGATTACCAACGTGGATATGATAACGGGAAACTGGCCCCAGGATGATGCAGAACCCCATGATTATATCCTGGCCTCCCATTCCATGTATGGGGTGGGGGATTTTAACGCCTTTGTGGAAAAGATGGCGGCCACGGCTAAAAAAGCCTGTATCCTGGTTCTGCGGGCACCCCTGGCCGGCTCCGTCATGGCCCTTGCCGCAAAAAAAGTCCTGGGCCAGCCCTATGACAGCCCCAATTTTCAGATTGCCTACAATGCCCTCCTGGGCATGGACATCTACCCGGATGTGGTCATGGAGGCCGACGGGACCTGGCCCGGCTGGGCCAGCAATTCCTTTGAAGAGGCCCTGGATGAAATCAAAAACCGACTGGGGCTTGCAGACAATGACGAATATGATGCTTTCCTGACGGAATTGCTGGAAAAAAATCTGACCCTTGAAAAGGGAAAATATGTCTGGCCCGCAGGAAACCGGTCGGCCCTGGTGTACTGGGAGGTCAAATGAAACCCCTGCAATGGTTCGGCTTTCTAATCCTTGGAGGCCTTCTGATTCTTGTTTTTTCAGGATGTGACTTTCTTTCGGAAAAAAAGTCCCAAACCCTCACCATTACCGATCAATTGGGAAGGAAAGTGGAAATTCCCCGGCACCCCAAAAAAATTGCCGCCCTCCACCATTTCGGCGGGAAAATCGTCTATGCCCTGAACATGCAGCATCTTCTGGTCGATAGAAGCATCTACGGCCTTGAAGCCAAGGCCCTGGAAAAAATCGATCCCGCCTTTGCAGCCCTTCCCGATATGCTCCAGGGCCATAGCTTCAATGTCGAAGGCATTGTCAGCCTGAATCCGGAATTGATCTTTGCCTATGCTTCCATGGATACCTCTGAAATCAGCCAGTTTGAAAACGCCGGCATCCCGGTGGTAGCCGTCAAAGGAGAGACCCTGGAGGAAAGCTATGAGGCCGTCCGTCTCATCTGCGATGTCCTGGACTGCAAGGACAGGGGGGAAACCTATATCCGGGCTTGTCAGGACCTGGTGGACCTGGTGCAGAACCGCCTGAAAGGCCGGGTGGAAAGACCGGTCCGTGTCATGTTTGCCGGGCCACGGAGCGTCTATTCCGTGGCCACGGGCAATATGCTTCAGACAAAGATTCTCGAACTTTCCGGCGCCGTTAATGTGGCCTCTTCACTGAAGGGCTTCTGGGCCGATGTGTCGCCGGAGCAGATCGCCCAATGGAATCCCGAGGTGATCTTCCTGGGCTCCTATCTGGATGTGTACGGCAAGGATGCGATCCTGGGAAATCCCCAGTTTCAAACCATTACGGCCATCAAAGAGAAAAAAATAGTCTCCTTTCCCTCCAATATCGGGTGGTGGGATTACCCGGCCCCCCACTGTGTCCTGGGCGTGGTCTGGTCCGCCAAAACCCTGTATCCGGATCTTTTCAGCGATATCGATATGGCGGCGACGGCCAATGCCTTTTATAAACAATTTACCGGGCACAGTTTTGAAGAACTGGGAGGCAGACTCCCTTGAAAAAAACAGTCATCATCCTAGGCCTGGTGTTTCCGGCAATATTGTTCATCTGCCTGTGCACGGGCCGGTATCCCATTGCGCCGGGCCAGGTGATAGGACTCCTCCTGGCTCCCCTGGGGGTTGAAAACCGGTTTTTTTCTGCGCCTCCGGACATGATGCTGATTTTCTGGAATGTCCGGGTGCCCCGGATTATCTTGAGTATTTTTGTGGGTGCGGGGATTTCCACGGCAGGGGCCGTGTTCCAGGCCCTTTTCCGGAACCCCCTGGCGGCCCCGGACATCCTGGGGGTGACCGCCGGTTCCGGTTTCGGCGCAGCCCTGGTCATCCTGTTTTTGAGTCCCATGGCCCTGGTCATCCAGACCAGTGCCTTTACCTTCGGCATTCTGGCCGTGGCCCTGGCCTATATCCTGGCCTCCCTGAGCCGGGACGGTTCTCCTTCGGTCCTGGTGATTTCCGGGATTGTGATTTCCGCCATCTTCCAGGCCGGGCTCTCCTTTATCATGTATATGGCCAATCCCTATGACCAACTCATCCAGATTATTTTCTGGACCATGGGCAGTTTCAATACCGCCTCCTGGGTCAAGGTCCGGGCGGCAGTCCCCCTTCTTTTCCCCGCCATTCTGTTGATCACGGCTTTTTCCTGGCGCCTGAACCTCATGACCCAGGGGGAAGAAGATGCCCGGTCCATGGGCATCCATGTGGCTCGGTGGCGGATTTTCTATGTGCTGGTCAGCACCCTCATGGTGGCCTGTTCCGTGACAGCCGTGGGCAATGTGGCCTGGATCGGGCTTATCGTGCCCCATATTGCCAGGTATCTGGCGGGGTCCGAGCACCGGAGGCTCATCCCCATGACCGCGGTATTGGGGGGGCTGTTTCTCATGGTCATGGACACCGTGGCCAGGAGCCTCATGCTGTCCGAAATCCCCATCAGTATCGTCACATCCATATTCGGCGCTCCCTTCCTGGGGTATCTCGTGGTCAGCGCCGGAAAAGCGAGGTTTTCCCATGAACCTCAGTATTGAAAATATCAGCGCAGGCTATGGCGGGATTCCCGTGATTTCCCATATCGACCTGACCGTTGCGCCGGGCCGGATCTGCGCCCTCATGGGCCGGAACGGGTCGGGCAAAACCACCTTGCTGCGCTGCATCAACGGGCTTCTGCCCCTCCTTGAAGGCAGGGTCAGGGTCCTGGGCCGGGACATCCGGGACTTGGGCCGGGATAAGATCGCCCGAATGATCAGCGTCGTCCCCCAGGTGAGCTTTTCCCCCTTCTCCTTTTCCTGCCTGGACATGGTCCTCATGGCCGGGGCGGCAAGGATCAAGGCCTGGTCCGCCCCATCCAGAAAAGAAAAACAAAAGGCGCTGGACGCCATGGCGGAAACCGGCATCGGCCACATGGCAGGGCGGGCCTTCAATACCCTGTCCGGGGGGGAACGCCAGCTTGTCATGCTGGCCAGGGGGCTGTTCCAGGACACGCCCATCATGCTCCTGGACGAGCCCAATTCCCACCTGGATTTTGCCAACCAGCACAGGATCATGGCCCTCATGCAGGGCCTGGCCCGGAAGAGAAACATGACGGTCCTGGTGACCCTGCATGACCCCAACCTGACCCATTATTATTGTGACGACGTGATCCTCATCCATGAAGGCGGGGTCAGGGCCAGGGGAGAGACCGGGAAAACCCTGACCGATGAGGTTCTTTCCTGTGTGCTGGGAGATAATATTGAATGTGATTTGACTCAAAAAGGGGTGTTTGTGGTGGTTCCCAAACTTATCCCCTCCCATATGAATGAAAAGGTGAATCTATGAAATGTCATTTTTGTGAACACAGATGCGATCTGACCAAGGGAAAAAGTTTCTGCGGCATGTATGCGGATGAAGGGGGCAGGGCCGTGGAACTCTATCCGGACCGGTGGTGCACCTATTCGCCCTCACGAATCGAGTCCGTGCCGTTTTACCATGCCTGGCCCGGATCACGGTCCATGATCATCGGGACCGCAGGCTGCAATTTCCGGTGCCGGTACTGCTCCAATTCCTTTATCGCCTGCCGGGATCCGGCCGAGGTCCAGGACGTGATGTTTGAATTTTCCGGGGAAAAGCTTGTGGCCATGGCAAAGAAACTGGGCTGCCACAATATTATTTTTAATGTCAACGAACCGGCCGTATCCCTGCCCAGCCTCATGCGGGTGTCGGAATATGCAAAAAAGGAGGGCATTCCCATGGGCTGCCTCACCAACGGGTATACCACGGAAGAATCCACCCTCATGCTGGCCGAGATTTTTTCCTTTGTCCATGTGGGGCTCAAGGGGTTTTCCAATGCCTTTTACAAGGAATATGTGGGGGTCAACAGCATCGACCCCATCCTGAGAAATATTTATACCCTGTCCCAACATTGCCATATCGAGATTGCCTCCCCCGTCATTGAAAACGTCAACGACCATGAGCTGCCCGATATTGCGGAATTCATCCAGGATATCAATCCCGATATTCCCTGGCATGTGTTCAGGCTTCTACCCGAACATAATATGAAGGAGTTCAAATACCCGGATATCGAGCGGATGAACCAGGTGCTGGAATCATCGAGAAAGTTTTTGCCCTATATCTATTTTCATAATTTTGTGGGGTCCGACTGGGTGAATACCCTCTGCCCCGCCTGCGGGGCCGTGGCCGTCAAACGCTTCAGCCTAGGCTGTTCCGGGGACCGGCTCGATGAATTCCTGGCCCCCGGTAATACCTGTCCTGCCTGCGGGGCCGGCATCGCCATGCTGGGCACCAAGGTGGCCTGGACGGAAAAACGGGAAAAGGAGGGGGTATGAGTCTGGCCATTATTGATGCAAGACAGTGGCAGAACCGGTTTGATCTTGAATCCGGACAAAAGAAGGAAGAATCGCATCCGGCAGCCGCCATGCTCAGCAAGGTCCTGAGCTGGAATCCCTATCCCGGGGATGTGGATGAAAAGGCCAATGAATGGGTGACGCGGACGGCCCTGGACCTTATTGACCAGTACGAGCCTAATCTGGTGTGCCTCAGCTATGTCCAGCAGTTTTTCAGCCACCGCCATTTTGCCCATTCCCAAGCAGACTGGGAAAGGATGTGTGCCACGGCCATGGCCGAGGCCGATAAATTCATAAAAATTTCCGGCTATACCCCGGTCATTGTGGGCACCGGCGGCATGATTCCTTTGAAAGGGGAAATGGATGTCTCCGGGCTGGACGGCCTTGCCGTTTCCTCCAACTGGTCGGCCCGGTACTGCGGGGTGCATTGGCCCAGCCCTGCGGATCTGGACCTGCTTTCCGATCTGAAGGCCCAGGGAAAAATTGAGCGCATCGTATCAAAAAAGGAATGGATCAATCTTTTCCGGTCCCAAGAGCCGGAGGTTCAAATCCGCCAGGATGAGGCCCTCATGCCGGAATTCCTGGTGGTTGCCGCCGAGGGCCATAGCTTTAAGACCATGGGCACGACCTTGAGAAAACCGGTTCATATCCCTGAAAATAATTTTAAAATCCCGGTGTATACCCCCTTGGGCGATCTGGATGATATCAGGGGAATCAAACAACTGGTTCGGTCAAACCTGGATCATCACAAGATCGCCCTGATCCTGGTGGAAGGGGTCGGAAAAGCGTTTTTCCCGGCAGATCACGCCATGTGCGAAAACGGCCCCGACTGGTTCTGCCATGAGCCGGGCGACGCTTTTTACCTGACCCTTTCCACGGGAAAACACGAACCCTTTGCCTATCCTGCCGGTTACCGGTCCTTTGACCTGGACGCGGAGGCGGTTAAATTTCCCTTTTCAGGCTATCTCCTCTCCGTCCCGGAAAACACCCTGGCCCTGGACTATCCGGGGAAAAGCATTGCCGTGGGCAATAGGAGCATGTTCATGCATATGATGTTCGGCGTGGACATGAGCATTGAATGTTTTGCCAGAAATCTTTTTAACCAGGGATGCCTGGGCGTCCTTCATAGGATGGACAAATATGAAAAATAAGATCACCCATAAAGGGTCTGAAGGAAAACAATTCTTCAGGACGGCTCTTTTTCTTATACCGGTTCTGACGGTTCTTTTCTGCCAAACCCCGGCCCTTGCCGGCAGGGCTGAAAAATTGGCGACCCTTGAACAGAGAATCACCTCCTATACCCTGAACAAAGACCATAAAGACGATGGCTATGCCCTGGCCGTGGTGAAAAGCGCCCTGGAATCCATCCGGGAAGGCTCCGGCGGCATCGGGGCCTGTCTTGTGGACAGCACCACGGGAGAGATTGTGGAATATGGCCGGAACCGCCAGCATTCCCCGTATTTTAGAAGTGATTTGCATGCGGAAATGGATCTTCTAAATAAATACGAGGAGCGGGCAAAAAAGATGAATGATCCTGAAGATTTTAATAAAACCCGGGAATGTAAAAACCTGGTCCTGGTGACCTCGGTGGAACCCTGTCCCATGTGCCTGACCCGCATCATCAATTCGGGGATCAAAACCGTTCTCTATGTTGTGGAGGACAGGGAAGGGGGCATGGCCACCCGCCTGGACAGCCTGCCGCCCTTCTGGCGGGAATTTGCTGCGGACCGGGAATTTAGGCTTGCCGACTGCTCTACCGAACTCCGGCAGATGGCCATGGACTTGTTTCATTTTTCGAGCCGGAGTTTTGCCAAAAACAGAGTGAAAAAATAATGGATAGGTGCATTTATGTCACGTAGGATTCTATTCGTTACGTTGTTTTTGATGCTCTTGAACAATGCTGAAGCATCATCTGATCCGGTCCTTATAGAAACCGGCAGCGGAACAATATATGGAACGCTTGAAATTCCAAAAGGTGATGATCTTGTGCCGGTTGCCCTGATTATTTCCGGTTCCGGCCCCACTGACAGAGACGGGAACAATAGTTTAGTAGGGAAAAACAACAGTCTTAAACTGCTTGCTGAAGGCTTGGCTTTAAAAGGTATTGCTACGGTCAGATATGACAAACGGGGGATAGCGGCGATTGCGGCGACAGAGATGATAGCTGTTTTTATAAAAGGATTATAATGATGGGAAATAAAAAAGATCAAATATGGTTTCCATCTAAAAAATATGGCGTGGGATGGGGGCTTCCCATCACCTGGCAAGGTTGGGTGGTGTTGCTGTTATATGGATGCCTCAGTGTTGCCCCCGTTCAAATTTTTATGACCTATCCTAAAGGGCTGTTGATTTATATCCCTTATTTAATAGGTTTAACAGTTCTGTTTATTTTTATTGTATGGAAAAAAGGCGGACCCTTGGAAGGATTCGGCCCTTCAAATAAAACAACTCAAACAAAGGAGAAAATCATGTGTGACTGCAAATGCCAACACCCGGAAAAACTCAGAGACAAACCCGAAAACTGTACCTCAGAGCAAATTGAAGAATGCCATGGAAAAACAGGGGAGCATGGATGCGCCTGCGGTTCCGGAGAAGAGAAAAAAACAAAATAATTGAGGAGAATCAAAATGCCGGTGGATAATCCGTATTTAGATGATGAAGAAGATAAAAAAGCAGCCATGGACATGGATGCAATCGTTAAAACCCTGTTTGCCCCCATTTATCCCGTGATTGCAGAGCAGATCACATCCATGCACGGTATTACCGCCGGCACCTGCATCGACCTCGGTGCAGGTCCGGGGGCCCTTTCCATTTCCCTGGCAAGGGTCACGGACCTGCACCTTTATGCCGTGGACAAATCGCCCCACAGCATTGCCATTGCAACCCAAAACATCAAGGACGCAGGCCTTGAAGACCGGATCACCCCGGTGAAATCGGATATTGCAACCATGCCCTTTGAGGACGATTTTGCCGACCTCATGGTGTCCAGGGGATCTATTTTTTTCTGGCAGGATCTGACCGGGGCCTTTAATGAGATTTACCGGGTTCTGAAGCCCGGAGGCAAAACCCATATCGGCGGGGGATTCGGCACGCCGGAGTTAAAGAAATTTATTTTTGAGGAAATGGCCAAAAAAAACGACGGATTTGCTGAAATGAGCAAAAAAAGAATGGGTCCTGAAAATATGCAGCGCATCAGAACGGCCCTGGATCAATCCCTTGCCCGGCAATATCAGATGACCCAGTCGGATATTGGACTCTGGATTCATATCACCAAGGAGAAGGCCTCATGAAATGCGGGATCTGTGAAATCGGCTGCCAGGTCCCGGAAAACGGATACGGGAAATGCCGGATGATGACGGTCAGGGGAGGGGTTCTTACGGAACGTTATCCGGACAGCTATTCCACCCTGTTCCCCATTTCCATTGAAACCCTGCCCACCCTGCATTTTTATCCCAATCATAAATTTTTGCAGGTATCATCCATGGGCTGTAATTTTTCCTGCACCGGGTGTATTTCCGAAATCCTGGCCCGGGGAACGGAAACCATGCCCGCAGTTTTAAAGCAAATGCCGCCCCAAAAGGTTGTGGAAAAAGCGCTTCAGGAAAGCTGCAAAGGCATTGCCTTCTGCCTCAATGATCCCACGGTGTCGTTTTTTTCATTTTTAAAACTGGCCCGCCTGGCCAGAGAAAAGGGTCTTTTGGTGGGATTTTCCACCAACGGCTATCTGACGGAAGAGGCCCTTGAAGCCCTGATTCCCTTTACGGATTTTGTCAATATCGGGTTTAAGGGATTCACCGACGAGGCTTACCAGGCCTGCGGGGTTCCCTCGTCCGGGCCGGTTTTCAGGAATCTGAAACGGCTCTTTGAGGCCGGGGTCCATGTGGAGGCCGCCGCCATCCACATGAAGGGCTTTGAAACGGATGTGGCCCGCATTGCCGGATTCGTCTCGTCCCTGTCACGGGATATCCCTTTCCAGGTCATGCGGTTCGTGCCCTTTGGCGAGGCGGATATTGAATTCGAGCCCACCATCCGGGAATCCGAGGCCCTTTGCGCAGAGCTGGAAAAGGAACTGGCCCATGTCTATCTCTTTAATTCCCCCGGATCCGACCGCTTAAACACCCTGTGCCCGGATTGCGGGGAAACCCTTATTACCCGAGAGTTTTTCGGCCCCATGGGGTCCAGGATCACGGCGCACCTGCCCGGGGCCCGGTGTGCCTGCGGCAGCCGGCCCGTGATCACCGGGGAGGTCGCGGAAAAACGCTATGACGAGCACGGCTTTTTCGGGGGATACCGGACCACCCGGGCCTTTGAAATGCTGCATGCCATCCTGGTCTGCATCGGAGCCCATGATCCTGAAAAGGTTTCTGAGCTGTGGTTTGATCTTGTCCAAACCGATTATCTGAAAGAGTTCCATGAGATCCTTCAACTGCCCGATGCCTATGGGGCCATCATTGACCGCCTGGCCCTGAAAACCGGCTGCACGGAAGCAGGCAACCGGCTGAAGCAATATATCGGCGACACCTTGGCCCAGATCCGGTCCAAAACCCGGAATGTGGAACGGCCAAGGGTTTACTATGCCATGGGATATCCCCTGTTTGCCCTGAATGCCGAGCGTTTTGAAACCAATTTGGTGGAAGCGGCCGGGGGCCAGTGCCTGAACAAGCAGTTGAAACGGAAGGGCAAGCCCGGCGTGACCCTCAGCCGGGAAGAATTCATGGCCTTGAACCCGGACCTTATTTTTATCTCGGGCTTTCTGTCCTGCCCGGTGTCCGACTTTTACGATTATTGCATCCGCCATGATCTTCTGGTCAATGCCGTGAAAAACAACCGGATCTACGGCCATTTCCCCCTGTGGGATTTCGGCAGCCCCCGGTGGGTCCTGGGCCTTATGCACATCGCCAATACCCTTCACCCGGAAATTTTTGATTTTGACATGGAAAAGGAAGCCGATGAATTTTACAGAGAATTTTTTAAACAGCCCTTTGACGCCAAAAAGGCCAACAGATCCTTTTACCGGGTCTGAAAGATGAAGAGAAACACCATGACAACGGATATTTATACCCAATTAAAAGACAAAGCCCTCAAGTTCCGGGAGTTTGATACCCTGATGGACGAAAAAATCGTGATCACGGCCCGGGTCTTGTCCATCACGGAAGCCATCGGTAACCCTGAAGCCAAGGATTATCCCATCCAAAAGGGAAAAGAAAAACTCATGCAGGCGGAGTTTAAAGGCGCCCTTGGTCAAGCTTTTACCGATCATGCCGGAAATTTTGAAGGCACACTCAAAGATGTTTTCAGCCTGCCTTTGACCCATAATTTTCAGAAGGCCTTGTTCATATCCGCCTTAAATGCCGTGCTGCGGTATTTGGGAAGAATTGATAAATCCATCCATTGCCGTGACGAGGAGCCCGTTGCCTGTGCCGTGAAGCTGGTCTCCCACATCCGTGAAACCTATGGGGATGTGAAAATCACCCAGATCGGGTTTCAGCCGAGAATGGCCCAGTATCTATCCCCTGTTTTTCCCCTGCGGCTGGTTGACCTTGACCCTGAAAATATCGGCCAAAAAAAGCAGGGGGTTCTCATTGAAGGGCCGGAAGCGACGGAGGATGCCGTGAACTGGTGTGACCTTCTCCTGGTCACCGGAACTACAGTGGCCAATGGCTCCATTGAATTGTTCCTGAACCGGAAACCGGTTCTGTTTTACGGCACCACCATTGCCGGGGCCGCCATGCTCATGGGATGGAACCGTTTCTGCTTCAAGGGGGTTTGATGCATAGGAAATTGATCCGCGGAATATGCCTGGTTTCGATTCTTTTATGGGCCTGTCTGATCCTGCCCGTATCTTCCTTTGGTGTTTCAGACCCCTGTCCGCCCTTTTATCTGAAAACCGACCGGGGAGAAACCATCAACCCCATGACCGGGGAAAATGCAGACCAGCCCTATTCTCCGCGAAAAACCTGCGGGGCCTGCCATGATGTGGATAAGATCTCCAAGGGCTATCATTTTATGATGGACTGGGACAAGGCAAGCGACGACCGGTTCAAGGACACCGACACCCCCTGGCTGGTGTCCACGGGACTGACCGGCGGCCTCATCACCTACGGCTATTTTCAACTGGCCAAAAAACGGATCACCCATCCCGATGAAATTGATCTGACGGCCTATGATTTCATCGCCAGGGTGCCCGAGGCCTTCAAGGGCTATCAGAAACCCGGCTGCGCAGCCTGCCATGCCGGAGGCGGCATGATGGAACTGGACCGGGACGGAAAACGCTATGATCTTCGCCTGGCCGAAAACCCGGAACTGGCCCAAACCCTTGACGGGGACTATTATAAAAGCCGATGGGATAAAACCGGGGTCATCGAACCGGACTGTTTTCTCTGCCACGGCAACCGCTATCATATGCAGACCCGCATCGAGCAGATCAAATACCTGAACTTCAAATGGGCCGGGACAGCCGCCGCAGGATTGGGCCGGGTCTACGGCCGGGTCAGCGACGGGGAAATCCCCAAGGTGGTTTACAACAAACGCCTCTTCAATGAAGACGGCACCTTTTATATGCCGGACATGGTCTTTACCCCCAAACCGGAAAACTGCCTCACCTGCCATGCCTCCATCGAACTGGGTAAACGGGGAAATTCCTGGGGAGACCCGGCCAACCCCGATGTCCACCACCTGGCCGGGCTCACCTGTATTGACTGCCATCCCGGAGACATCAATCATAATTTTGCCAAGGGCAACGCCACGGACGGCAAGGTGGCCGACGATCTGGACAATACCATGCGATCCTGCCGGGACTGCCATACCCAGGGCTATAAAGGGGCAACCCCCATGAAGCACCGGGGCATCCGGCAGGACCACCTGGACAAGCTCTCCTGCGAGGCCTGCCATATCCCGGAACTGAAGCGCAGCGCCGTCGGGGCCATGTTTCTCAATACCGGCGTCTTCGGCAAACACGGCCAGGCCGATACCAAAGCCTTTGGCGATGAACGACCCTGGAAGCCCGCCTATGTGATCCGGGCAAAGGACAAGGACAAGATTCCCCGCATCACCCCGGTGAATCCGGTGCTGAGCACCCTGTTCACCAATAAGGAGAAGGGCCTCTATGTCCCGCTCTTTCTGTCAGAGGTGGAAAAGGCCTATAACCAATGCAGGGACAAAATGAGCGATAGAAAACCGGCCTATGATTTCCACAGGCCCGAAGACATGATCCTCATACTGGAAACTCTGGCCCTGGCCCTGGCCGATAACAAACGCTTTACCGCTGTGGCCCCGCAGTTTCATAACGGCGGCCGGATTTATTCCCTTTCCAATGACGGGTCCCTGGCGGTCGAAGCGGACACCACCTGGGTGCAAAGGCTTCCTTATTATTCCATCAGCCATAATGTGTCCCCGGCGGACAAGGCCCTGGGAGCCAATGGCTGCAAAGACTGCCATTCAAAGGACGCCCATATTTTCAACGGCCGGGTGGTGACGGATTATTTCGGCGATAACGGCAAGCCGGTCACGGTTTCCATGGCCCGATTCCTGGATCTGCCCCCCTCCGTCCAAAACTGGAACAGGGTGTTCGGGGCCTTTCTTTCGGCCTGGCCCCTGGTTTTCACGGCCGGCGCCGCCAGCCTTATATTTTTGGTCATTGTCCGGCTGCTTGCCGGTCGCCATGCTCCGCCCGGTTCTTTCGGGTCATGGCCGGTCCTAGGGTTCACGGCTCTGATTCTTGGCCTGGCTCATCTGTTCATGACAAGGGACATGGGGATTCTCACGTCCGTGCAGAAAATCGTCATGGACTACTCGGTTTTCCTGGGGCTTTTTTTGATGCTGCCGGCAGCCCTTGGCTATGCTTGGCTGGTCCGGAAAATGACCCAAAATAGTATTCAGTCAATGGGATTGTACGGTCTGGGAATCCTGACCGCAGGCACAGGCCTGTTGTTGTGGATAGGGCCTTTTTCTGATAGCGCCATCCTGCTTTTTGCCCTGGGTATCCACGTCATCCTTGCAGGGGTGATGGTCCTGGCCTTGGTCTGGCTTTCTTTTATGAAAAGGCGGTGAATGGGATTTGCTATGGGTTGCCGGGTTTGTCAAGAACGGATAAATATGAAAAATTTTCGTAACTATTCAGTAAAAAAAATGCATTTGATGTCATTTTTTACTTGACAAGGGTT
>CAZAHK010000064.1:0-9891 GCA_964484555.1 uncultured Desulfobacula sp.
TTTCCGTGAAAAACGGCCGGATCAGGCTCTTCAACACCCTGAAGCATCTTTCCCCAGGCCAATTCTTCAAGGATGTGGCCCGGTTTGATGCCAAAGACTATGATCTGGTGATCACGGATTTTGAACCCGTGAGCGCATGGATCGCCCGGAAAATCAACCGGCCCTGTATCGGTATCGGCCACCAGTATGCTTTTTTGCATGATATCCCCATGGACCGGTCCAATCCCTTGTCCAAATGGATTATCCAATATTTTGCACCGGCCGATATTGCCATCGGCATGCACTGGCATCATTTTGGCCGGCCCATTGTCCCCCCGGTGATTCCCGCCAGCATAACCCCTTCGGATACGGTGGACGAGTCCCTGATCCTGGTCTATCTCCCCTTTGAGAGCAGGGATCAGATCCGGGACCTGCTTCTACCCTTTAAAGGATTCAGGTTTGCCGTCTATGCCCAGAACCGGGGAGAAGAACCGGCCGAAGAAGGCCACATCCAATGGCATCCCTTTTCAAAAACCTTATTTCACAGGGACCTGGCCCAATGCGCCGGCGTGATCTCCAATGCCGGGTTTGAACTGCCCAGCGAAGCCCTGTCCCTGGGGAAAAAAATCCTGGTAAAACCCTTGAAAGGCCAGTTCGAACAGATTTCCAACGCCATGGCCTTAAACCTGCTGAACCTGGGGGTCACCATGTCGTCCCTGGACAAACTCTGTGTTGAAAAATGGCTGTCCCAAACCTCAAGCATAAAACAAAAATACCCGGATGTGGCGGATCATATTGCAGAGTGGGTCATGGCGGGAAATTTTACCTCCACAGCCCGGCTTGTGAAGGAAACATGGCAAGAGGCGGCCTGATGTCAGCCCCCTTTAGCTTCTCAAGGCCTTTCCGACGGTGACCGCCGGGAGGCTTCCTCCCCTTGGGCCTTGAGCAGAGCCACAAGGGATGTGACGGCAGTCTCGTTCAAGCCCTGGTCAAGGGCGAGTCCTGCGGATTTTTGGGCAAAGGCCACCACGGTTTCCCAGAGTTCTGCGGCGGGTTTTGGGGCTGAGCGTCCGATGGTTTTCCCGAAAATTTCCGTCTGGTTCAAGGCCTGGGGTTTTTGAACGGCCACGGTATACAAGGCTTTCGGATTGATGGCGGCCGGGCCCCAGTAGACGCAATCTTTTAATACGGTCCGGGCAAGGACCAGATCCTCTCCCTTCATCTCCATCCGGTAAAGGCTGCTGCACCCCGGGGTTCCGGCGGGCTGGCGCTCCACCTTAAAGGCATCCAGAATATCCTGCCGGGTCAGCCCGCCCTGTCGCCAGTCCTGCCATACCGTTCCCTTGTGGATAAAAGCCGCATCCATATCCAGGGTTTCGACGGCTGCGCGGGCTCCGATAAGCGCCACCGTATCCTTTTCCCGGTCTTGGCCGACATGGGTAACAGCTTCATCCAGTTCCCGCTGGTACGGCTTGAGGATGCCGGCCACCACGCCCCGGGTGTACTCGTCCTCCGGAACCTCTCCCGGCCGGTTGGCAATCAGACGGAACCGGGTATCGGCAATGCGTTTGTTCAAAACATCATATTCAATATCCATCCTGCCGATGGTCTCGCCAAAGGCGCCGCTATGGACAATGAGGGTATTGTTCACATTCAGGGGGGTTGAAGTGGTCGAATGGGTATGTCCGCCGAGAATCAGGTCAATCCCGCCTGTTTGTTGGGCCAGGAGGATATCGTCCTGTAATCCCAGATGGCTGACCAGGACGAGCAGGTCCACTTCCTGCCGGTACCGGGCAATGATGTCCCTGGCGATTCCGGCAAAATTAAAATCCGCCTTAAGGGCCGGGTGTTCCCGGAAATAGGGCCCGTCATAGGGCCGGTCGGCCTCACCCCAGGGCCGGGTCACGAGACCGAAAAAACCGATCCTGACGCAGCCCACGGTCAAAATTGAAAAATCCGTCCAGCCGGGCACGGCCCGGGGAAAGCCGTCCTTTCCGGGAGTCATCCTGATATTCGAGGCCAGCACCACGGCAGACGGATCATTGCTGAACCGGAACAATTCCTCAATGCCCCAGGCGAAATCATGATTGCCCAGGGTACGGACATCAAACCGCAGGGCGTGCACGATTTCCCTGGTGGTCCTTCCCCGGGAGCGTTCTTCGGCCAGGGACCCCTTTTCATAATCGTCTCCGGCATTGGTAAAAATGGTATAGGGGTTTTCTTTTCTGACTTGTTCGTAAACTCCCCGGATGCGTGCCATGGGACTGGACCCGTCCTTATCAGGATTATAACGGGCATGCAGGTCGGCAATATGGACAAAGGAAATATTCTGGACAGTGCAGCGGTCCTCACAGGGCTGCCGGTTTTTCTCTTCCCGGCCGGCAGGCTTGCCCGCCGTCACCAAAGAGGTTTCGGCATGGACCGGCGCCAGGGCCTGGCCCATCATCATCCATACCCAGAACAGCAAAAGAAACCGGGATGGACCTGCCAGGGGAACAGCGGATAAGGTGAATCGCATTGAAGCCTCCTCTTGGTTTTAATCTTTATCTTTAGGAATTGACCAGAGTCAGGCCGATCTTGACAAACGAGTGTTTGCAGGGTGTGAGAAAATTGTGAAAATCAGAATAGTCTATAGAACATCTATAGTTAGAATACTTTATAGAAAGATTCGTCGGATAGATTCAGCAGGTCTTGATCCCCTTTGCTGTCCCCGTATGAACAGATATGGTATTGATCAAGGCTTCCGATGGTTTCAACGAGCCTTCGAACCTTTTCCTTTCCATGACAATTCGGAGAGCCGAATTTTCCCGTCAATACCCCGTCTTTTATTTCAACCGTGGTTCCGATGACGGGGCTGATGCCGTGAGCATCGGCCCAGGGCCTGATCCAGTTTTCCATGGACGCGGAGATGATCATCACCCTATCCCCTCCGTCCTTATGGCGGATAATTTTTTCAAGGGCTTTTATCCTGATGACGGGGCTTATTCTTTTCAGGGAATAGCTTCGGCTGAGCCGGTTGAAATCCTCCTCTTCCATGCCTCTGAAAAATTTTCCAAACAGGATTTCCTTGGCCTTGGAATTGGAAACAAGCCTCAGCTTGTACATCAACAGGATGGGGATGGATGTGATGCCGGTGCAAAAGACCTTGTAATAGCCGAAGCAGAACGCCAGAAAGGGAAGGAAGGTGTCGCGCCGGGTAATGGTGCCGTCAAAATCAAAGATGGCCAGTCTGGTCTTCATAAGCTGGATTCACTCCCTGAGAGCGGCTGATGGATTGCATTCAAGGTTTCATGGAGGGTTTTATCATTGTGCAGGACCGATCCATGCCCCAGCAGGGTGTTCTCATAGGCCCAGACCGTTCCGGCATCGTCCTTTGTTTCAATATAGGCAATGCCCTTTTTCATCAGCTTCAACCGGTCGCTCCGGAAATTTTCAAAATACACGGCCATTTCCCGGTTGCCTTCCGATAACAGTTCCAGTTCATGGTTCAGGGTCCGTGTCTCTTTGATATTGGATCCAATATAAACCGTGGAAATCATGAAAATCGACACTAGATAAAAGACAACCGGCACCAGGGCCAGGCCGGGTTTTTTGCCGGGAAATCCGAAACTCAGCAGCATCAGGACAGGAACGGCCCATAATTGGGGGACATACCTTGCCCACCAGAATTCCGGGTTGATGACAACGGAAAACACAACAAAAAAAAGGAGGGCGTCAATCCAAATGCTTTTACCCGGAAAACAGTCCTTTTCTTTTCCCCCCTTACCCCCTCCTAATTTGCCCGGCTTGTTCAAAAAATACAGGAGGGCGCTGACCAGGAAGATCCCGCTGAACAAGGGGCCAAATCCCGCCACCCGGACATCGCATCCGGCCATGGCCTTTATTTCTTTTAAATCAAGGGTAAAGGGGATTTTAAGGTCTATTTTTTCATCGGACCAGGCCCTCATGAGATTGCCCGATCTGCCTAAAAAGGACAGATAGAATTTTTCAAACCGGTTTTTATCCTTAAACTCATGGGGCGCATTGCCGGTTATGATATCTAACTTGTTTTCACCATAGACGGGATAAAACGGATGGCCGTTGATGAGGGTATTGGTGACATAGGGGTTAAACCCGATAAAAAAAACGGCGATCAGGATGGAAATTCCGGTGACCATGACGGTTTGAATCAGCTCTTTCCCCGGCCTTGTCAACAACAGGATGAGATAATACACGGCCATCATTACCATCAGATAGACCAGGGATGTAAATTTGATATTGGCCAGGGAAAAGATGACCAAGGCCAGTATCATATTCCAGGCCGGCTTTTTTTCAAGGACAAAAAGAAAGATCAGATAGGCGGCAGCCAGCAAAAGGGACCAGGTCTGGCCATCCACGTAATAGGATAAAGATTGGCAGACAGCCACCGGGTTCAGACCCAGGATAAGGCTGAATACGAGCCCTGCCCCTTGGGACAGCCTCCCCCACCTTAAAAAGACGCCAAGACCCATCAGGATATTGGAGATCATGAACAGAAGATTAAACGCCTTGCCGGTTTCAATATTTCCTGTGAATGCATACAATGCCGAGGAAACAATCTCCACCGCCTTTGGATAATGGTTGATCCAGAGCGCGTGCAGCTCTTGATCCTCATCCAATTGCTGATAATAGGGGTTATACCCTTGAGCCAACCGGATAATGGCCTCCTGGTGGTAGGCCCGCCCGTCATAGGTGGTGTCATAGAGTTGTGACGAAACTGCGACAGTGATCAAAAAGAGGGCCATATAAACCGCTTCCAGAACTACCCTTTTTAGGACGGAGAATTCTTTGCCTTCTTTTTTATACAGCAGATATTTCAAAAACCCGCTGATGATCACGCTGATGATGAAAACGTCTTTAACAGCAAGGATATTGAAGGCCCTGGACAAAGAAAACACCACCAGTATGGTGGCGTAAAGGATATAGGAGTTAATGCCTAAAAAGATATACGCCTTGAATGTCTTCAACCGGTTATTTCCCCCCGTGACATAATCAGTATCCCGGCAACGATAAACATGAGGCCAAAAATTTTGTAATATGACATTTTTTCATCCAGGAGAATGATACCACAGGCAAAGGTGATCATATAACCCAGGCTCACAAAGGGATAGGCCCGGCTCAATTCCATCCGGGACAGCACAACCAGCCAGACCATCAGGCTTGCCCCATACAAAACCATCCCGCCCATGATATAAGGGCTGAAAAAAATGCTGCCCAGGTTGGGCACCAGGGTGGCCATGGATATCTGCCCCAGGGCCTGCATCCCCTTTTTCAACGCCACCTGGGCCCCTGCTCCCAGACAAACGGAAACGAGAAGATAGGTATAATTGCTCATAGGAACCACGGACCGGCATATTTGATGGTTAAAAATGAAATGGCCCAGAAGATAATACTCAGTTGAATAAATTTATCCTTCATGAGGATTTCCGTCGGCACCCCGCTGTTTTTGTAAATAAAGGTGATCTGCTGGTATCTCAATATCCCCAGCATGACAAACAGGCTGGTCAGATAGAGTTTGTCGGTGTGATGCTTTGCAATGATGTCTGGAGAAATGGTGTACATGATATAGGATACCAGAATGATGGAAGAAATCATGCTCATGGCGGAATTGATGAATTCCAGGTTATAGCCGCCGATATTCTTTCTCATCTTCTGCCCGGTTTCCATAAGGATCAAGACATCATCCCTTCGTTTGGCAAAGGCCAGAAACAGGGCGAGTAAAAACGTCATGACGATGATGGAATAGGACAGTTCCAGGCCTGATGCACAGCTTCCGACAAAGAGCCGGATCACAAACCCGGTGGAGATGATGAAGATGTCAATGAGGCTGATGTGCTTGAGTTTTAAGGTATAAATGACATTGATGGCCAGGTATGACAGGATCAGGGCCAGCACCTGAAGGTTTAAAAAGGCCAGACACCCTGTCACGCTGATGAGCATCAGGCCCGCCATCAGGAGGAGGGCCCCTGCGCCGGAGACCTTGCCCGAGGCCAGGGGCCTGAATCGTTTCTTGGGGTGAAGCCGGTCATTTTCCATATCGCAATAATCATTCAGGATATAAACCGCACTGGCCATCATTGAAAACACAATAAACGCCGTCGATGCGTTCAGCAATGGTTCCGGATTACCGATGGGCAATGCAAAAAACAACGGGGCAAAAACAAAGATATTTTTCAAATACTGTTTTGGCCTCATCAGGGTTATATATTCTTTCAGGGTTGAAGAGATATCTATCTTTTCACGGGAATACAGACGGTTGTGAAGGGCACCGGCGCCGCCGCCGTCACAAGAATGAAGCGGGGGAACGTTATCCATAATGTTTTCACCAGATCCGTCATTGTCCGAACCTTTATATGGGGGATGCATATCGACTCCTTGCATGCATGGTTTTTTCTTCTGGAATCTCTTATACGCCGGTTGTGTTAGTGTATGATTCGAAGGCGGTTAGAATTTGACAATGGCCGTCTTTCCCTGTATCTTTTCATGGCTTTGATTGACCCGATTTCACACAAGGAGTTCATGGATACGACAGGCTGCATGGACCTTATCCGGTCCGCGGTTCGAAACGGCACCCACCCGGGGCTTCCCGATGACGACCTCTTGGAACCCACCGGTGTTATGGCCCTGTTCACGATGACCGAGGAGATCCGGCTCATGTTTATCCAGAAGGCCGATAAAAAAGGATATCCCTGGGCCAACCAGATGGCCTTTCCAGGGGGGCACAGGGATGAAACGGACAAATCCACACGGGACACGGCCCTAAGGGAACTCGCCGAAGAAATGGGCATCCGGCCGGAGAACGTGGAGGTCATCGGGTCCCTAGGCCATTTCCAGACCATTAACAGCAAAGACATTGAAGCCTTTATCGGCATCTGGAACCAAAAGGATACCATCTGCCATGATCCGGCCGAAATTGCCAGGGTATTTCATATTCCGCTGACATACCTGGTGGATCTTCACAGAGAAAAAGGGTTTGATCACAGCCTGCCCAATGTCATGCAGCTCACCTACCCCTATGAAGATGTCATGATATGGGGGGTAACGGCCAAAATCCTATATCATCTCATTGAAATTGTCTTAAAAGGCGCCTAGTTGTTTTTTGAGCGGTGTCTGAGCCTTAAGGCGATCTTCAGCACCAGAAACAGGCTGAAACCGGAAAGAAGGGTGGGAAACCAGACATATCCCTGAAATTCTCCCGTGCCGGACCCGACAATAATCCCGGCCATGGCAAAGATAAAGACAACGATCATCAGAACCATAACGGTCCAGCAGACAAAATTGGAATCATACCAGGAAGTGATGGGTTTTCTGAAAAAAGGGTTTTGATCCAGTTGCATTGATATCTCCAAATTATTTCCAGCAGCCACAATATATAGATTTTTTTCTTGACAAGCAACAATATGTTGATTAAATATGGTCCTGCAGTCTGACTTCATTTATCATTAACCATTATACAAAACTTAGAGACGATACGTTAATTTCTATCAGATTTCAAGGGGTGAATACATGTTTGACCAAATCAGGAAACGGGACGGAAGAATAGCGGATTTTGACCCATCAAAAGTCACCCGCGCCATTCAAAAAGCGGGTGAGGCCACCGGTGAATTCAATGAAAAAGAAGCCAAAAAAATGACCATGAAGGTGATTTCCATGGCAAGGGACCTGCGTCTCGGCCCCATCCCGGAAGTAGAGGAAATCCAGGACATTGTGGAAAGGGTGCTTCTGGACTCCCCGTTTTACAAGACTGCCAAGGCCTACATTATTTACCGGGAACAGCACAACCAGATCCGGAAGATCGCCATCAAGGAGAACGTGGGCCTCATGGAATCCTATATCCGGAGAATGGACTGGAAGGTCAAGGAAAACAGCAATATGAGCTATTCCCTCCAGGGGCTGAACAATTATATCTCCTCCGATATTACGGCCGAATACTGGCTCAACAAGATTTATCCGCCAACCGTCCGGGAAGCCCATTATTCAGGGGATCTTCATCTCCATGACCTGAGTCTGTTATCGGTTTACTGTGTGGGCTGGGACCTCCAGGATCTTCTCCTGGAAGGCTTCAAAGGCGTAGCCGGAAAAGTGGAGTCCTCCCCGCCCAAACATTTCCGGAGCGCTCTCGGACAGATCGTGAATTTTTTCTATACCCTCCAGGGGGAAGCGGCCGGCGCCCAGGCCATGTCCAATTTTGACACCCTCCTGGCCCCCTTTATCTGGAAAGACGGGTTAACCTATAAAGAGGTCAAACAGGCCCTCCAGGAATTTGTATTCAATATCAATATCCCCACCCGGGTGGGATTCCAGACCCCGTTTACCAATATCACCATGGACCTGACCGTCCCCTCCACGCTGAAGAATTCACCCGTCATCATCGGCGGGGAATATGAAAAACAGACCTATTCGGACTTTCAGGGGGAAATGGACATCCTGAATGCCGCCTTTGCCGAGGTCATGATGGAAGGGGATGCCAAGGGCCGGGTCTTTACCTTCCCCATCCCCACATACAATATTACCAAGGATTTTGACTGGACCAACCCCAACCTTGAAAATATCTGGAAGATGACCGGTAAATACGGGATCCCCTATTTTTCAAATTTTGTGAATTCCGATATGGACCCGGAGGATGCAAGATCCATGTGCTGCCGGTTGCGTCTCGACAACCGGGAACTCAGAAAACGGGGCGGCGGTCTCTTTGGCGCCAATCCCCTCACCGGCTCCATCGGCGTGGTCACCCTGAACCTGCCGAGGATCGGTTATCTTGCCGAAAATGAGGAGAATTTCTTTGAAAGGCTGGACACCCTGATCAAGCTGGCGGCCGAATCCCTGGCCATCAAACGGAAAATCCTTGAAAAATTTACCGAAGGGGATCTGTATCCCTATTCCAAATTCTATCTGCGCAAAATCAAGGAAAACACCGGTGTCTACTGGAGAAACCATTTTTCAACCATCGGCATTCTGGGCATGAACGAGGCCTGCCTCAATTTTTTAAAGGACGGCATTGCTTCTCCACAGGGCCAGGAATTTGCCGTACGGGTCATGGACCATATCCGGACGCAGATTGAAAAAATCCAGGTGGAAACGGGCGAGATCTTCAACCTGGAGGCCACCCCGGCCGAAGGCACCACCTTCCGGTTCGCCAGCATGGATAAGGCAAAGTATGAAAATATCCTCTGCGCCAATGAAGCGGAATACAAAGAGGGCAAATCCCCCTTTTATACCAATTCCACCCATCTGCCCGTCAATTATACCGATGACCTCTTCGAAGCCCTGGAACTCCAGGACCGCCTCCAGACCAAATATACCGGCGGAACGGTCCAGCATCTCTTCCTGGGAGAGGAAGTCACCGATATCGAAGTGGTCAAGAACCTGGTCAGCAAAGTTTCAAATTCATTTAAGCTGCCCTATTTCACCCTGACCCCCACCTTCAGTGTCTGTCCTTCCCACGGATACCTTGCCGGGGAGCATGCAACCTGCGATACCTGCCATGCAGAGACGGAAGTCTATTCAAGGGTGGTCGGGTATTTAAGACCGGTATGCCAATGGAACAGCGGGAAGCAGACGGAATTCCGCATGCGGAAAACCTATAAGACGGCAGGATAAGAAGACGGAATGAAAATCGGCGGATTCCAGAAAAATTCCCTTATTGATTTTCCAAAGACCATTGCCTGCATTATCTTCACCCAGGGGTGCAATTTTTCCTGTCCCTACTGCCATAATCCGGACCTGGTGGCCGGTTCCGACCCAGGAACCGGCCGGCTCTTGGACGAAGCAGAAATTTTTGACTTTCTTGAAAAACGCAAAGGCTTCCTGGAAGGGGTGGTGATTACCGGGGGTGAGCCCACGCTTCAGGCGGACCTTCTCCTCTTTTGCCGGAAAATCAAGGACCTGGGCTAT
>CAZAHK010000064.1:9991-13545 GCA_964484555.1 uncultured Desulfobacula sp.
GTCCCGGCAGTTGTCCGATAAAAAAGAAATATTCATGGATTATCCCCTGATCTCTGCCTGCATCGATCTTGATGCTCTGGGAAAAAATATTCAAGGCCTGAGAGCCTTGATGCGTCCGTCCTGCCGGTTTATGGCCGTGGCCAAGGCCGACGGTTACGGCCACGGGGCCGTCCGGACGGCCCAAAAAGCCCTTGCGGGCGGAGCAAGCTGGGTGGGGGTGGCCCGGCTCCATGAAGCGGTCGAGCTCCGCAATGCCGGCATCTCCGCACCGATCCTGGTGCTGGGATATATCCATCCCTCCCAGGCAGTCCAGGCCTCGGATCTGGATATCACCGTCACCGTATATGACCTTGAGATGGCGGCCCGGTTATCCTCCCGGGCCAAAACGTTTGCCAAACCCCTACAGGTCCATTTAAAGGTGGATACGGGAATGGGACGGGTGGGCATGATTCTTACGGAAATTCCAAGGGACCCGGATATCCGGAAAAGGGCCGTCCGGGACATCAGGGACATCATGCGCCTGCCCGGCCTGGACCTTCAGGGTATTTATACCCATTTTGCCGCAGCAGACAGCCGGGACAAAACCTATACCCGCCTCCAGATTGAGATCTTTGATACCCTGCTGTCTGATCTGGACAGGGCCGGGATAGACATTGAACTCCGGCATGCGGCCAACAGCGCCGGCATCATTGAATTTCCGGAGGCCCATTATGATATGGTCAGGGCCGGCATCTCCCTTTACGGGCTCTATCCTTCCAGGGAGGTGGACCGGACAAGGGTGTCCCTTTTCCCGGTCATGACCCTGAAATCCCTTGTGACCTCGGTCCGGAAAGTGCCGAAAGGGTTTTTCGTCAGCTACGGCATCACCCATGAAACCCAAACCGCCACCACCCTTGCCTCGGTGCCCATCGGCTATGCCGACGGATTTTCAAGGCTGTTTTCATCCAACGGCCAAATGCTTGTCCACGGACAAAGAGCCCCCATCGTCGGCCGGGTCTGCATGGACCAGACCCTCATTGACGTGGGACATATTCCGGAGGTCGCCATCGGGGATGAGGTCGTCCTCATGGGCTCCCAGGGAAAGGAAACCCTTGGCGCCGATGAGCTGGCAGACCGGGTCCAGACCATCAGCTATGAGATTGTCTGTGCCCTGATGCCAAGGGTGAAGCGGATCTATTCAGATTAGGGCGGCAACTGCCCGTTCAACAACCTGTTCCAGGGTCAGTGAGCTGCAATCGATCCTGATATCGCAGTATCGATCATATAAGGGAGTTCTTTCCGCATAAAGATCTTCAATGGTTTTCCCGGGTTTGATGGCCACGCCCCGGGCGGTGATATCGGACAATCGGGTCAACAGTCCGGGAAGATCAATAAACAGATAGAGAACGGTACAGGTCCGGGAAAGATGCCCCATGGCTTTTTTGCTGTATACGGCGCTTCCGCCCGTGGCAATGACATGGCGTTCGGGTGTGATGCCGATGATATGTTTTTCCTCAATTTCCAAAAACCGGGCCAGGCCCTTGTCGCCAATAATCTCGGCAAGGGTCTGGCCTTCTCCGGATTGGATCAGATCATCCGAGTCAATGAATTCAAAATCCAGTTTTTCAGCCAGGAGACGTCCGATGCTGCTCTTTCCGGCCGCAGGCATACCGATCAATGCGATATTTTTATTGGTTTTCATCATAATTTTAATATATTTTTGCAGTATCCCTCTTATTTATATAAAAAATTTGATAAAATTAATACTCTCCTTTTTTGGGTTATGCAATAAAAAAAACAGGCCCGGCTTTGATGAACAGGGCTGGCCCGGGCAGACCCATAAAATAATAGGGCTCTGTTTTTTAGGCCTTGACATTGATTGAGAACCAAAGTAAATATCTTGTTTAATTTTAAACAGTTAATATAGGAAACAAAGAACAGTGGCCTTTACAAAAACAACCATCATTGAAAAAATAGCCGGGAAAAATAATTATACCCCCTCCCAGGCCAAAGACATTATTGAAACCATGCTTGAAATCATCAAAGAAACCTTGACCGCCGGAGAGGACATCATGATTTCAGGTTTCGGCAAATTCCAGGTCAATGAAAAATCACCCCGCAAAGGAAGGAATCCGGCCACCGGCAAAGACATGATGCTGGGAAAAAGACGGGTGGTCACCTTTAAATGCGCCGGCCGGCTGAGGGATGAGATCAACGGGCATAAGGACTGAAATGCCCGATAGACAGACAGACATTATCACCATTGTGGGAAAATCCGATTCCGGCAAGACAACCCTTCTGGAAAAACTGATCGCAGAGCTGACCCGGCGCGGGTATCGGATCGGAACCGTCAAGCATGCCCATCACGGATTTGAAATGGACACAGAGGGCAAGGACAGTTGGCGTCATAAAAAAGCCGGTGCCCATGCCGTACTGGTGATTAGCGAAGACAAGATCGCCATGCTCAAGGATGATCGGACAAGCTATATCGAAAAGATGCATACCTATCTTTCCGGGGTGGATATCGTTCTGGCCGAAGGGTTTAAGAGCCAGAAGCTTCCCAAAATAGAAATCTTCAGAACAGCCGGCGGACACAAAGAACCCTTGTCCATGCAGGATGACACCCTCATCGCCTTTGTTACTGATTCTGATTTTCAGCCCGATGTGCCGGTGTTCGGACTTGAGGACATCGGAGGGCTTGCCGATTTTATCGAAGAAAACCATCTGAGAAAATAGAAGGTGGCCATAAAAAATTCCATCCCCATGAAAAGATTACGGCTTCTCGCCGTTTTTTTCCTCATATATATGGTTACCCTTCCCCCCAACGGCCTGGCCAGCCCGGAAATGCCTTCCAACGGCGACTGCATCACAAAATTTGAGACCGGAACCGTCAACTGGACCACAGGAATGATCATGGCTTCCGGGAAAGCCTCTCCAGCAGATCAGAGCCCGGCCTCAAAAGAATCGGTTTCCTTGTATGCCAAGGCCGAGGCCGTGAAAAACATCCTGGAGACCCTGAAGCAGATCAAAATCAATAATGAATTGACGGTGAACGACTATGCATCAGAAAGCTTAGTCATCCTTGCCGGGCTGGAAAAAACGGCAAGGGAGGCCATGGTTTCAAAACAAATTTACACCTCTGCCCTTGCCGCTGAAATAACAATAGAAACCAGCCTGTTCGGCGGGTTTTTGCAATTGGTATTGCCTGAAGAAATCCGGCAGATCCCCAAAATCAATCCTGAAATTAATCCGGACATCCTTCCGGCCATCGGGAAAAGCCTTTATTCGGGATTGGTGATCGATGCGCGAGGGCTTGGTATCGAACCTGTCCTTGACCCCATTATTGTCAGTGAACAGGGCCATGAGGTCTATTCTTCGGTCTTTATCTCCAGGGAATTTGCGGTTCAAAACGGGGTCTGCAAATATGTCTGCAACCTGGACCAGGCGGTTCGGGACAAGAGAATCGGGGACAACCCCATGGTCTTAAAAGGCTTGAGAAAAGAGGGCAGCAAGAATGCCACCCTTGTGATCAGCATGTCGGACTACCGTGCACTGGAAAAAACGACGGAACGCCA
>CAZAHK010000064.1:13645-19657 GCA_964484555.1 uncultured Desulfobacula sp.
CCGTCCTTTTCCCGGATGATGTCTCCGGCCAGGATCCGGATATCAAAATCCAGGTCCAGAACCAGTTGGCGGATGATCTGGAGCTGCTGATAATCCTTCATGCCGAATACGGCCATGTCCGGCATGACAATATTGAAGAGTTTGGTGACAACGACGGCAACCCCGGCAAAATGGCCAGGCCGGAATTTTCCGCATAAATGCCGGGGCAGGGATTGAAGTTTGATTTCCGTCTGAAAATGTTCAGGGTATATATCTTTTTTATGGGGCAGGAACACGGCCGTGACCCCGGCTTTCTCCGCAAGCAAAAGATCGTTTTCAATATTGGACGGGTAGGAACTCAGATCCTCGTTGGGTCCGAACTGGGTGGGGTTGACAAAGATACTTAAGACCAGTTCGTCACAGAGAGGTTTGCCTTTTTCCATGAGAGACACATGGCCCTGGTGAAGATAGCCCATGGTGGGTACAAAACAAAGGGTTTGGGATTGTTTTTTCTTGTTTTTTGACCAGGCCTGCATATCGGCTTTTGTTTTTAGGATTTCCACTCGTTTTCCAGCTCCTCTTTGATCGCAATTCCCATATCCATAAGGGTATACGGTTTTTTAACAAAGCTTCCGGCACAATCCTGGGCCGTCGGCACATCATTCGATTCGGGGTATTCGCCGGCCGGGATGATCTTCTGATCCGGCCGGATTTTCTGAATTCGTCGGCAGGTCTCAAGGCCGACCAGGGGAGGGGTCATGACCGTGTCCAGGATGATCAGATCCACGGGCGCCTTTGTGACGGCTTCAAGGGCCTCTTCCCCGGTATCAACGGCCTTGGCCCGGTACCCGAGATTTTCAAGAAGGCCCATGGCAATCCGTTGCTGGTCCTTCAGGCCATCCACCACCAGGACCGTCCGGCCGCCTCCCCTGATATCATCCGGCCATCCCTTGTCCGGCGTCCCGGAGATGTCCGGCCTCAGGGCCGGGAAAAAAAGATCAAACCGGGTACCGCCGGCATGTGAAGAGGCCTTAATGAATCCCCGGTGATCCTGAACCGCATGCCGGACTAAGGGAAGGCCGAGGCCGGTGCCGCTTCTGCCCAATTCCCGGGTGGTGAAAAAAGGCTCAAAGATTTTTGTAAATTTTTCTTCATCCATGCCGGGCCCGTTATCGGCCACGGTTAATACGGCATATTCCCCTTGGGGCATGTCTTCACGGCCCGGCATGGAAGGATCAATAAAACGGTTGGCCGTGGTGATCATCACCCGGCCGCCTTTTGTTTCCGAGACATTTTCCACGGCATTCAGGACCAGGTTCATGATGATTTTTTCAATATGGAGATAGGCCCCTTGGATCATAAGGAGTTCGGGCTCGGCGGAGAATTCGATGTCCACTTTCCTATGGGCGTCTTTGATTTTTTCAAAATCCCGGGAACACAGATAGCGCTCCAGGACGGCATTGATATGGAGGGTTTCCATTTCCATGCCTCCTCCCCTGGAAATGGTCAGGAGATCGCCCACAACGGCAGCCGCTTTCCGGCCGGAATCCTTGATCAGGGACAGCCCCTGCAGGACCCGGGGGTCAAGGCCCGGGTCCGTCATCAGAACTTCCGGATAGGTGGCAAGCCCGGTCAGGATATTGTTCAGATCATGGGCCGCGCTGTCGGCCAGGAGGGCCACGGCTTTATATCTTTCAGCCTGAATGAGTTTTTCCTCAAGGGCCCTTTGTCTTGAAATATTTTCCGTCATGCGCCGGTAAAGGGCTGAGATGAGAAACGCCGACGCACAAACCCAGAGATAAATGCAGGTATACATGAAAAGCCTGAGCCATTCGGCATTTGCAAAGGCGTTCCGGCAAGCCAGCCCGTAGGGAAGGATGCCCGTGAGGATGAGGATGAAGAAAAGACGGTTGACATTGAATCTGTCCGGCATCATAACCATTGACTTGTACCCGTTTAAAAGATAAGGGAGATCTTAGTCATGTTGACCTGAAAATGCAATAGGATAAAGGAAGGACCATGAATTCATATATCCCCAAACGAGCGGATGCGTTTCTGCTGCTCAAAAAATATACCCGCAAGGACGGCCTCATCCGCCATGCCCTTGCCGTTGAGGCGGTGATGGCCCATTTTGCGAAACGGTTTGGTGAAGAAGAGGAAAAATGGCGGGTCATCGGCCTGGTTCATGACCTGGACTATGACCTGTACCCGGAAGCGCATTGCAAAAAATGTGTGGACCTGTTCAGGGAACACCTTTGGCCCGAGGACTATATCCGGGCCGTCATAAGTCACGGCTGGGGCATCTGTACCGATGTGAAGCCCGAGAGTAATCTTGAAAAAACCCTTTATGCCGTTGATGAACTCACCGGCCTGGTGGCCAGTGCCGCCCTTGTCCGGCCCTCCAAAAGCATCCTGGATATCACGGCCAAATCCGTGAAAGGCAAATTCAAGGACAAAAGCTTTGCGGCTGGAGTGGACCGGGAAATCATCAAAAAAGGGGCTGAATTCCTGGGCATGGAGCTATCGGAACTGATGACGGAAGTCATCCGGGGCATGCAGCCCGTGGCGGCGGACATCGGGCTCAAAGGCAATTTATAAAATACTGCCGGGTCAGGACGAATGCCCCGGCAGCGTATCCATCCTATTGTGCGTTTCTGATGCCCACCTCTTCAAAAGTCTTGATGTCGGCCAGTATCCGGGTGGCCAGATCCAAAAGTTCCATGCAGACCGCAGCCCCGGTTCCTTCCCCCAGCCTGAATTTCAGATCGATCAGGGGCTCAAGCCCCAGCCGCTCATGCATGAAGGCATGGCCGATTTCAACGGATTTGTGGCCGGCAAACAGGTAGTTTTTGGCTGCCGGGCAGAGTTCGCAGGCAATCAGGGCCCCGGCCGTGGAGATGAGGCCGTCGCAGACCACCGGGATGCCCCGGGCTGCTGCTCCCAGCACCAGACCGGCAAGGGCACCGATTTCAAGCCCGCCAACCTTGGACAAGACGTCGATGGGGTCGGAAGGGTCGGGCCGGTGAAGGCGGAGGCCTTTTTTGATCACGGCAATCTTGTTTTCCAGCATGCGGTCATCGATGCCCGTGCCCCGGCCGGTGAGTTTTTCCACTGCAATACCGGAAAAGGCGGCAATGATGGCTGAAGACGGGGTGGTATTGCCGATGCCCATGTCTCCTGTTCCCAGGATATCCACCCTTGCCTCGGCC
Source organism: uncultured Desulfobacula sp. (assembly GCA_964484555.1). Taxonomy (GTDB): domain Bacteria; phylum Desulfobacterota; class Desulfobacteria; order Desulfobacterales; family Desulfobacteraceae; genus Desulfobacula. The sequence goes on from CAZAHK010000064.1 coordinate 16,834, forward strand.
TCCAGTTCATTCACGATGTCTATCCCGGCTTCAATGGATAAAATGGCCTCTTCTCTGGACATGGCCGGTTCCTTGGTAAAATTGGCGGCCCCGTACCTGACCTTTTTATGGAAGATGGGCAGGTTCGGTTCAAAGTCAAAATTAACGCCAATATCGGCTGCCTTTACAAGGGCTCCGGCATGTTTGGCAATGACATTCACCGAGGCCCCGTTACGGGCAAAATTATACACCATCTGGGGCGTCACTTCGGAGGGGAAAAGGCTCACGCCTTCTTCGGTCACCCCATGGTCCCCGGCACAGGTCACGATCCGTTTGTTGGACAGTTTCACATCAATGGTGCCCTTGATGGCGGCCAGCCGTGCAGAGATATCCTCCATGACCCCCAGGCTTCCGGCGGGTTTGGCCTGGTTGGCCAGGCGTTCCTTTGCCGCATGAAATGCGTCTTCGTTCAATGTCGGTTTAATGGAGGCTATGGTCTGATCCAATAATCTCATAGGGAACCCCTCTTGTCTGTAATATCGGTTTCAAAAATCTCCATGCCTTTTTTCATGGCGCAGAAATCCCCGCACATGGTGCAGGTTTCTTTTTGGAGAGGCCTTCTTTCCTGTCTTGTGTTCCGGGCCAGGACAAAGGCCTCCGTTACTCCCTCAGCCTCTGCCACGGCCTGCATTTCTTTTGTCAAAAAGCCCTTCCGGGCGTGTTCCAGTTGTGTAGTCATAGTTTCCTCGCTATGAAAGCCCCTGCAAAACCAAAAAAGGTTCTGCAAGAACATATGTCTTGCAAAACCTTTTACCATCAGGTCCCACGTTTTAAATTGCCCGGCTCGTCTTCTGGCTTCCGGCTTTGGATCTGTTGTACCGCCTTCCCGTTTCCACAGTGGCATGTCCGCAAACAGATATTTCCGGTTACAGCGGCGGGACCGCCACGGTATTTCACCGTGTTCCGTTGGCCAGGGCAATCCCTAAAATCGATTCTTATTTATAAAAAGCAGGAGGTTAAGTCAATCTTTATTTTTTGTGACTATTCAGCAAAAAAATGCATCTGCTGTCATTTTTTAGTTGACAAGAATTTTTCGAAAAGTTTGATTGCCTCATTCCTGCTTTTAAAGCCAATTCAGCCTGGGTAAGCCTGAAATATTCCCGCCACGCCTTAATGAGGCTATCCCCTCGAACATTGGCCCTCACAACCTCATTTGGGAACCAGACATCGGATTCATCAGCCCCGGCTTGTTTGTGTATCAGAGCCTGGTATTCGTTCCAGTGAATGACGGCAAAAGCAGGTTTGCCGTTTTGTGAAATGATTTGAGGATCAGTATGTGCGCTCATCTCTTTTTTTCACCTCTTGTATTTCTATGATTTTAACAACATCGGCATAGTTAAAGAGCACCCGATATCGGCCCACTCTCAGCCGGTAATCAAAAAGATGGTCCTTTAGCTCGGAAATATCAAGCTGTTTGCAGTTTGGGAAATCCGATAGCTGGTCCACGCTGTTATGGACAGCATCCCGGTATTATCCGGTACAACTCAAATTAAAATGCTCCCTCTCTATATCAATTTCATAGAGGCTGTTAAAATAAATTGATCCGGATGCCGAAGCGTGCAGACCGGCTAAGATCCCCGGCCTGCCTACAATTCCAGGATAAAATCCTGGGAGGTCATGATCCGGAACAGGGGGTAGAGGGGGTTTTTCCGGTAAAGATCCAGGCACTGGGTGTGGGCCTGTTCGGAAAAGGCGGTGGCACAGTCTTCCAGGATCACGGTTTTGAAATCATGGCAGAGGCTGTCCATGGCTGTGGTGAGGACGCAGAAACTGGTGGCGATGCCGGCCACGGCGCAAAGGGTGACGTTCTGATTTTTCAGAATAGTTTCAAGGCCGGTATTGAAAAAAGCTGAAAACCGGGGCTTGGGCAGCCAGAGATCCTGGGGCGCCATGTCCAGATCTTCCACGACTTTTGCGCCTTCCGTGCCCTGGATGGCATGGGGGTGCATGCGGCCCTTGAAAATAAAATCATCTTCCTTAAAGGAATCCGTGGAAAAAATCACGGGATAGCTTTTTTTGCGGAATTCCGCGATCAGGTGGTTGATGGGAGGGATGAGCTTTCGGGCGAGGGGGGTGATGGGATAGGGCTGGTCTTCCCTGAAATAGTCTTTGACCATATCGATGATGAGCAATGCCGGTTTTTCCGCCATGGCTGCCTCCTTTATATTGAATGCCCGGGAAAAACCCGGGCCAGGGGAGCTGATAAACCCCTGCCCCGGGGAATCGGAGTGATTCTTTGCTTACCTGTTTTTCCAGGCAGGTTTTCTTCTTTCCTCGAAACTGGCGATGCCCTCAAGGGTATCTTCAGTTTTCATCAAGGTTTTCAGAAAATAGTTGCTGACCAGATCCACGCCCTGGAAAAAGCTGGTTCCGATATGGCGTTTCACGGCCCGCTTGTTTAGCCGGATAATGAGGGGACTGGACATGGTAATCTGTTGAACGGTATTTTCCACGGCTCCTGCGAACTCTTCTTCCGAGTTCACCTGGGTCACAAAACCCAGGTCCTTGGACTGTTGGGCCGAATAATTCCGGCCCGTGGTCACGATCTCAATGGCCTTGGCCACGCCCACCAGTTCCGGAAGGCGCAGGGCCGCATAGGGCGGGAAAAATCCCAGTTTGATTTCAGGCTGGCCGAAAACGGCTTTTTCCGAGGCCATGACAATATCACAGGCAATGGCCAGTTCCATGCCGCCGCCGAGGCAGGCCCCGTTGACCGCTGCAATGACCGGGATATCGATCATGTTGATGAGTTCAAAGATCCGGTTAAAGGTGGCCACCATCATGT
>CAZAHK010000065.1:0-19308 GCA_964484555.1 uncultured Desulfobacula sp.
ACAACTGTTTAAAAATTGCTAAAACCTTTTTGGTTCTGGCTTGTCCAGGTTAGGAGAAAAAAAAATGGATCAGAACGGTTACTGCCAAATCCTGTCCGATCTCCTTAATACATGGGAAAATGAGGTTGTAGAGTTCAAGGAAGCAGGAAAGGACTATTCTACAGATAAAATCGGACAATATTTTTCAGCCCTGGCCAATGAAGCCAATCTGAGATCAGTGGAGAAAGCCTGGCTGGTTTTTGGAGTTCAAAATCAAACTAGAAGCCTGGTCGGAACGGAATTCAGGGTTCAGCAAAAGCATTTGCAAAGCTTAAAAATGCAGATTGCCGCGGATACAGAACCCAGTATTACCATGAGAAATATTATTGAATGCCCTGTAAAAGGAAAAAGGATCATTCTGTTTGAAATCCCACCGGCGCCCAGAGGTATCCCCATCTCCTGGAAAGGGCATTATTATGCCCGCGCAGACGAAAGCCTGGTCTCTCTGGGCCTGGATAAACAAGATGAAATCCGGCAACAGACCCATTTATCCGACTGGACGGCTCAGATTATACCCAAAGCAGCCTTGAAACATCTGGATGAAACAGCCCTGCAAAAGGCCAGGGAATTATTTACTCTTAAATATGCCAACCGGTTTTCCGCTGGAGAAATTGCCGACTGGTCGGATAAGAGTTTTCTGGATCGCTCCCGGCTTACCATTGACGGTAAAATCACCAGGGCAGCATTGCTGCTTCTGGGCAAGCCTGAATCCAGCCATTTTCTTCTTCCGCACCCGGCCCAGATCACCTGGAAGCTTGAAGAACCGGAACGGGCTTATGAACATTTCGGACCGCCTTTTTTGCTGAATACTTCTGCCCTGTATCGGAAAGTCCGGAATTTTCAAATCCGAATCCTTCCCGACTACAGCCTTTTCCCGGTTGAAATCGCCAAATATGATCAGAAGATAATTCTTGAGGCACTGCATAATTGTATTGCCCATCAGGATTATCATAAAAATGGAAGAATTATTGTTTCAGAATACGCGGATCATTTATCTTTTGAAAATGAAGGGGATTTCTTTGAAGGCAAGCCTGAAGATTACATCTCAGGGCATAAAACCCCCCGCCGGTATCGCAACCCGTTTCTAACCCAGGCCATGACTGAATTAAACATGATCGATACTATGGGATATGGGATTCATGAAATGCACATCGGGCAGGCCAGAAGATTTTTTCCGCTTCCGGAATATGATCTTTCAGAGATCGATGCGGTCCGCATGGTAATTTACGGCAAGGTGATTGATTCCGCATACAGTAGGCTTCTCATGCAGAAAACAGACCTGCCGCTGGATGATATTCTGGCATTAGACAGAATACAAAAGCAACTGCCGGTGGATGATGATATGGTGAAGCATCTTCGCAGAAAAAAGCTGATTGAAGGACGAAAGCCCAATCTTCATATCTCCGCATCCGTTGCAGAAGTTACTGCCAAAAAAGCGGATTATATCAGGACGAAAGCTCAGGATGACACTTTTTACAATAAAATATTGTTGGACTATTTAAAAAAATTCGGGACTGCTTCCAGAGAAGATGTGGATAAGCTGCTTCGTGGTAAGCTAAGTGACGGGTTGGACGAAAAACAAAAAATAATTAAAATTTCCAATCTTCTCACCAACTTAAGACGTAACGGAGAAATCCGAAACACAGGTTCCAAAAAAAAACCACAGTGGGAACCAGCATAATAAATTGCAGAATAAATTGCAGAATAAAAAAGAGCTGTTGCAGAATAAATGCAGAATAAAAAAGGGCCTAAACGTATATTGACGGGGGTCTTGGCAAAATTAAAATCAATATTGATCAGGCGCTCAAACTTATAAGCCTCCATACGGACGTGAGGACTATATGAGAAGCCCTGATGAGGAAAAATTGCAGCCTGAAGCAACTATTAAGAAATTCTTAACAGTTCGCAGGGAAGGAACACGAAACAAAGAGGAAAAATGAATGAAACCCTATGAACCTGTTGAATTACCTCTGAAGAACCTGGATTATCAAAGGCTTTTTTCTCTGGTCGGTGATGCCAACGCAGAACTGGCCTTGTTAAAACAACTTCGGGAGAAAGGTATCCTGACGATTCTGAGAAATGCAAGTGGCCGCAGATCGGCTGTTTTATGTTTTCCTGAACTTCTCAACATTGTAGAGGGAAGAAAGGTTTTATGATGTTTGTGTCACCTCGGATAGGCTCAAAAACATTTGTGTCACCTATTTGCAGATTCAGGTTACACAAAACAATTTGTGTCTCGGCTGTCAGACACAAAAAAACAGGGAGCCCGGCATGAAGTTAAAATTTAAACTGCAAGCCTATCAGACCCGTGCTGTGGAAGCGGTTGTGGATTGTTTTAAAGGACAGCCTAAAGCGTCGGGACTCCGCTACCGTATTGATCCGGGGGCCGACGCCAAGGGAGTATCTTTGCCCGGTTTTGAAACCGCCGGGTTTAAAAACGCAGACCTTGTGCTGAACGATATGCAATTGCTCGAAAATATCCAGGCGGTTCAGCGATTGCAGAACCTTCCCCAATCCGGATCACTGGTTAAGACCAAGATCTCAGGGCTGAACCTGGATGTGGAAATGGAAACCGGAACCGGAAAAACCTATTGCTATATCAAAACCATATTTGAGATGAACCGGCAGTTCGGCTGGACCAAATTCATTGTTGTGGTGCCCAGCATTGCCATCCGGGAAGGGGTTTTTAAATCCCTTGAGATAACGGCTGAACATTTTCTGGAAACCTACGGCAGAAAGGCCAGGTTCTTTATTTACAATTCCAAACAGCTTCACAATCTGGAAAGCTTTTCATCAGATGCCGGGATCAACATCATGGTGATCAATGTCCAGGCGTTTAATGCCAGGGGAAAGGATAACCGCCGGATTTATGAAGAGCTGGACGATTTTCAGAGCAGAAAACCCATTGATGTCATCAAGGCCAATCGTCCCGTTCTGATTCTGGACGAACCACAAAAAATGGAAGGCGCACAGACACTGGACTCGCTTAAGGAGTTTAACCCCCTTTTTGTGCTCCGGTATTCGGCCACCCATAAAACCGTGCATAATCGAGTGCATCGCCTGGATGCCCTGGATGCCTATAACCAGAAGCTGGTCAAGAAAATTGCAGTACGCGGGATCACCGTGAAAGGATTATCCGGAACCAATGCCTATCTGTATCTGGAAGGCATTGAAATATCCAGGCAGAGCCCCGTGGCCCGAATTGAACTGGAAGTCAGACAAAATAATGGAATCAAACGGACCCTCAGGCTTTTGAATAGGGGGGATAATCTTTATGACCTTTCCGGGGAGCTGGATCAGTACAAAGGCTTTGTCATTGCCGATATCAATGCTGTGACGGATACGGTTGAATTTACCAACGGTCATCAGTTACAAGCCGGTGAAGCCACCGGGGATGTGAATGAAACCGCTTTGAGGCGCATTCAGATACGGGAAGCGGTCAGGGCTCATTTTGAAAAAGAGCAGGTGCTTTTTCACCAGGGGATCAAGGTGTTGACCCTGTTCTTTATAGATGAAGTGGCCAAGTACAGGGTTTATACTGCTGCCGGTGAAGAGGGTGGGGAATATGCCAAAATATTTGAAGAAGAATATCAGGATGCCGTCAACGAATTAAAGCAGGATCTATTTCTCCACGACGCCTATAAAAAATACCTGGCCGGCATTCGGAAGGACCTGACCCATAACGGGTATTTTTCAATTGATAAAAAAAGCAGGCGGCTGGTCGATCCGGTAACCGGGAAAAGGTCTTCGGAAGCTGATGATGTAGATGCCTACGATCTTATCCTGAAGGACAAGGAACGCCTTTTATCCTTTGATGAACCGGTCCGTTTCATTTTTTCTCACTCCGCACTCCGGGAAGGCTGGGATAATCCCAATGTGTTTGTCATCTGCACGTTAAAACACAGTGATAATACCATTTCCCGAAGACAGGAGGTGGGCCGCGGGCTTCGTATCGCCGTGAATCAATATGGAGACCGGCAGGATAATCCGATCACCGTACACCAGACCAATGTGCTGACCGTGGTTGCCGGTGAGAGTTACAAGGATTTTGTGACCGCTCTTCAACAGGATATCAGTGAATCTTTATCACAAAGGCCTCGTGTGGCGGATGAAGCTTATTTTACCGGCAAGATATTATTGGTTCAGGATGAAAAAATTGAAGTAACACCTCAGATGGCCCGGCAGATCTATAAATACCTTTTGAAAAACGATTATACGGATGACAAGGACCAGATATCTCAAACCTTTCATGAAGCAGTCAAAGAAAATGCCCTGGCTCCTTTGCCGGAAACCCTTCTTGCCTATAGGGAGCAAATCTTTGATTTGATCGACAGTGTTTACAGCGATGCGGCATTGCCCAGGATTGAAAATGACAGGACCGTTAAACTCAATCCGCTGAATGCCAATTTTCACAAAAAAGAGTTCAAGGCGCTTTGGGACAGGATCAATCATAAAGCGGTTTACAGCGTCCATTTTGACAGTTCCGAGCTGGTTCAAAAAAGTATCAGCGCCCTGAACCGGGAATTAAGGATTTCTCCGCTGCAATACACTATCCAGCGCGGTGAGCAGAAGGACGGGATCAGTTATGAGGAGATAAAGAACGGGATCGGATTTGAGGTTCGAGAAACCATGACTGAATACAATACCCATTCCATTCAGTCTGCCGTGAAATATGATCTGCTCGGCAAAATTGCAGAAGCGGTGATCCTGACCCGAAAAACGGTAACAGATATTCTGGCCGGAATTGAAAAGCCGGTTTTTGCTCAATTCAAGACCAACCCTGAAAATTTCATTGCCGAAGCGGCCCGCTTGATCAAAGAGCAGAAAGCAAGCATCATTATCGAACATTTAAGCTATGATACCCTTCTGGAAACCCGTGACATGGATATTTTTACAGCCGGGCAGACCCGGCAGGATTTCAGCAAAGCCGGAGAACCGCTCAAACGCCATATTTATGACTACGTTGTAACCGATTCCAAAGCAGAGAGGGCTTTTGTGAAAGAGCTGGACACCGGTTCAGAGGTGGTGGTGTATGCCAAACTTCCCAAAGGGTTTTATATCCCGACACCGGTCGGGCATTACAACCCGGACTGGGCCATTTCATTCAAAGAAGGATCTGTGAAACATATCTATTTTGTGGCGGAAACCAAGGGCACCCTGTCTACTATGGAACTCAGGGAAATTGAAAAAACCAAGATCCGGTGTGCCGAAAAATTTTTTGATGAAATCAACCGGACCATCGATCCGGAAAGGGTCAGGTACGATGTGGTGGACAGCTATGGCAAATTAATGGAAATCGTTGAACCTGTTCGCTCGCTATAAACAAATCAGAGAACTCAGGCGGCTTGTGGGTCTGTTTCATCATCCACGAACAGGATTTTTTCCCGGACCTAAAGGGGTGACTCAGTCGCCACCGGCTTGTCCATCTTTTCAGCAATGGTGACAGCCCGTATAAAGGCGAGGTTGGCCGGTTCATCCCCCCATACCACGGGGATGGACCGGATATGAACCCAGAGAAGCCCCTGGCCGGGTTTGACCAGCCTGACGTGGAAGCTTGTCTCCCTATCCCCGGAGAACATGGTTTTCTCATAGCCGTCAAGGGCGATCCGTAAATCTTCAGGATGGATATAATCTGAAAAATTTTTTGAAATCTCTGCTTTATTTCCCAGGCCCAGGATTTCATAGACCTTTTTATTGGCATATTTAAACCTGAGGTCCTGGATGATGAGGATCCCGTCTTCCGCATGATCCAGAAGAAGCCTTAATTTTTCTTCTTTCTTTCTCAGCGCCTCCCGGTTCTCCCTGAGACGACGTTTCAGGATCTGAAGCCGCACCATGCTGAAGGCAGCGGCCAGAAAGCAGAGGGCGGCAAAGGCCGGCACCCATATATCCCGGTCCTGAAAAAAAGATAAGATATGGTTCATCACAACACCCACCCCCTGCTGTTAAAAACGCAAAAGTGAATTATATTTTTCCCTGGTCTAACTTTTCTGGGCGATATCGTATTAATTAATTTGCGGACGGCAAAATTTTGAAAATGACTATATCATATGAAAGTCGGATTTTAAAAACCTTTTTAAAAAATATTGCCAAGTTGCGATTTCAAATGTAAACACAGAGCCATAATGATGATGAAGCCCTTATCCATAAAAAAGCTTTTGCCCCGGGTCCACCGGACCCCGGAATTTGCCATGGAACTGGACTGCCATGGAAATGATCGCTATACCAAGGTAAGCTATCCCGTCAAATACGGGCTGTTTTCGAGGCTTGAAACCCGGGACCATATTTTGGAATTCAATCTCAACCATGAGATCCGCCATGCCCGGTCCAAAAAAAATACCTGGCTCCATCCTTCCGAATGGCTGAAGCGGACCACGGGAAACGACTGGGTCTATTATTCCAGCGGCGGGTACTCAGGGGTTTATGAAGCCCTGGGGGAATATTATCTGCCCAACCTCACCTATCCCACCAATTCCCTTCTCGGGGGAAAACCCTTTGAAGAAGAGGGAATCCGGGAGATCGTCACCCATTGGCCCGATATCCTGATGGGCCTGCCGGACACAGACCTGCCCGATGAATTTTCAGAATGGCTCCGGAGCCTCCGGGAAAACACCCCTGAACTGCTTGCAGAAAAGGCCCAGGCCCTTTTTGACATTATCGGATCACGGGTAACGGTCATGCCTCCCGATGCCCGGCATACGGATTATAATTTCATTCCCCTGACCATTGCCGACGGATGCCTTTACAAATGCGCCTTCTGCAAGATCAAGAACAAAAAACCATTTTCCGTAAGGTCCCGGGCCGATATCGACCGCCAGATCATAGCCTTGAAACACCTCTACGGAAAGGACATCATCAATTACAACGCCCTTTTTCTCGGGGAGCACGATGCCCTGAATGCGCCTGCGGACATCATCCTTGAAACCCTGGAAAAAGCCCATGGGGAATTCGCGTTTGCTTCATCTTTTATGAAAGACGCTTTTCTTTTCATCTTCGGCAGCGCGGATTCCTTTTTAAATACGGATACCCTTCTCTTTGAGGGACTTAAAACTCTTCCCTTTCAGACCTTTATCAATCTCGGCCTTGAATCCTGTGACAAAACCACCCTGAACCGCATCGGGAAACCCATCACCCCGGAAAAAGTAAGGGCTGCCTTTGAAAAGGCCCAACAGATCAACCAGACCCTGCCCAACGTTGAGATCTCCTGCAATTTTATCATGGATGAGGATTTACCCCCTACCCATGCCGAGTCCCTGCTGTCCCTCCTTCGGCAGAGCAGCCAAAGGACCAGCCCCAAGGGCAGCATCTACCTCTCTCCCCTGAAATTTGCCAGCCCCTCCCGGGAGGTTTTGTATGACTTCTATAAGCTGAAATCCCTGAGCCGGTTTCCCACTTTTTTATACCTGATCCAGAGGCTATAATTCTATGACGCCCCTCCACAGCCCCCTGCCCTTTGGCCCTGATTCTGAAGCCCTTGGCTCATGCCGGTGCTGCCCCAGGGACTGCCGGGTGAACCGTCTGGCCGGGGAACTGGGCTATTGCCGCACCGGGGCCGGATTCCAGATCGGCGCCATCTGCCTTCACCAGGGGGAGGAACCGGTCATCGGCGGCGAGCACGGCATCTGCAATGTATTTTTCACCCGGTGCAACCTTCAATGCGTCTATTGCCAGAACCACCAGATCAGCCGGAATGCGGACCCGCAGATCGAATACGCCCTGACCCTGGACGAGGTTGTCCGCCGGATTGAAACGGTTCTGGACCAGGGCGCCCCGGCCCTGGGCTTTGTATCGCCCTCCCATGTGATCCCCCAGGTCCGGGTTCTTATCCGGGCCCTGCAGGAAAAAGGCCGGACCCCGGTCACGGTCTACAATACCCATGCCTATGACCGGGTGGAGAGCCTGAAAGCCCTTGGTCCCCTGATCCGGGTCTGGCTCCCGGACCTGAAATATATGGATGAGGCCCTGGCCCTGCGGCTTTCCCATTCCCCCCGCTACCCTGCCGTTGCCACAGCCGCCATCCGGGAAATGGTCCGGCAGAAGGGCCTTGCCCTGAGATTAAATGGCGAGGGTGAGATCCGGGAAGGCGTCATCGTGCGCCACCTGGTGCTTCCGGGCCAGGTGGAGAACACCAAGGCGGTGCTGCGATTTCTGGCCCGGGACATCTCCCCGGACATCACGGTTTCGATCATGGCCCAGTATTCTCCCACTCCCCATGTGGCCGGCCAGAAAGGGCGGGACCGGGGGCTTAACCGGGGAGTGACCCAGGCGGAATACGATGAGGTGCTGGATGAGATGGATTTTCTGGGCCTTGAAACCGGCTGGGTCCAGGAGCTGGACAGCAAAGACGCGTATCAGCCCGATTTTGCCCAATCCCATCCCTTTGATCCCGGCCTCCCCTCCACCGGCCTCAAACCCTCTTGATTTTATCCCCTTTTTGATGTTAGGGTGCCGTCCATGACCCACAAAAATCTCATATCCCTGCACGGCGGCCACAGCGGCCAATTCTGCAGCCATGCCCAAGACGATCTGGAAGATATCGTTTTAAGGTATATGGATCTCGGCTATACCCGGGTCGGCATTACCGAACATGTCCCGCCGGGCCGGGAAGATTTTCTTTACCCGGATGAACGAAACCTGGGGCTGACGGTTGCTGATCTTGAGAAACGGTTTGAATCCTATTTTCAGACAGTTCGGCGGCTTCAGCAGAAATATGCGTCCCGGATACGGATCTTTGCCGGGATGGAAACGGAAACCTATGCGGGCTACGCCGCCCATGTGAAAAACCTCATCCGGCGGTTCAAGCCTGATTATCTGGTCGGCTCGGTCCATCATGTGGATGATGTCTGCTTTGATTACTGCAAGGAAGATTATGACCGGGTCGTTTCCCTGTGCGGTTCCCACGAGGCCCTGTACCTGCGGTATTTTGACCTTCAAGCGGACATGATCCTGACCCTGAAGCCATTTGTGGTGGGCCATTTTGACCTTATCCGGATCTTTGACCCGGATTATGAAAAAAGGCTGGTAAACCCCATGGTCCGGGAAAAGATCCTCCGGAACCTGAAGCTCATCAAATCCCTGGACCTTGTCCTGGATTTCAATCTCCGGCCCCTGAAACGGGGGGAAAAGGAACCCTACCTGACCGCCTCCATCCGGAAAACGGCCAGGGAAATGGGAATCCCGGTGGTTCCGGGGGATGATTCCCACGGCACAGCCGAGGCCGGGGGCCATGTGGAAAAGGCCATGGCCATACTGACAGCGGAAGGCTTCGGCACGGACTGGCCTGATCCGGTCCTCATCACCGGATATGAATAAAGGAAGAGAATTATAATGAAGGCAGTGGTTCAGCGGGTTAAAAATTCCCAGGTCACCGTGGACGGCGCCCTGGTCTCGGGCATCGGCCCCGGGCTCATGGTTCTTCTGGGCGTATCCGAGGACGACACGGAAAAGGATGCGGATTTCCTGGTGGAAAAGATCATCCATCTGCGCATCTTCGAAGACGGGAACGGCAAACTGAATATCTCTTTGATGGATGTCCGGGGAGAACTCCTGGTGGTCTCCCAGTTCACCCTTCTCGGCGATTGCCGGAAAGGAAGGCGCCCTTCCTATATCAAGGCCGCCGCCCCTGAAAAGGCCAACCGGCTCTACGAATATTTCATCCGCCGGGCAAGGGAACTGGGGGTTGAGACAAAATCCGGGATTTTCCAGGCCATGATGGAGGTTTCCCTGGTCAACCAGGGGCCGGTCACCCTGATCATAGATACTAAAGAGAAGGACACTAAAGATAAGGACACGAAAGAAAAGGATAAAGACTCAAAGACAAATGAACCCTGAAACCCTTTCCATCGTCCTGGTCAGACCCCGGGGCCCCATCAATATCGGGTCCGTGGCCAGGGTCATGATGAATTTCGGCTTTACCCGGCTGAGGCTGGTGGACCCCACACCGGAATACCTGTCTCTGGACGCCAAAAAAATGGCCCTGACCGCCTTCCCCATCCTTGAAACCGCCCAGGTCTTTGATGACCTGAAGTCAGCCCTCTCCGATATCCAGGCGGCCTTCGGCACCACCCGCAGGTTCGGTAAATACCGGGAAAAATTTTTTACCCCGGCGGCCGCGGCTGCAACCATAAACCGGGATTTTTCCGACATCCCCTGCGCCCTGGTGCTGGGGCCCGAAGACAACGGCCTTGAAACCAGTGATCTGAGCCTTTGCCGCCATTTTATCACCATCCCCACCCATGACGGGTTTCCGTCCATGAACCTGAGCCATAGCCTGGCCATCCTGCTCTATGAAATTTCCATCTGCTTCGCAAAAATCAAAAAACCTGCCGGCCTGCCGGTTAAAAAACTAGCCGGAGGCGATGAAATCGAGCACATGGTGGAGCATATGCGGGAAACCTTGCTCAGCATTGAATTTCTCGACAAACAGAACCCGGACCACATGCTGCGGACCTTCCGCCGGATCTTTGGCGTTGCCGGGCTCAGCTCAAGGGAGGTAAAGATCATCGAAGGCCTCATGAGCCGGATCGACTGGACGGAAAAGGAAAGGAGGAAACACGCCCATGTTCACAATGGATGACCTTTTGGAAGTGGCCGTAAAAATGGAAAAAAACGGGGAAGCGGTTTACCGGAAATCCCTGAAAAAAATAAGGCAGAAGGCCCTGACGGACCTCCTCTCCTGGATGGCGGCTGAAGAAGCCGCCCACGGCCGCTGGTTCCTGGAACAAAAAAAACGCCTGGCCCTTCAGCCCGAAGAAAAAGCCTTAAAGGAGATGATCCCCCAGGTGCTTCAGGACATGATGGGCGAAAAAACCCTGTCCCTGGATGAGGTGGAATTCGACAAAATCAGCACCCCCCTGGAACTCCTGACCACCTTTATTGAATTTGAAAAGGACACCATCCAATTTTATGAACTCCTTGAAATGTTCATTGAATCGGAGGAGGTTCACAAAGGCCTGAAAACCATCATCCAAGAAGAAAAAACCCATGTGGAAAAGCTGGCTGATATGGCCGCCGCTTTAGGCTAAGCCTCCTTCCTCAAAAAAGCCCAGGCCTTTGAAAAACAGATCCGTTCTTCAAAGGCCTGGAAATTATAATCCTTACTCCGTTGTTTCATACTCTATCGTGATGATCACCGTCCGGTTAAAGGACCGTCCTTCGGGGCTCGCATTGTCATAGGGCGGATCATGGGGACCGTTGCCTTTAGACGTGATCCTCTCCGGCGATGAAAGACCGCTGTCCATCACGGTCTGGTAAACCGACTGGGCCCGGCGAACGGAAAGGGCAACATTATAATCTTCCGTACCAATGGTGTCGGTCTGTCCCAGAATGGTAACGGTTGCGTCGGGGAGCTCTTTGATCCTTGCCGTCACCCGGTCGATCACGGCTTTATTCCGTTCCTTGATGTCGGAACTGTCAAAATCAAACAGGATTAAGGCGTATTTTTCCACCACTTTGTATTCAAGCTTCTGGGCCTTGCTTTCCACCCTTGTGAGATATTTGACGTTGGTCTTGAAGACATCTGTCTCAAAGGTCTGGCCCGTAATATCGGTGAGGGTGGCGCTGGTGGAAAGGGTTTTAAAGGCGCCTATTTTACTGAGCCCGTATTCCACAAGGTTGAAGGTCGCATCCGGGATCGTATTTCCATGGCCTTCGATGGATTTTAAAAGGGTCCCGTCCCCCTTGATCTCAATCTTCCACTCTTTTAAATCATATCCCGGCTTGATATTCGGCTGGATCGTAATCTCGTTGGAATCGGCCACTTCAAAGGTATAGGTGCTTTTTATGGAATCCAGGATCGCAGGCGAATCGGAACGGATCTCCACCCGCTGGTTTTCAACGATTCCTTCCTCAACCCGGCTGGTGCTGGGAATTTCAGGCAGTTTGCGGGCCGTGACAATGAGCCTTGCCGAATCAATATTCCATATATACTGGAGATAGGATTTGACGCTTTCCGCCCTGGCCCGGGAAAGGGACAGGTTGTTCTTTTCTTCGCCCTTGTCACTGACACATCCCACCAGTTCAACCATGGCTTCGGGATTTTCAACCAGCCGTTTTCCGATGATATTCAATACATCATAATATTTTGCCATGGTATCCCGCAGCATCTTTTCATCAAATTCCCCGGCCTCGGCCTGGGTTTTTAATAAATGGTAATGCTCCGGAAGGGTGCTCTGGCCCGCCTCAAAGAAAATATAATTGAGCAGGGGAGAACTGTCGATGATGGTCAGTTCCTCAATGGTCACATCTGACGGATAAACTCCCAGGGAACCCTGGGGCGGATTCACAAAGGTATATTCAACCACATACTGGTACAGCAGGGTCGTGGAAACCTCTTGGAAGATGGGCAGCAGATTTGCGGCAGACGTGGCTTTCCAGCATTTTCCCCCGGCGGCTTCGGCAAAAGAGTTTAAAAAGGCGTCTTTTTCCTCGGTGGGCATAAAATCAATGCTGAAGGCCTTGAAATTCTTTAATCCCTTTGCCTTGGGAGCGATGATATCTTTTTTGATATCGCTGTTCAGGTCTTCCCCGTCGGAAAAAACCACCAGAAATTTATTATTTTTTTCAGGCAGTTTTGAAACCAGGTCCAGCCCGCCCAGAATCCCTTCATATAAATAGGTCTGGCCGCTCATGCCTTCTTTAAAACTTCTCTGGAAAAAGCTTTGCAGCCCCTTGATATTGTCCGATTTAAAGGTCGCAAGCCGTAAATTATGGCCATCCACCTGAAAATTCTGTGTATTGTCAAACACCACCACCTGGACCTCGTCAATGGGCCGGACAATTTTTAAGAATTCATCCAGGGCTGCCAGAAGCGGCTCCACAGCTTTGCGTTCCTTCATGGAATAGGAATTGTCCACCATGAGCACATAATTGATGGGGACATCTTTCCTGGATTTCAGGATTTCGGCATTGGTGACGATGGCGTCTATGCCGCCCTTGATCACTTTAAAATCTTCCGTCATCAGATCCTTGACCGGGTTCTCCCGGGCATCCAGAACCGAAGCCAGAACTTTGTTGTCATCAATCTCCTGAAATGTAATTTTAGCGTCACGGCCCGGCACCATTACCTGGAGCTTTCCTTCCGGCGTATAGGCAAGGCCCGCACCGGTCAACAAAACCCAGATGGCCAGCATCATGAACAAAATGGATAGTTTTGATTTCATCTTTTTCCTCCCATAAAAATTATCGCTTATAAATGATGATACACAGCCCCGAGAAAAAGTCAAATGTCTTCCGAAGAACAGGCTGCCAAGACCTGAAAAAATAAGCGAGCTTATCTATTGTTTTCTCCCCTGCCCTGATATATGACTTGACCTAGGCCGTTTCCCTGTTCCGGAGCGTGATTTGATCATGACAAATTTTATACCCGCATCCATCGGCGCCGTTATTGTTGCATCAACAGCCGTTTTTCTCGGTATTTTTCATGCGATCATGTCTGTCCGGCTTGAACAGGATGCTTCGAATAAATGGGGATTTGCAGCTTCCTGTGTTGTTTTTTTCCACAGCGTCTGTGTTTTTTTGCAGTACAATCTTGGGGAAGGCACCCTGAATCTGATCTGCGAGCACATCCAGACGGCCTGTTTTGTTCTGCTGATCTTTATCTGTTATCGCCTGTCCCTGCATTATCTGGACTTGAAACCGGCTCTTTTGCCGAAAATAACGGCTGTCATCAGCATTGCCCTTTTAGGGCTTATATTCTGGCCCGGCCTGGTTTTCCGCCGGGAATTCCTTTACAGAAAATTCTTATGGCTCGACCATCCCTATATCGAACCGCCTCCAACGATTTGGGGCATCCTCATATGGTTTTATGTCGGTATTTTTGCCTTGTATATCTTCAGTCTCTGGTATCGAAAAAAAAAGAACGCCGGACTGGAAGGCAGGATTTTTCTCTTTGGATTCGGAGCCCTTTCTTTGGCTTGCCTCCACGATCTGGTCTGCACCTTAGGGGTTGAATCGATTCTTAATTTAAATATTTACGGCTTTTTTGTTTTTTTGGCAGCCATTTTCGGGATAACGGGTATCAAACACATCAAGATATATGATCAGGCCAAAATATCCGTCAGAGCCCTTGAACTGGTGAAAGATGAATTGGAGATAAAGGTAAAGGAAAGAACCAGGGATCTTTTAGACGGGAACCAAAAACTTCAGGCTGCCGTTGACAGGCTCCGGGAAAGCGAGAACCGGATCTCCGAGCTTTCGGCCCAGACCGAACAATTCAGCCGGGCCATAGCCTCCATGCTGCTCATTGAAAAGGAACAGGATTTTTTTGATACCGTCAGTGCGGCCATTGTTAAATATTCCGACTATCAGCGCGTATTGATTTCCCTGTTCAACACCACGGCGCCATACCGTGAGATCATCGGGTTCGGCGGGGTTGACCCGGAAACGGTGGATCGCTTAAGGCAGGTTGAGATGCCGGCAAGCCGGTATGACCATGTCTTTGAAGCCGGAGAAAAAATCGGGAATCAAAGCTATTATATCCCCCATACCATGAAGGAGATTTTAAAACAGGAGGCCACCGTGTTCGGCCGGTCCCGGATACCGGATACGGAAGATACCTGGCACCCGGAAGACAATTTGTTTGTCAAAATGATCAATGAAAAAGGGGAATTCATCGGGGTGATCTCGGTGGATGATTCTAAATCAGGATTGAAGCCCACGGATGATACGGTCAGGCCCCTGGAAATCTTTTCCAGCCTGATCTCCCAGATTATTGTATTAAAAAAGGAACAGAAAAAATCCCTTAAACTTGAAGAACAATTGATGGCCGCAAGAAAAATGGAATCCATTGGTCGTTTAACCGGCGGGATCGCCCATGATTTCAACAATATTTTAGGGGTGATCATAGGGAATGCAGAGCTTGTCCTGGATAAACTGTCAAGGTCTGATCAAATTTATGCCGACATCGAATCCATTCAATTTGCCGGGAATAAAGCCTCGGAAATTGTAAATCAATTGCTGAGCTTCAGCAGGAATACACACATGGATTTAAAACCGGTCCGGCTGGCCGGCCTGCTTGAAGATCTGATGCGGTTGATCAAGTCCACCACCCCGGCAACCATTAGAATTGAAACCGGATTTCAAAATACGGACTCGGTCATTATGGCGGACCAGGTTCAACTGAATCAGGTCTTTTTAAATCTGTGTCTCAATGCAGCCCAGTCCATGGAAAACCGGGATGGAAAAATATACCTATCCTGCCGGGCCCTTGATATTAATGATGAAAACTCAGGCCGGCACCTTGAATTAAAACCCGGCCGGCATATCAGGATGTCTGTGACGGATGACGGGCCCGGCATTGATCCGGATATTCTGGACAAGATTTTTGACCCCTATTTTACCACCAAAGAATTTGGGAAAGGGTCCGGCATAGGGCTTTCCGTTGTCCACGGCATTGTCAAAAGCCATATGGGGGCCGTGACGGTGACCAGCCGGAAAGGGGAAGGCGCCAGATTTGACATCCTGTTTCCGGTGGTGGATCAAGCGCCTGAGGCCGACAGGAAACAGGATCGTTCCATTGAATTGGGGAACCGGGAAAGGGTGCTGCTGGTGGATGATGATGCCATGATCCTGGATATGATGGACAAAATCCTGAAGCAGCTTCGATACGAGGTCATCTCCGTGGCAGAGCCGGAAAAGGCCCTTGAACTGTTCAAGCGGAATCCGGATCAATTTGATCTGCTGATCACCGACATGACCATGCCGGATATGTCCGGGCTGGAGCTGGCCCGGAGCATCTGTAAGATCAAGCCCCGGATCCCGGTGATCATCTGCACGGGCTATAATGACGTTGTGAACGGAAAAACCGCAGAGGACCTGAATGTGTCCGCCCTGCTCATGAAACCGGTCCGGCTGAACATGCTTGCCCGTGAGATCAGAATGGCGATCAAAGGAGGAAAACCATAAAAATTGGGAACCATGAACTCAATTTGTATTTTCTTAGGCTCCAACCCCGGCGCTGACCCGGTCTATGCCCGGGCAGCCCGGGACATGGGACGGGAACTGGCCGTGAAGGGCCTCACCTGCGTATATGGAGGTTCCGACACAGGCCTGATGAAACTTCTGGCAGACAGTGCTCTGGAAGCGGGCGGCCGGGTGGTCGGGGTGACGGTCCAGGCCTTGCGGGACAAGGAAATTTTTCATCCGGGCCTCACGGAACTGCACGTGGTCAAGACCATGAACGAAAGAAAGGCCCTGATGGTGGAGCTGTCCGACGGGTTTGTGGCCCTTCCCGGCGGGGTGGGAACCTTTGAGGAATTTTTTGAAATTTATACCCTGTCCCTGTTGGGCTTCCATTCCAAACCCTTCGGGCTGCTCAATATCAACAATTATTATGCGCCCCTGGATGCCCTGCTGGACAATGCAGAACGGGAGGGGTTCCTGAAGGCCCCCCATCGAAATGCCATACTGCGGGCAGACACCCCTGCAAACATGCTGAAACTCATGATGGGCGGATGAGTCGGCCTGCATCCGGAATCGGCCATGGCAGGTTTTAAAAAATCATATCCGGCCGCCAGGGTTCTCCTTTTGCAGATACTCCTTGAATTCATCTGAAATTCTCTCATCACCGGCCACGCTCTCCCAGAAGTCACGCGCTGCTTTTTTGACGGTGTTCATCAGGTCCCTGCCAATGCAAAACGCTTTGGGTTCAGGCGGCACAAAGGCAAAAGGCCGGACCTCGCCGCCGCTTCCGGGTGCAAATCCCATGGAACACATATCATACAGCGGCAGCAGCCTGAAGGCTTCCCCCTCCAAGGACAGGCTCAGATTCCCGAGATGCATGTCCGTATTGTTGATGAGCCAGCCGAACTGCCATACCGCTTCCGCATTGAGCGCATCCTGTTCGCTCATCAATTTCTTTTTGAACAGGGCATGTGCGGACTGGGGCCAATTTGTCCCTATCCCGGTAAACTCGGCATCAACCGCCTGGAGCGAAACCATAGGCCTTCTCCCGTATTCTCCGGATCTGTCAAACCGCCGGGTCTCCAGAAAGAGTCTTTTACCCATCTCCATCAGCCGGGTTTCCGCGGCCGGGAATAGCCGGTTGTGAATTATTTTTGCAGCATGGTATTCCGTGATTAAAATATCACGCCGGCGTTTGGCAAGATCGTGATCTTCCCGGGGAGAGAATTTCACAATGACATGGGAGGCCCTATTGCAATTAAAGGCCGTGAATTTCGGCTGTTCTCCGCCGGCGGATGAGCCTGGTACAGCGCCACCCATGACACCATCGGCAAGGGCAGGATAATCTTCATCCGAAACAGGGACGGGTTTGGATCTGACGCGCAGCCGTGTCTGGTCCCCGAATTTAAAATTACCCGGCAGATCATCCCCGTTGGAGATTAAATAGCGGCCGATCTGATCCGTGTTCCAATGCCTTGGGTCTGTTGGAAAATCTTCGGAAAGGGACGCCATGGCCTGGGCTGTCAGACGACCCAGAAACCCCTGGAGCCTGAGATCATAAAGAAAATACGGCAAACCACCGTATAGGCCGTCTTTATGTTCGCCCATTAATAAGGGGGGGATATCCATGACCGGCTCCACAAAGAAACCGCCATGGCAGAGCGGGCGGATATAGGCAATTAAAGCCGTGTTTCCGTTCGTATCCACCATGCTCAGCGGCAGTTTGTCGTTGCCGCCGAAAGCATTGCATGTTGCAGCGTATCTGATGGACCGGCCCATGGGCAACTGGATCACGGCATCTTCCATTTCTCTGAGCCGGCGGGCCACGGAACTCTGGCTCAGACCGGTTGCGGCCTGGATTTCCCTGGAGGTTGAGGGGCCCCGCGCCAGATATTCCCTTATAGAAAGCGGCATAGCATCATTCCTGGTGAGTAAGACTAATAAACTGAATAAATAAATTTCAATCTTAAAATATTAAAAATATAATTTTATCAATATATTATAATTCATATTCTATAAACTTTGGTTAATTATATGACTAATATCAGGAATGTCAATCCAAATGATGGCATGGGCTGGAAGGTCTCTTCTGTTCAGGATTTGGCCGGAATTTAGGCGGGCACAACACAACCCCGGTATCAGGACCTATCCTGCCGGGCCTTCAGCACCAGGCCGATGATGAGGCCGCACTCAAGGCCGAAGGGCAGGTATCCGGCATATCCCAGGACCGGCATTTCAAACAGGTGAAGCACCTGCACATAGGGAATGGTATACTGCCATCTTGCAAGGCTGTAAAAATTGAACATTTCCCAGAAAAATCCGCAGACAAGAGAGGCAATCGCATAGGCAACCACCAGGGTATAATCTCCATTTTTCACTCCGGCAAACCTATGGGGCTTTCCGGAAAAGATCAGGATTCCGAGAAAAATAAAAAAGGGGCAGATCCATATCAGAAAAAAAAGCAGGTTCGGGAACACGCTGGTCAAAAAAAGGAGGATGCAGGAGGTGGAAACAAGACCGGCAACGGTCCATGGAGATTCCAGGGTTCTCAGGCACGGCATCTGTCTGAACCCGTCTGAAAACCGGGGAAAGGTCAGGAGATATTCCTTCATGCTTTCAACGGCAGGCAGCACCGTGGAAAAACTCAGGGTGGCCAGGACAAAATAGGTCCCTGCATCATATTGGCTGCCGGAATAATACCAGTTTCCCACGAACCGGTTCAGGTATTCAAAGATCCACCAAAACCCAGCGCTGACCCAAAATAAGGCTGCAAACCGGAGAGGGGCGTCCAGCATCGGGCATCGCCCCGAAGCCCGGTAGTTAAGGGCGTTTACACAGATGATCCAGCACAGCCACAAAGGAAAAAAGGTATGGGGCTGAAAAAAGGAAAACCAGTCCCACCGGGTCCAGGCCAGGACCCAGAAACCGGCCAGGCCCAGGAAAGCTGCAAATCCCCATCCGGGAAGGGACCGGACCTTGGGAGAGGAGATGCGGCCCTTGAAGGCCATGCTTTTTCTCAAAAACGGCAGCACACTGATCAGGATAAAGGCCAGGAAGATAAAAAAAACAAGGACTGAAAAAGGCCGATGGGAGGTAATGACCGGCCGGGGCGGAAAATCCAGATAGGGGGCCAAGGTCCCGCCGGTGAAAAGAATGCCTGCCAGGGGCATCAAGAGGATCAAGCCCACGGCTGAAATGAAAATCATTATATTCACAAGATCTCCTCTTTTTGAATCCGGCCAGACCTTTTCGTAAACATTAATGTTTTTTCCGCCTGGACATCAAGTTTTTTCTACAACAAATCAATTGACACATAATTATCCCTACAACGTTATTTAAATTCCATTGATAGCAAACGGAGCTTTCTTT
>CAZAHK010000066.1:0-19058 GCA_964484555.1 uncultured Desulfobacula sp.
ATGTATTCAATCCTTGACACAAATCTCATGATTATCTATAGTCCTTGAAAATTATTTTGGATGAACCCATGCTTTTTCTAAATATATTAAGATGATTAACTTTGACAGCGCTTCCCCGGTTAGGTTGAAAGGAGTTGGTGACGGTTTCTGGATAACCCTTGATCCGTCTCATCCCGAAGAGGTCCTCAAATTTGAAATCGACAAAGTATTCAGGAATCTGAAACATCTGGTCATAAATGCGAGCGTGGTTATTGATGTCGGAGATGCAAAAGGTCATGATGATCTTATAGAAAAACTCAGATCTTATATCATGGACACCTTTGAAGTGGCCAAAGTATCCAGACCCCCGGAAAAAAGATCCATTCCCACTGAACGGATCCGTCAGAGGGATCTTTCAAAAGGCTGGAACCATCATAGAACTGATGTCCTGATGCTCAGAGGGATTGTCCGTTCAGGTCAAAAAATTGAATCCAGAAAACATATCGTCATCATGGGGGATACCAACCCGGGATCGGAAATCTGTGCAGGCGGGAATATTATTGTTCTCGGGCGCCTTGCAGGTAAAGCCCATGCCGGATTTCCAGGGGATGAATCGGCAATTGTATTTGCCCTGGAGTTCAGGCCCACCCTGGTCCGGATCGGGAAGACAACAGCCTCAGGGATTGATGAAGAAGTCCGGATAAAACCGGAATATGCCTGCGTTGAAAATAACGGAATTGTTGTAAAGGATTATATGAATACCAATCCTTTCCGGAAAATGCCCTGGCCGGAAGCTATTTAAAATATCAATTGTAGAGGTGTGAATTGGAAGGAAAAGTAATCGTTATAACATCAGGAAAGGGTGGCGTTGGAAAAACCACTGCCACGTCTTCCATTGGTGCGGCCCTGGCTTTGGAAGGCAAGCGGGTGGCCATCGTGGATATGGATATCGGCTTAAGGAATCTTGATGTTGTCATGGGGCTTGAAAACAGGATTGTTTTTAATATTGTGGATGTTGTTCTGGGCAAATGCAAAATCAGCCAGGCCGCCATCCGGGACAGAAGAATTGATAATCTTTTTTTGATCCCGGCCTCCCAGAGCGATAATAAAGATGTTTTATCCCCGGCCGGCGTCGAACGCGTTGCCAATGAACTGCGTAAAGAATTTGACTATGTGATCATGGATTCTCCTGCCGGAATCGAACGGGGATTTCAAAATGCTATTGTCAGTGCCAATGAAGCCATTGTCATCTGCACACCGGATGTATCCTCCGTCCGGGATGCCGACCGGGTCATCGGTATTTTGTATTCACGCTCCCTGACCCCGAAACTGGTTGTCAACCGGATAGAACCGGCCCGGGTGGAAAGAGGGGAGATGCTCAGTTATGAAGATGTGCTGGAAGTTCTTTCCATAGAGCTTCTCGGGCTTGTCCCCATGGATGAACATGTGTTGATTTCTTCCAATACCGGAACCCCCTTGGTTTTGCAGAATGAATCAAAGGCGGGCCACGCATTCAGGCGGATTGCCAAAAGAATCAACGGCGAGGCTGATTTACCCATAGAGATACCGACCCATAAAAGCAGCATGTGGAAAAAAATCGGTAAAACCTTTGGGTTTAAATAATAAGGAGA
Organism: uncultured Desulfobacula sp.; assembly: GCA_964484555.1. GTDB lineage: Bacteria > Desulfobacterota > Desulfobacteria > Desulfobacterales > Desulfobacteraceae > Desulfobacula. The sequence continues at coordinate 1,611 of CAZAHK010000066.1, forward strand.
ATTGAATGTTTAGCGCATTATTTAAAAGATTCACGAGTCAGAAGCCCAGTAAGATGGCGGCCAAGAAAAGACTCCAGTTCTCCTTGATATATGACAAGCTTGAGGTGAACGACACAACCCTGACAGACCTTCAAAACGATATTGTGGCCGTGATTTCAAAATATTTTGAAATCGATAAAGACGCCCTTGAACTGAAAGTTAAAAGAGACGACAACGTATCCGCCCTGGTCTTTAACACACCGATCCTTCAGGTAAAGCGAAAAAAAGCCTCCTGATTTTATCCCCTATTCTCAAAACGCACCAAGGCATGGCAAGCCTTGGTGCGTTTTTATTTGTCCATCTCCCCTTAAAAAAAGTTCCCGTTAATTGTTTTGTGATGAAATGGTGATTATTTTATGTTCAACCGTTCATCAGACAATGATTCTGATCTACAGGAAAACTGCATGAAAAATAAAAAAGGAGATGCAGGATGAGAACGTTATTGATGATGCTTACGATCGTTTCAATAGTTATGAAAGGATATCCGGCCATGGCGGAAAAATATGAAATCGCAACTTTTGCAGGGGGCTGTTTCTGGTGTACAGAGTCTGATTTTGAAAAAATTAACGGGGTTAAGGAAGTGATCTCCGGTTATACGGGCGGTCAAAAGCCGGACCCGACCTACGAAGAGGTTTCCTTGGGCAAGACCGGCCATGCCGAGGCCATACAGGTGCATTATGATCCCGGTGTGGTGACCTATAAAGCGCTTCTGGAAGTGTTTTGGCGCCAGATTAATCCCACGGACCCCGGCGGCCAGTTCGTGGACCGGGGCTCCCAGTACCGATCTGAAATTTTCTATCACACTGAAATTCAAAAGCAGGAAGCCCTGGCTTCAAAAACGGCCCTGGAAAAATCGCGGGTATTTGATAAACCCATTGTAACCCCCATCACAAAATTTCAAAAATTCTATCCTGCCGAAGATTATCACCAGGATTATTATAAGAAAAATTCAAACCGTTATACCTATTACCGGTGGGGTTCGGGAAGGGATAAATTTCTGGAAAAAACATGGAAACAGACAGAGAGGGATAACCTATCAAAGGCAATAAAAGAAGAGGGGGAGCCCGGTTCCTGGAAAAGACCTGAGAACAATGAAATAAAAGCCAAGCTCACCCCTTTGCAATACAAAGTCACCCAGGAGAGCGGAACGGAACCGCCTTTTAAAAATGAATACTGGGACAATAAGATAGAAGGCATCTATGTGGATATTGTCTCCGGAGAACCCCTTTTCAGCTCAACGGATAAATTTGATTCCGGAACCGGATGGCCGAGTTTTACAAAGCCTCTTGAGCCGGACAATGTGGTTGAAAAAACAGATAGAACCCTGTTCATGGTCCGTACGGAAGTCAGAAGCCGGATAGGGGATTCCCACCTGGGGGATTTGTTCGATGACGGCCCGGCACCTTCCGGGTTGAGGTATTGCATCAATTCTGCTTCCTTAAGATTTATCCCAAAGGAAAAACTGGAGGAAGAAGGGTATGGGCGATATCTTGAGATGTTCTGAAAAAAGATCGGCATAAAAAAGGTGTCTTCCCGTAAGAAGACACCTTAAGATTAAAAATCCGTTTTGGGTTTATTCCGCAGCAGATACCATGATGCCAAGCTCCATCAGTTGCGCCGGGGATGCTTTTGAGGGGGCTTCCGTCATGGGGCAGGTGGCCTTCTGGGTTTTCGGGAAGGCGATGACGTTCCGGATGGAGTCTTCCTTCATCAAGAGCATGATGAGGCGGTCCAGGCCGAAAGCGATTCCGCCGTGGGGCGGAGCCCCCGAGGCAAGGGCATTCAGCAGGAATCCGAATTTTTCATTGGCCTCTTCCTCATTGATACCCAGGCAATTGAAGACCTTTGACTGAAGATCCGTTGAATGAATACGGATACTGCCGCCGCCGATTTCAATCCCGTTCAGGACCAGGTCATAGGCCCTGGATTTGACCGATAGCGGGTCTGTTTCTATTTTTGCAATATCTTCTTCCAGGGGGGAGGTAAAGGGGTGGTGCAGGGCCTGATACCGTTTTTCCGTGTCATCATATTCCACAAGGGGAAAATGGGTCACCCAGGTAAAGCTGAAGGTATTGTCGGAAATCAGGTTCAGCCGTCTGGCCAGTTCATTTCTCAATTGACCCAAAGCCTCGTTGGTGATTTTAGCCGTGTCTGCCACAAAAAAGACAATATCCCCGATTTCGAGACCCAGCCTTTGCCGCAGGGCCTCTTTTTCGGCATCCGTAAAGAATTTGGCAATGGGAGACTGCCATTCATCCTCTTTGATCCTGATCCAGGCCAGGCCCTTGGCTTTGTAAATGGCTGCAAATTCCGTAAGCTCGTCAATCTGTTTCCGTGTAAAGGCAGAGCAGCCCTTGGCATTGACGGCTTTTACCAGGCCCCCGGTTTTTACGGCATTGGCAAACACCTTGAACCCGGTATCCTTGACAATATCCGAGACATCGCACAATTCAAGCCCGAACCTGATGTCGGGCCTGTCAATGCCGAACCTTGCCATGGCCTCGTCATAGGTCATCCGGGGAAAGGGCGTCACCAGATCCATGTCCAGGACTTTTTTGAAAATGGTGACAATCATGCCTTCGGCAATTTCCATGATCTCCTCTTCCGTCACAAAGGAGAGTTCCATATCGATCTGGGTGAATTCCGGCTGGCGGTCGGCCCTTAAATCTTCGTCCCTGAAGCATTTGACGATCTGGTAATACCGGTCGAATCCCGCAATCATCAGCAATTGTTTGAAAAGCTGGGGGGACTGGGGCAGGGCATAGAAATTGCCCGGATTGACCCGGGAAGGCACCAGATAATCCCTTGCGCCCTCGGGTGTGCTCCGGGTTAAAAAAGGCGTTTCAATATCAATGAACCCCCGGGTGTCAAGATAGTTACGAACGGCCAGGGTGGCCTTGTGTCTTGCGATAAGATTGTTTTTGAGCTGGGATCGTCTTAAATCCAGATACCGGTACTGAAGGCGGACGGATTCCGAAGCTTCCGTCCGGTCTTCAATCTGGAAGATGGGGGTCCTGGCCCTGGAAAAAATGCGGAGTTCGCTGATAATGACCTCGATGGCGCCGGTTTTCATATTCGGATTCATCATGTCATCGGGTCTTGCAATGACCTTTCCTTTTGCGCCAAGGACATATTCACTGCGAAGTTCCTGGGCCTTTGTATGGACCTCTTTCGATATTTCCGGGTTAAACACGATCTGGGTGATTCCTTCTCTGTCCCTTAGATCCACAAAGATGACCCCCCCGTGGTCCCGGCGGTGCTGGACCCATCCCATGAGGACGACTTCCCTGCCGATATCGGCGGCGCTTAATTCACAGCAATGATGCGTCCTTTTCATATTTCCTAGTAAGTCAGTCACTTAAGAGTTCCTCTTATTTTTTTATGATTCTGATCAAATCCAAAACCAGGTGGTCAAGGGTCAGCGAAACCTGTTCCGTTGTTGCCATATTTCTCAGGAGAACCGTATTCTGAGCCAATTCATTTTCCCCGGCAATCAATACATATCCGGCCTTCAGTTTATCGGCCCGTTTCATGAGGGCTTTCATGCTTTTTCCCCTGAAATCCAATTCAGTCCGGACATTATTCCGGTTCAGTTCACAGGACCAGAGATAGGCTTTTTCAACGGCTGTATCGCCCAGGGACACGATAAAGAGATCAAGGGGCTTTTCCAGAGGGGCCTCAATCTGTTCCAGGACCTCCACCAGGCGGTCAAACCCAATGGCAAATCCGATGGCGGGCGTCGGCGGACCCCCCAGTTCAGCCACAAGCTTGTCATATCTTCCCCCGCCGGCAACAGCGCTCTGGGCCCCCAGGGTCGTGGTTTGAATTTCCCAGGCCGTGCGGGTATAGTAATCAAGACCCCTGACCAGGGTTTTGTCCACAATAAAATCAACCCCCTGGATCTCCAGGGTCCTTTTAACGGTTTCAAAATGGTCCGTACAGGCAGGGCAGAGATGGTCCAGGGTTGAAGGGGCGTCCATCAGGGCGCCTTTGCATTCGATCACCTTGCAGTCCAGTATTCTTAACGGATTTTTATCCATCCGGCGCAAACAGTTTTCACAAAGCGTTTCTTTTTTTGATTCAAGAAATTCAAGGAGTGCTTTCTGATAAGCAGGTCTGCAGTCGGGACATCCAAGCGAATTGATATGGGCGGAAAGCCCTGTTAACCCCAGGCGCTTGAACAATTCATGGAGAATAAAAATCAACTGGCTGTCGATATAAGGCGAGTCAATGCCGAAAACTTCGGCGTCGATTTGATAAAATTGACGGTACCTTCCTTTCTGGGGTCTTTCCCGGCGGAACATGGGGCCGGTCATAAAAAATTTTCTGACCGGATCAGAGGCATACATTTTATGCTGGACATAGGATCTCACAATGGAAGCCGTGGCTTCGGGCCTCAGGGTCAATTTATCACCCTTCCGGTCTTCAAAGGTGTACATTTCCTTTTCAACAATATCGGTGGCTTCTCCGATACTTCGTGCAAAAAGTTCGGTTTTTTCCAGGATGGGGATCCGGATTTCACTGAAACCGAATGCTTCAAATAACTGTGTGGCTTCTTTCTCCACTTTTTGCCAGAGTCCAATGGTTTCCGGCAGTATATCTCTGAACCCTCGTATGGTCTGCATGGTTTTTTCTTTATTTAATAGTGTTACAAAAAATTCACCAAACGTACTTTATAGATTAAAATCAAAGCGTTGGTCAATATATAAATGGCAACCGCAAATTATTTCCTGATTCTGACTGAATTGGCATGGGCAAAAAGACCCTCGGTTTCCGCCAGCCGGATCACATCATCGGCCTCTTTTGCAAAAGCCTCCCTTGAATAGTGAATCAAACTGGTTTTTTTAATAAAATGCTCGACGCCTAAGGCCGATGAAAACCGGGCGGTTCCGGCCGTGGGCAGAACATGGTTGGGGCCGGCAATATAATCTCCCATGGGTTCGGGTGTATAGGGGCCCAGGAAAAGAGCCCCGGCATTCTGAATCCGGTCAAGATAATCAAAGGGATTTTTGACGATGAGTTCAAGGTGTTCCGGCGCCAGGCGGTTGGAAAGGTCAATGCCGGTTTCAATGTCCGGTACCAGCATGACGGCCCCGAACCGGTCTATGGACTTTTTGGCAATCTCTTTCCGGGGCAGTTTTTCCATCTGGGTTTCAAGGGCGGCAATGGTTTTTTGGGCCAGGGCCCGGGAATCCGTCACCAGTATGGCAGAGGCCATAGTGTCATGCTCGGCCTGGGAAAGAAGATCGGCGGCCAGGAACTCAGGGTTGGCCTCTTCGTCGGCAATGATGAGGATTTCACTGGGTCCGGCAATCATATCAATTCCCACGGTGCCGGCCACCAGTTTCTTGGCCAGGGTAACATAGATATTGCCCGGCCCCACAATGACATCCACCTTGGGAACGGTTTGGGTTCCATAGGCCAGGGCCGCGATGGCCCAGGCCGACCCTGCCTTGAAAACCGAGGTGATGCCGATTCTCTGGGCTGCCGCAAGAATATGGGGATTGATGCTGCCGTTTTCCATGGGCGGGGTCATCAGGTGGATGGAAGGGACCCCGGCCACTTTGGCGGGAATACCGCCCATGAGAACCGAGGAGACCAAGGGGGTTTTCCCGCCTTTGGCGCCGGGGGCATAAACCCCGGCAGCGCTTACGGGTTTGACCAGCCGGCCCACCATGACACCGTTTCTGGGGGTGTCGATCCAGGAATTTTCTTTTTGCTTTGAATGGAAGTATTCAAGTTGATTGGCAGACCGGTCCAGGGATTTTAAAAAAGAGGCATCAACGGTTTTGAGTGCCAGATCAAATTCTTTTGGCGTTACCTTCAAAGACTCTATGGTGATGTGGTCTGAATCGAACCGGCGGGTGTATTCAACAAGGGCCTCATCCCCCCGTTTCCTGACATCTTTAAGATAAGCCTCAACCGCTTTTAAATCTTTTTTTGAAAACCCGAGTCCCCGTTCCAGGGTTTTTAGGATTCTTTTTTCAGCCGTTTTTGATGGATAGGGATATAATTTCATAGGGTCTGCTCCTGATTCAATTCAAAAAAACAGGTTTTTTATACCAGAAGACCAGAGATAAATCCATTCAAATAAAACCAGGGGCAGAAAACTCTGCCCCTGGAGAACGGTTATAAAGGGTATGAACTAGAAGGAAAGCGTTTTGGAAAGTTCTTTTAATGAAAAATCCCATGTTGTGTTATGGGGAGGAAAGCTTTCAAGAAACATTTCCGGGAGCTGGTCGTCCACTTCCGTAAACCCGGCTTTCCGGTTAAATTCCTTTTCATTGTTCAGGATGGATTTCCCCAGGGCCATGACATCATCCGGCGTCAGGGCAAGGCCGTACTGGGCATTGATCATGTTCACAATGGTGGGAAGGCCGTCGGCATTGTCAAGAACCGCAAAGGCCACAAAAAGGCAGAGGCCTGCCGCATCAATGGCGGCCGTGGCGATCTGGAGTCCCTGGGACAGCTCAATATTCCCGGCTTTTTTCTGGGGGTCTATGGTGCCGCCGACGCCCAGGATATTGGCCGTGACCCCATAGCCTGCCGTATGATCCGCCCCCATGGGGGTGGTGGCATAGGTCACGCCGACCCCCTTGCAGGATCTCGGATCATAGGCCGGGAAGGCCTGGTTTTTGCAGACCGGAATACGGTCCACGCCAAGGGCGTCACCGGTGAACCGGGCGCCATTCCCGATGATTTTGCCTTCAGGAGCGTATTTCCCGACTTTGGACAGGAGCTTGATGGCGGCCTTACCGTCTCCCCACGGAATCATGCCGCCTTCCATGGCAATCCCGATGGCAACCCCGGTTTCAATGGTGTCCAGGCCGAAATCATCGCAAAGCCGGTCCAGCATGGCAATATCATCCAGTTTATTGATGGTGGTATGACCGCCAAAGGCCCAGATGGTTTCATATTCAAACCCGGAGGTGAGGTATTTGCCGTCCTTGTCGTGGTAAACATTGGAACATCTGATCACACAGCCCGGATGGCAGCCTTCCGTTGTAATGCCCCCTCTTTTCTGGATAAGTTCGGCCATTTTTTCTCCGCTGATGTCCTGGGCATGCTCAAACCGGCCGGTTCGGAAATTTTTTGTGGGAAAGGTTCCGGCCTCGTTGATCACATTGACCAGAACGGCAGTGCCCAGGGCCGGAAGCCCCTGGCCGGTAACCGGGTGTTTTTGCAGCATGTCCACCCATCTTTTATTGGCTGCTTTAAATGCATCCGGGTGTTTCATTTCAAGGCGCGGGGTGCCTTTATCATCCACCACGATGGCTTTGATTTTTTTGGATCCCATGACGGCCCCGAGGCCTCCCCGGCCATGGGCCCGACCCGGTCTTCCGTTCATGTCGGCCTGGTTGATGGAGGCACCTTTCAGGCATTGTTCCCCGGCCTGGCCGATGCTCAATACCCCTGCGGATTTGCCGTAGGTTTGCCACAGGTTTTCCATGACCGCGTAATTGCCTTTTCCGACCAGATCACCGGCCGGAAGGATCTTCACCCCGTCCTTGTTGATGACGATAAGGCTGTAATCATTGGCTTCGGGTTTGTCTTCCAGCACAATGGCGGTGATGCCGAGCCTTGCCAGTTTCTGTGATACCAGACCGCCAGCATTGCTCTCTTTGATGCCGCCCGTCAGTGGAGATTTGGCGCCGGCGGAAAGCCGCCCTGAATTGCCTGCGGCTGAACCGGCAAGGATTCCGGGCGCAAAGATGAGTTTATTTGATTTTCCCAACGCATGGCAGGTGGCCGGGACCTCATCCAGAATCATTTTGGATGTAAGCCCTCTTCCTCCCAGGCCTGCATAGGCTTTTGGCACTTCCTCAAACCCAAAGGTTTTTGTCTTGGTATTAATTCTTAATAGTTTTCCCATTTTTTTCTCCTTGGCAAGAGTTTATAAAAAATTACCTATCTTCTTCTAGACCTCTTTCTGTCGGGAGGCGCCATTTTTACAAGTTTGGGTTCGAATTTTGCCACGATTTCAACAAGACCCTTTTGTTGATCCATGACATCTTCGATATTCTTGTAAGCCATGGGTATTTCATCCAGCCCGGCGGAAATCAAAGTGATGTGTTTTTTCCCCATTATATCCTGAAGATCTTTAAAATCAAACTGTTTTATGGCGGCATTCCGGCTCATCCGCCTCCCTGCGCCATGGGCCGCAGAACTTAAGGCGTTTTCATTTCCAAGCCCCCGGACGATGAATCCCGGGTCTGCCATGGAACCGGGGATGATGCCCAATACGCCTTTTCCGGCAGGCGTTGCGCCTTTCCGGTGAACCATCACCTCCTGGAGCCCGATTTTTTCTTTCCAGGCAAAATTATGGTGATTTTCAATGGTGACCAGGGCGTTTTCCCCCAGGAAATCCAGAACGGCATCATGGATGATCTCATGATTGGCCGAGGCATACCGGCCCATGAGTTCCATGGCCTTGACATATTCCATGCCGTCTCCCTTTTGCATGTCCAGCCAGGCAAGGTTGTTCAGGGGTTTTCCAAGCTCCGGGTGAAGGCGTTTGGCCAAATTGGAATAGTGCTCTGCAATCCTGGCCCCGGATCCCCTGGAGCCGGAATGGGTTAAGAAAGCAAGGTATTCTCCGGCCTTTAAACCAAGGTCATCCCGGGTCAGGATAAGTCTGCCGAATTCTGCAAAATGATTTCCCGACCCGCTGGTCCCGAGCTGTTTGTGGGCCAAGTCTTTTAAGGAGGCCACAAGGGGGCTGATATTCCAGTCTTCATCTATGACCGGGTGCTGTCCGGGGCGTGAAAATTCTTCGCCGACCCCGAACCGGGTTTGGTTTTCAAGGGCCTTTCTAAAATCCCGGGGATGGGTTTCATAATGGCGAAAGGGCAGGGAAAGGACGGACAGCTTCATCCGGCAGGCAATATCCACGCCCACGGCATAGGGAATGACGGCGTCCCTGACGGCCAGGACCCCGCCGATGGGCAAACCGTACCCCATGTGGGCATCGGGCATGAGGGCGCCCTTGACGGCCACGGGCAGACTGACAGCATCTTCCATCTGGGCAATGGCGGCGGGATCCAGGTCCTTTCCGAAAACGGTATAGGGCGCCTTTTTCATCATTCTACCGGCTTTCCCCTTTATTAAATGGTTCCCGACTCCAACAGATCCTGAAGCCCTTCCATATCCCTGATGATAATGGTTTTGGTCTGCACTTCGATCAACCCGGACTCCATCATTTTTTTAAATACCCTGGAAACGGTCTCCGGGGTTGTGCCGATGAGATTGGACAATTGGGCCTTGGAAATGGGAAGGGTTATTCTTTTGGTGTTTTTCTGCTCTTTTGAAAGGGTGAGAATATAGGCTGAAAGCCTCGCCGGAACTTCTTTCAGGCTTAAGTTTTCAATCTGTACGGTGAATTCCCGCAGCCGTCTTGAAAGATCTGCCAGAAGGTTCATGCCAAGCCCCGGCGTGCTCGTGATCAGGCTGACAAATTTTTCCCGGGGAAGAAAAAGGATACTTGATTTTTCAATGGCCATGGCCGAGGCTGGAAAATCTTTTCCCTCAAAGACCGGCACCTCGCCAAAGGTATGGCCAGGCCCATAGATATGAAGAATCTGTTCCTTTCCTTCAAAGGACAATTTGAATACTTTGACGGTTCCCTGTTCCACCATATAGAGTCCGTTGCCCTTATCTCCCTCGTGGAAGATCATTTCTCCCCTGTCAAACCCAAGGATGGATGAAACCGAAGCGATTTTTGCAAGGTGGTCGTCGGACAGTCCTGAAAAAAGAGGGATGGTTTTCAGCTTTTGGATCATCTGTACTCCTCGGTCGGTAAACTCAACATGCCGGGCTGTTTTTACAAAAAATTAAAAAAAATAGATTACTTGATCCATGTCAAGGAGTTCCGCCTGTTTTTATAATAATTTAAGGCCGTGATGTAAAGTTCAATTGTTTGATTAACCTAAAAAGAAGGAGATGTTCAATGTTCTGCTTTCAATGTCAGGAAACGGCAAAAAACCAGGGATGCACCATCAAGGGAATGTGCGGAAAAGAAGGAAGCACGGCGGATCTTCAGGATCTGTTGATCTATAACCTCAAGGGAATTGCCGTGATCGCCGGCAAGGCCAAGGCTGCCGGGCTCCAGGTGCCGGAGAAAACAGGGCTGTTCATTGCCCAGGCCCTTTTTACAACCATTACCAATGCCAATTTTAATGATGAAAATATTATCAACTGGATCAACAGGGCCCAGGCCGTCAAAAAAGAATTGTTTGAATCGGTTAAGGGAAAGATCGGTGACGACCTTCATGAGAGCGCCACCTGGTATTCCAACAATGTGTCGGAATTCAAAACAAAAGCGGCCGGCGTGGGTGTACTGGCCACGGCCCATGAAGACGTAAGGTCCTTAAGGGAACTGCTCGTTCTCGGGCTTAAAGGAATTTCCGCCTATGCAGACCATGCCGCCGTACTGGGGGTGACAAAGCCGGAGATCTGGAATTTTCTTTATGACGGCCTTGCCTCCACGACCCAGGACCTGTCCGTGGATGAAATGGTGGGCCTTGTGCTGAAGGCCGGTGAAATTGCCGTCACCACCATGGCTGCCCTGGACGGCGCCAATACAACGGCCTATGGCAACCCGGAAATAACGGAAGTCAATATCGGCGTGGGAACGAATTCTGGAATATTGATCTCCGGGCATGATCTTAAAGATATGGAAGAACTTTTAAAACAGACCCAAGGGACAGGCGTGGATGTGTATACCCATGGCGAGATGCTGCCGGCCAATTATTACCCGGCCTTTAAACAATATTCCCATCTCAAGGGGAATTACGGCGGCTCCTGGTGGCACCAGAATGAGGATTTCGAAGCCTTTAACGGGCCGGTTCTCATGACCACCAACTGCATCATTCCCATGAAAAGCAAAAACACCTACCTGAACCGGCTGTTTACCACCGGCGTGGTGTCCTATCCCGGCGCCGTACATGTTCCGGACCGGGAAGCCGGCAAGGCCAAGGATTTTTCCAGGATCGTGGCCCTGGCCAAGACCTGCAAGGCCCCCGAAGAACTGGAAACCGGAAAGATCGTCGGCGGGTTTGCCCATAACCAGGTGCTGGCCCTGGCGGACAAAGTGGTTGCTGCGGTGAAATCCGGGGCCATCAAACGGTTTGTGGTCATGGCCGGATGCGACGGCCGCCAGAAGGGAAGAAATTATTTTACCGAGGTGGCGGAAGCGCTTCCAAAGGATGCCGTCATCCTGACGGCCGGATGCGCCAAATACAGATACAACAAACTGAACCTGGGAGATATCGGCGGGATTCCAAGGGTATTGGATGCCGGCCAGTGTAATGACTGCTATTCCCTGGCCGTGATCGCCCTGAAACTCAAGGAAGTCTTCGGCCTTGAAAGCATCAATGATCTGCCGATTTCCTTTGATATCGGCTGGTATGAACAGAAAGCCGTGGCCGTTCTTCTGGCCCTGCTGCACCTGGGCGTCAAGGGCATCCGCCTTGGACCCACGCTGCCGGCCTTTGTTTCCCCGGCCGTACTGGATGTGCTGGTGAAGAATTTTGATATCAAACTCATTACCGAGCCCGAGGCCGATGTTGCGGCCATCATGCAGGGAAAATAAACCGCCTGCCGGTGCAGGATGCAACCGTCCTGCGCCGGCTTTACCCATCACCCATAAAGGAGGCACCTATGAAATGCCCGGGACAGGATACCCAATACTGGAATGAAGAAGCCATTTTCGAGACCGAATGTCCGGAATGCGGCCATCCCATGGAATTTTTCAAGGATGACGCCACGCGGCGATGCTCAAATTGCCATAAAAAAATCGTGAACCCGAAAATGGATTTCGGCTGCGCCTCCTATTGCAAATTTGCAGAACAATGCCTTGGCGCATTGCCGGAAGAATTTGTGGCCAAACGGGAAGACCTTTTTAAGGACCGGGTGGCCGTTGAAATGAAACGGTATCTCGGCACCGATTTCAAGCGCATCGGGCATGCGGCCAAGGTGGCCAATTTTGCCGAAAAAATCGGTAAAAAGGAAAAGGCAAATCTTCCGGTGGTGCTCTGTGCGGCCTACCTGTATGACATCGGGGTTAAACAGGCCCTGGAAAAATATGGTTCTGATACACCCGAATTCATCGAAAAAGAAAGCCCTGCCGTGGCCAAGGCCTTGATGGAAAAAATGGGCGCAAAACAGGATCTGATCCATGAAATCCTTGGAATCGTCGGAGACCACAAGCGCCCGGCCCGCCATGACGGCCTGAATCATAAGATCGTCTATGATGCGGATCAACTGGCCTATATGTCGGCCTGCGAGAAAAAGGCAGGCGTAGAAGACCATGAATTTGCCGACAAATTGGATCGGATTTTTTTAACGGCGGCCGGAAAAGAAATGGCAAGACAGGTATTGGTTGAAACGAAATAAAAATTTCTGCCGGATGATTTTAGAAACCATTATCCGAGCTGATAAATAAAAAAAGGAGAGTCCCATGAAAATCATGAGAAAGATCATCCAGATCGATGAAGAAAAATGCACCGGGTGCGGCAATTGTGTCATCGCCTGTGCCGAAGGGGCCATTCAGATTATCGACGGCAAAGCCAAGGTGGTTGCCGATAAATATTGCGACGGCCTTGGCGCCTGCATCGGGGATTGCCCCGAGGACGCTTTGAAAATCATTGAAAGGGAAGCAGACGACTTTGATGAAAAAGCGGTTGAAGAATTGCTCAAGAGCCGGATTGCTTCTCATCAAAAAGAAACAGAACCCATGGCTTGCGGCTGCCCTTCTGCGGCGGTAAAAACCTTTCACATGGCCGAAGCCGATTCCTGCGGGTGTGCCAATAAACCGATGGTTCAGACCACCGGCGGCAAGTCTGCGCTTGGTCACTGGCCGGTTCAGATCCGCCTGGTGCCGGCGGGAGCACCCTTCCTGAAAGATGCAGACCTTTTAATTGCAGCCGATTGCGTACCTGTGGCCTATCCTTCCTTTCATCATGATTTTTTAAAGGGAAAGGCCGTCATGATTGGTTGCCCCAAATTCGACAATGCCGAAGAATACGTGGAAAAACTGTCCCAGGTATTTAAAGTTTCCGGAATAAAGAGCATCACTTCCGTGGTCATGGAGGTTCCCTGCTGTTCAGCCCTTCCGGTCATTGTAAAAAAGGCCCTTGCCAAAGCCGGGGTTGAGATTCCGTTCAAGGAAGTGGTGGTCAGCGCCCGGGGGGAAATTCTTCCATGAACCGGCCCGGGGAAAAAGAGATCAAAGGTTATGAGATCGCTACCTGCTTTGGCGGGTCCGGGTGTCCGAATTCGGCAAATTCGGTGACCCGGCTCGCAGCGGATATGGAAAAAATCTTTGAAGCGGAAAACCTCCTGGGATTTTTAAATTCCACCGTCGAGGGGGATTTAAAATTTCACCATGAATTCCGGGTGTCGCTTTCCGGATGTCCCAATGCCTGTTCAAGGCCCCAGATCGTCGATATCGGCATCATCGGGGCGGTTCTGCCGGGAATTTCCGGTGAGGCTTGCTCCCTTTGCGGTTCCTGTGTTGAAACCTGCGATGAAGGGGCCATTGAACTGGATGAAAAAATTCAGCGGCCCATCATCCATGAGCCTCTCTGTCTCAAATGTGCAAAATGCATCAGGGTTTGCCCCACCGGTACGCTGGGCGAAAAGCAAAAAGGCTACCGGGTCATGCTGGGGGGGAGGCTGGGACGCCGTCCCAGGCTGGCCATGGAGGTTTCGGGAATCCATTCCCATGACCAGGTATTGGAAATACTCAAAAACTGCCTTAACTTTTATAAAAAAACTTCCAAAAACGGTGAAAGATTTTCCCACCTTTTGTCTTCCCTATATCAGATTCTTTAGTCTGCAAAAAAAATTACCTGTATCAAAAACAATAGAAGGGCCAATCCTGCCGGGAATATTTTTTTGCATATCAAAGAAATGGGTTGCCTCATCAACAGGTTTATACCATACTACCCCAAAAAAGGCTGAATTTTAGGGTAAATTTTCAAACATCATGATATTTACCACTGATTCGAATAGATTATTAATATTAGCATTAAGATATAGATTACATGGAAATATTTGAAAAGGTCATTGATTCGTCCATCGCATATCTCGTGGGCCGCACCTCCAGATCCATCATGAAACGGCTGACCAATAAATTTTCAGCAGCCGGGTTTGACGTGAGCTATGAGCAATGGAGCATTCTGGTTCACCTTTATCGGAGAGACGGGCAGACCCAGCAGGAACTGGCCAATATTGCCGTCAAGGACAAGGCCGCCATCACAAGACTGTTAAATGTCCTTGAAAAAAAGAATATGGTTTTAAGAATTCCGGACCGGACTGATAAACGAAGCAAGCTGGTCTATCTGACCCATAAGGCCAAAGAGTTCAAAACCGATCTCATTGATATTGTTGAGGACCTCTTGAAGGAAGCTGAACAGGGAATCGAGCCGGATGACATTATCCAATGCAGGGCCACTCTGAATAAGATATTTACAAATTTTGACACGCTGAATCGTTAGATCATAATTCCACAAGCTTGTTCTGGATGGCATATCTGGATAATTCAGCATTATTTCTTAAATTTAATTTTTTTAAAATTCTTGATCGATAGGTATCTACGGTTTTGACGCTGATATTATAGGAAACGGCTATTTCCCGGTTTGTGGCGCCCATGGCCAGTCTTCTTAAGACCTGCAATTCCCTCATGGACAGGGATTCTGTAAGCGTCTGGGTTTTCGTGCCGCGGATCACCCGCAGGGCAAGGGCCTCACCGGCCTTTTCCGTAAGATATCTTCCGCCGCCATGGATTTTTTTAACCGCCGCCACCAGTTGCTCCGGCGCGGACTGTTTGGTGACATATCCCATGGCCCCGGCCTCAATGGCCCTTATGACATATTGCTCTTCATCGTGCATGGTCAAAATAAGGACCGGTACGCCGGAGCAGTAATTCGAGAGCCTTGTAACCACCTCAAGACCGTCCATTCCCGGCATGGAGATGTCAATGACAGCCACGTCCGGTTTATAATGCATGGCTTTATCCAGAGCGGTTTCCCCATCTGCTGCCTCAGCAATCACTTCGATTTCATTGCTGTCTTCCAGAACTTTTCTCAACCCTTCCCTGACAATGCTGTGATCATCTGCAAGCAATACTTTTATCATGGCTTATCCTTTCACTTTTACCTTACAGCAGACGGTTGTTCCATGGGCAGGCAAAGAAGAGATGTCCAGTCTCCCGCCCACAAGGCCGGCCCGTTCTTTCATCCCTTCAAGACCAAATCGCTTTACCTCTTTATGGCCCAGGGGATCAAACCCGATCCCATTATCCGCTATGGTCAGAACAATACCTTCTTCATCGGTTATGAGTTCAACCGTGATGGTGGTGGCACCGGAATGGCGCAGGGCATTGGTTACCGCTTCCTGGCCGATCCGGTAAAGGGCTGTGGCCAGGGTGTCGTCAATCCTTGGGATGATTCCGCCTTTGAAAACACAGGACACATCAGATCTTTTTTCAAAATCCGCCAAAAGGGATTCCAATGCATCGGAAAGGCCCAGATCATCCAAAACCCTGGGTCTCAAGCGATAGGCCATGGCCCTGACATCATTGATGGTATCATCAATCAGGGAGCACATTTTCAAGACCCTGCCCTGGGCCTCCGGATGAACTCCGGAAAGAATTTTTTCAATCCATACGGCATCAATTCTCAAGGCTGTCAGCACCTGCCCGAGATGGTCATGAAGCTCCCTGGCAACCAGGGCCTTTTCTCTTTCCTGGGAGGCAATGATATTCTTGGATAGATTTTTCAGGTTATTCTGGGTTTTTTCGAGCTGGGTTGTCCGCTTTTTGACCTGCTGTTCCAGGTCAAGAGAATACTGGGAGAGTTTTTCCTTTGCAATCTGCAATTCTTTCCGGTCCCGGTTTTTCTCCGTGACATCAACGCTGACGGCAAGAGATCGGATAATTTTTCCGGTTTCATCTCTGACCCCATAGCAGGACAGCATGATATCCATGATATCCCCATTCTTTTGGACATAGGAATAGGAAATATCCTTACAAAAACCGGTTCTGAAAAATTCAGGAAAGACTACGGATAAGGCATATTTTTTTGATTCAGGCGTGAAAAAACTGATAAGCTGTTTGCCGACCACTTCTTCTCTGCCATATCCCATCATTTCCACCCAGTGGTCGGAAACGTGGATGATGGCACCTTCCGTGTCTATGGAATGAAGCATGACCGGGGTTTTATGATAGATATACCGGTATCTCTCTTCGCTGAGCCTTAATTCTTTTTCAGCTTTTTTACGTTTGGTGATTTCCTTTATTCCCAGATGGTAAAGGATCAATACCAGGATCCCGGTCAATATCAGGATGGAGGTGACGGCAGGCCCGATCACCCGGAAAAAAGGTTCTGACAGGAGTTTTCCAATGTCTTTGTAATTTCTTAAGCTGATGATTTTCCAGTCTGGATAATTTTTCACATCCAGGCTGGAAAAAAGATATTTTTCTTGGTTCTTATCGGTTACTTCCCCTTTGGGGGTTCTCAGAAATCCGGTGGAGGGCCAGGGGCCATCGCCAAACTGCCTTGAATCTATAATCTGCCGGGTCTTTTCTTCTACGGTTTCAAATAAGAGCTTAAACCGGAATTCATCCCTGTTTGAAATGAAAATAAGGCCGTTGGGGTCCACGAAAAGAAGGATTTCATCGGAAGCCCGAAACAGTTTTGTTTCGACAAATTCTGCCGAGGCCTTGATGACGGCAACGCCGATAATTGTGGTTTGTGACGAATCATAGACCGGATGTGAGTGGTAGACCCCCCTTATTCTGGAAGTTGTGCCGAGGGCCAGATAGGTTGCCGGAATGCCGTTAACAGCATTTTGAAAATAGGGTCTGAAAGAAAAATCATTTCCCACAAAACTGCTTTCTGTATTTCGATTGCTGGAACAAAGGGTGATTCCGTTTTTATCCATGAGATAGCTGACTTCAAGGCCAAGGGATGCCGTAAAATGATCAAGGATCTGGTTTGCATGGTCAATTGACTCAGGATCAGGGGTTTCAAGGGCGGTTCTTAGTTCTTTTATCCCGGAAAGGGTCCTGACCGGTTTTTTATGTTCGGAAAGATAGAAAGAAAGCTGATCTGCTAACAGATTGAGGCGGGATAAGGCATCGGTTTCAATTTTTTCCAGGGCTGAACTTCTAAAGGAATGATAGTATAAAAAACCGCCGGCTGAAGCCGATAAAAAAGCCAGTAATGAAAGAATCAGTATGATGATCCGGAGTCGCATAAAAGGACTATACCCGCAGGCGGTTTGTTTTTCAATACGTTTACGGTATTGTGATGATAAACCTTAATGGCTTGCTTCGGTTTTAGGCGGTATGGTAAAAGGGTGATATATAAAATATCAGGGAGGTTTCCATAATGCCGGTAATCTTAT
>CAZAHK010000067.1:0-19034 GCA_964484555.1 uncultured Desulfobacula sp.
GTATTATCCTTGTCTGACGCCTTATCCATATGGTTTCTCAGGGTTATTCGTCATCCGGTCCCCCAAGATTAAACAACTGGCGGGTGACATTCAGGTAAAGGGAATCATCCCTGTGGTCGCCGGTATTCCGCAGAAAACGGATGGGATCATGAATGGTTCTGCTGGCAATGGCCTGGGTCATTCGCTGGATGGCTTCCATGTCTTCCTTTGTCAGGTGCTTCAGGCTCGAAAGGGTCTTTTTACATTCCATTTCGACAATGGCTGTCATTTTGTCGTTCAAGGCCTTGATGGTCGGAACAATGGCAAGGCTTTCCAGCCATTTTTGAAATTTGAGAACCGCTTCGTCGATCATACGTTCCGCCTTCACCGTCTCTTTTTCCCTCTGCTCGATATTGGATTCCACAATATTCTTCAGATCATCAATATCATAGACATAGGCATTGGAAATCGAATTAATTTTCGGATCAATGTCTCTTGGAACGGCGATATCGATAAAAAACAGAGTCTGGTGATGCCGCTTTTTCATCGCCCGCCGGACCTGGTCATAGGTCAGGACATATTCTGCAGCTCCGGTCGAGCTGATGATAATATCCACATGAACGAGAGCATCTTCACGTTCCTCAAATTTGACAGCCTGCCCGTTAAATTTTTCAGCAAGAGTCACGGCATTTTTAAAAGTCCGGTTGGCCACCACAATATCTTTCACATTGTTGGACAACAAATGCTCCACCGCCAGCTCAGCCATTTCTCCTGCGCCCAGCAGAAGGACGGTCTTTTCAGACAGATCAGAAAATATTTTATTGGCCAGTTCAATGGCGGCGTAACTGATGGAAACGGCATTGTCGCCGATTCCGGTTTCTCTTCTGATTTTTTTGGCAATACTGAAGGATTTATGCATGAGCCGGTTTAAAAGAACCCCTGAGCATCCCATTTCCACGGCGACTCTGTATGCCTGTTTGATCTGTCCGAGAATCTGGGGTTCTCCGATCATCATGGAATCAAGGCTTGAAGCAACCCGGAACAGATGCCGGACCGCATCCTCACCCTTGTGAATATACAAGGCGCTTTTAAACTCTGAACTTTTGATATTCTTATGGCGGGCGATAAATTCTATGGTCTTACCGGTCTGATCGTTTTGTGCCTGGTCCATGGTTTCCGGGATTAAGAGAACTTCGGTCCGGTTGCAGGTGGAAAATACAAGGACTTCTTTTATGCCCGGATCTTTTTTTAATCCCTCAAGGGCGGAAAGCGTTTCCTCACTGGTAAAGGATAATTTTTCCCTGAGTTCAATGGGTGCGGTTTTATGGTTTAATCCGATGAGTATGATATCCGGCATTGTTCTTTCTTTATTTTATAAAGGTGTCGTGATGCCCGCCAATAAGGAGTTTCACACCTATAAAGGTAAATATGATGATGGAAAACCCAATGATGGCCATGATGGCGGATTTCCGGCCCCGCCACCCGGAATAAAACCGAAGGTGTAAAAGGGCTGCATAGATCAGCCAGGTTCCCACGGAAGCGATTTCCTTAGGATCCCAACTCCAGAATTTCCCCCAGATGACCTTTGCATAAATAAATCCGGTCACAAGCCCGATGGTCATCAGGGCAAACCCTGTGGTAAGGCAGGTATATCCGGCATCGTCCAGGAAATCCAGTGAAGGCAGCCGTTTGAAAAAAAAGCCGGGAGTTTTGGTTTTGATACCCTTTTCCTGAATCAGGTATAAGATTCCCGTACCACAGGCAAGGGCCAGGGCTGCCTCGCCTGCAAAAATAAGGAGAATATGGGAATAAAACCAGAACCCCTTAAAAATTTCATTTTTTTCAGCCGGAGCATCGGGGATGAGCCATGCAATTCCCATGGTAACCGATAAAAGGACAGAGGCAAATATCCCGAGAATTTTCAGGTCTGATTTATACTGAAAAAACAAAAACATACAGCCCAGGGCAAAGGCCGATAGGAACAAGCTCTGGGATAGGTTCTGGATGGGCACATGGTGGTTAAAAAAAGTATAGGCCGCCATACTGATGAAATGAAGCAAAACAGCAGAGGCAATAAGGCAAAGCCCTGTTTTCTGATACAATTTTTTCTGGCTGAATAAAAACCCGCCATATCCTGCCATGCTTAAAAAATAGAGTGCCGTGGCTATCTGCAACAGCAAATTATCGATCTGAACACTCATCCATCCCCCCTTGAGGAAACAAGTTCCTGATACCTGTATCCTTTTCCGAAAATTTCATTCAGGATCAAATCAACGGCAGTTTCATCCCCTGTTTTGATAAGGTCAAGAATACCTCTGTCCATAAGATTTGAGAACGCCTTCTTGTGTTCATCCGGAGAATGGCCGGCAGATAAGAGTTTCTTTCTGATATTCCCCATCAAACATAATAATGGAACATAGGCCGGATCAAAAAAATCTTCCAGTTCCTGCCGGATCTTCTTTGCCACGGCAGGGCTTGCCCCTGATGTGGAAACCGCAACAATGAGATCCCCCCGGTCCACGGTGGAGGGGACGAGAAAATCACTTTTATCCGGTGCATCCGCTACATTACAAAGGATATGGGAACCGGCCGCATCTTTTTTTATTTTCCGGTTGAGATCTGAATTGTTGGTTGCGGCAAAAACAAGAAACATACCCTGAATATCCTTTTTTTCATATTTTTTTTCGGCCAAAAAAATTTTTTTCCCCGTGAGGGCCTCTGTCCCTTCTGAAAATTTTTCACTGATCACCGTAACAGCGGCTCCACATTTTTCAAGGGTCAGGGCCTTTCTGATCCCCACCGGCCCCCCGCCGACCACCAGGCAGTTTTTATTCTTCAATTCCAGAAAAATAGGGTAATATCTCATTGTCTTCCTTTTATTAAACCCCTTGTCTGCACAAGTGGGTTAATATATATTGCGTTAGGATTTTTTTCAATATCAAACCCGATTATTTAGGACAACCATCATGATCATTGATTCTCATACCCATCTCTTTCCGGAAAAAATCAAACAGGACCGCTCCCTCTATTTTGAAAAAGAACCCGAATTCAAACTCCTTTACAATTCCCCGAAAGCAAGAATCAGCCTTGCCGATGAACTGATCCGGAACATGGATCTTCACAGAGTGGACATGTCCGTTGTCTCCGGGTTCCCATGGCGAACCCCGGACCTGATCCGGATGAATAACGATGCGGTCATCGAAGCGGTCCATCAGTTTCCCGGCAGATTAAAGGGCCTTGCCTGCTTTGATACGGCATGGAAAGGGTCTGCCGATGAAACACAGAGATGTATTGATGCAGGGCTCAGCGGAGCAGGAGAACTGGCCTTCTATCTTTCCGGCATCGATAAGGAAGCCTTATCTTTTCTTGAACCGGTCATGGCCGTGCTAAAGGAAAACCATCATCTGCCCTGTATGATCCACACCAATGAGCCTGTGGGACACCCCTATCCGGGGAAAACCCCCATTACCCTGGAACAGATCTATACCCTGGCCAAGACCTTTCCGGACAACAGAATCATCCTGGCCCACTGGGGCGGCGGCATCCTGTTTTACAATATCATGAAAAAACAGACCAAGGAAATTTTAAAAAACATCTGGTATGACACGGCTGCCTCGCCCTTTTTATTTGATTCGCAGATTTATGATATGGCCGCCATTGCCGGTGTGATTGAAAAAGTACTGTTCGGCACTGATTTCCCGCTTTTAACCCCGGACCGGTATTATAAGGATCTGGACGATTCCCATATCACGGCCCGGCAACGAGCGATGGTATTGGGAGAAAATGCAGTCCTGCTCTTTGGATGACGGTTTCCGGCAGGCTTATGTGGAACTGATTGTTGCCGTTGGCCTTTTTTATTGCCGCTGACCTGTGAATAAATACGCATATCTGCCATAACCGGTTTAAATTAATTCCAAATATTTAGAAATCAGACTTGCCTCATTTTTAGAATTTGTTTCATAGAAACAAACAATTTTAATGATTTCATGGACTTATAGTTTTTTTAAAATTATTATGGTTGTGGCAGGCTATTTGCTAAGTCAACCTCATTGATTAAACAAAAGATCGGTTGTTTTAAATATTTTTCCCCTAAATTAAGGAGCAAGCCATGATTGTAGGAATTCTTAAAGAAATTAAACCCCAGGAAAATCGTGTGTGCATGACGCCGGCTGGCGTCGATATGATGAAAAGAAAAGGTCATACGGTTTATGTTGAAAAGAATGCCGGTATGGGCTCCGGATTTGAAGATCAGCAGTATATTGAAGCCGGCGCAACCATTCTGGATACTGCAAAAGAAATTTACGGCATCTCCGATATGGTCATGCATGTAAAAGAGCCACAGCCGGCAGAATTCGCCATGATTAAAAAAGGACAGATCCTTTTTACTTATCTTCACCTGGCCGCAGATAAGGACCTCACCCTCGCTCTTCTGAAAACAGAATCCATCGGCATTGCCTATGAAACCATAGAAGATAACAAGGGCGGATTGCCTCTGCTCGCTCCCATGAGCGAAGTGGCCGGACGACTGGCTGCCCAGCAGGGAGCAAAATATCTTGAAAGAACCTTTGGCGGCAGAGGGTTGCTTCTGGGCGGCGTAACCGGAACTCCATCCGCAGATGTTCTGGTGATCGGCGGCGGAGTGGTCGGTATCCATGCAGCAAAAGTGGCCTGCGGCATGGGCGCCAATGTCATTATCCTGGATATGAACATTGACAGGCTGAGATATCTTTCTGAAATTATGCCGGCCAATTGCCGGTCTCTCATGTCATCTCCGGCCTTGATCAAAGAGCTTGTCAAAAAAGCGGATCTGGTTATCGGAGCAGTGCTGGTAGCCGGTGCAAAGGCCCCTAAATTAATTACCCGGGATATGCTCCAAACCATGAAAAAAGGATCTGTTATTGTTGATGTGGCCATTGATCAGGGAGGCTGCTTTGAAACTTCCAAACCGACCACCCATAATGATCCTGTCTATGAAATTGACGGAGTTATCCACTACAGTGTCGCCAACATGCCCGGCGCTGTTCCCTTAACCTCCACCATCGCCCTGACCAATGCCACCCTGCCCTATGCCTTAAAAATTGCCGATAAGGGCTGGAAATCGGCTTGTGAGGACAAGGGGGTTGCAAAGGGGATCAATTATATTGGAAACAAACTGGTCTGCAAGCCGGTGGCAGATGCATTCAATATAGAATATTCAGCGCTTGAGAATTTGATATGATAACAGATCGGACCGGTTCCCCCGGCTCAAGAATGGGGGAAACGGTTCGATCCTATGGCGGGCTGCCGGAGAACTACCGGAAGGTTCAGGCTGCGGGTATGCTGATTTTAAAAGTGGAACCTTTTCCCTTAGTGCTCCGGACATCAATTTTTCCGTTGTGGTACTGGATAATATGTTTGACAATGGCAAGACCAAGACCGGTTCCGCCCTGGTTACGGCTTCTGGATCTGTCCACCCGGTAAAACCGGTTGAAAATCTGGGTCAGATGCTCTTGATCAATGCCGCAACCGTTATCCTGGACAATGATATCGGTAAAGGCCTTGTTTTTTGCCACGCCTATGGCAATGACCTTGCCTTCCGGGCTGTATTTGACGGCATTGTCCACCAGATTGAGGATGGCCTGTTCCATGAGGAGGGGATCCACCATGACGGTAAATTCCTCAGGGCAATCAATACTCAGGATGATGTTTTTAGCCCTGATGGCGCTTTCCAGGGAATTGACGGCATCTTGGATCAGGTTTGCCAAATTGTGGCGTTCAAAACGGACAGGGGTTCCCTGAAGGCGCTCAAGCCTTGAAAGAGAAAGCAGATCATCGATCAGGGCAACCATGCGGTTGACATTTTTTTCAATGATATTCAAAAATTTTCCAGCCTCTTCCGTATTCTTTTTTAGGAGCATTTCCTGCAAGGTTTCAATAAACCCCTGTATGGACGTTAAAGGGGTTTTCAACTCATGGGACACATTGGCGGCAAATTCCTTGTGCATCTTTTCAAGACGCCTGATCCGGGTGATATCATGGACAATCATCAACATTCCCATGCGCCGGTTTCTATTGTCGTAAAGGGCCGAGGAATGAATATTCAGAATCAGGTCCTCATCCCCTGAAATCAGGATATCTTCCTCCATCGGGTCATGGGTTTCCAGGGCGTTCTGAATAAATCTCTGGAATTCGATATTTCTTGCCGCCTCAAGGATGTAACGGCCTTTCAATTCATGGGCGGCAAAGCCGAAAATCTTTGCCGCGGCCCGGTTGATGGTAATGATCCGCTGATCCTTATCGATGGCAATGACGCCTTCCTGCATGCTGGCATGAACAGCTTCCAGTTCCCTGCTGCGATTTTCAAAGGCCCTGATTTTCTCATCCAGGCTTTCCGCCATGTGATTCATGGTGACGGCCAGTTCAGCCAGTTCTTCAGAATCCGGAACCGGCATTCGAGAGCTCAGGTTTCCTTTGGCAAATTCTGCCGCACCTTTTTTCATCTCTTCCATGGGCCGGGTTAAATGCCTTGATACAAAAAGACTTACAACGGCAGCCAGGAGAATCGTGGCCAGCATGGCCAGAAATATGCTGTTCCGCACGGTGCGTATCTTATCATCAATGACCGACACGGAAAGGGAAGTCCTGACAACGGCGGTGATGGTTCCGTCCCTGATCACGGGCAGGGCGATATACAGCATGGTTTTGTCCAGGGTTGAACTGTATCTCCGGGATATCCCCTCTTTCCCTTTGAAGGCGGTCATGATTTCAGGCCGCGTCAAATGGTTTTCCATGAGGTCTGTTTCACCAAAAGAATCACCGATCACGGTTCCGGATGGAAGAATGACTGTGACCCTTGTTCCGGTAGTGTCTCCGATGTTTTTGCACCGATCATTAATATCCTTCATATCTTGAGGATCGACCGCAAGGATTTCCGCAAATTGATTCTGCAGAAGTTTTGCCCTGATCATCAATTCCTTTTCTGAATTCTCAAGAAAAAAGGTTTTAAAATAACTGGTCGAATAGGAGGCCACTGCTGACAGGGACAGAACAACAATCACCAGAAAAGCGGGAAAAATCTGCCGGATGAGCTTTGTTTTTTTATTCATGGGGGCTATTCTCTGAACCGGTAGCCGACGCCCCTGACGGTCTCTATCACTTCGGCGTAATGTTTGAGTTTTTTGCGCAAACCGACAATCACCACATCAATACTCCTTTCCGTTACGGCATAATTCTCCCCCCGGATGGCATCCACAATCTGTCCCCGGGTAAATACCCAACCTTTTTTATTGGCCAGAAAGGACAAGAGTTCAAATTCGGAAAGAGTCAGGTCCAATGCGTTTCCTTCGAGGGTCACAAGATGCCGGGTCCGGTCAATGATCAGATCCCCTTCCTGTTTTATCTTTTCAGACTCAGTCTCGGATTCTTTCCGGCGCCGCCGCAGAATAGCCCGGATCCTTGCCGTCAGGACTTTGGGACTGAACGGTTTTGAAATATAATCATTGGCCCCCAGTTCAAGCCCCGTGATGATATCGGATTCCTCTCCCTTGGCGGTCAGAATGACAATGGGCAGATCACGGGTCTGGTCATTGCTTCTGAGATATCGGGTCACCTCAAGGCCGTCCATTCCGGGCAGCATGAGATCCAGGACAATGAGATCGGGTCTGGCCTGTTTTGCAATTTTAATGGCCTGCTCACCGGCCTCGGCCGTCAGGATGGAATATCCCTCATTTTTCAGGTTATATTGGATCAGTTCAATGATGTCTTCTTCATCATCAACAATCAGGATGGTTTCTTTTGTCATTTTTTCCCCAATAGTTTTCCAAAGTTTTACCGCCGGGTATGATTTTTATGGCGTCTTGTCTGCTTGTCAATGTAAATTATATTCCTGAGGCCCTATTGATGCCTTACGATCTCGCCTTCTATGAGGTAAATAACCTCTTCGGCAATATTGGTGGTATGGTCCCCGATTCTTTCCAAATGCCTTGAAATCAGATACATATTAATGATTTCCTCCACCATTTCCGGCCGGCGTTGAATGTCTTTTTTCATGGTCTCATAGGCCTCATTTCTCATGGCATTCACGATTTGATCCATATCCCGGACATCATAGGCCAGATCCACATCCATACGGACCAGGGCATCAAGACTTTTCCTCAGCATTTTCGCAGCCTGGTCCGCCATGGGAGCATAATCATATTTGAATATGCCCGGGTCATGGGAAGAAATGATGAACCGCCTGGCTATATTGCATGCATAATCTGCAATCCGTTCAAGATCATTGTTGATTTTGATTACCGCCACAATAAAACGCAAATCCGTTGCAACGGGCTGGTGTAAGGCAAGGATTTTAAGACACTCTTCTTCCACCTCAATCTCCCGCTGGTCAACCTCAACATCCGTATCCATGATATACTGGGCCAGAGCCTGATCTCCTGTTCTGACGGCATGAATGGCCTTTTGAAATCGATCTTCCACCATGGCCCCGAGGCAGAGAATTTCCTTTTTGATTTTATCCATTTCTCTTAACAGGTGAACGCTCATCCCTTATCTCCTTAACCCATATTGCATTATTTTTTTATAAAAAACACATTGGCCTTCAGATTAGAAAACTACGACAATTATATTAGAATTTTGTTAAACTTATGTTAAAGGCGGATTAAAATCAGGGAGTGATGATTTTGTCAAGAAAAAGGATATTGCCCTTTTCATTATAGGAACAACTGTTGAAATAGGTCCCCATGATGATGATGCCGCGGCCGTGTTCCCGGTCGTCGTCAAGGATTTCATTGCGCTGCCCCCGCCAGTCAAATCCTTTTCCTTCATCCTCTATCATCATTTTAAGCATTTCTTTGTTGATGATGCTCAATTCAAACCTGACAATCTTACCGGGGTCACCCTCGTTTCCATGTCGAACGGCATTGGTCAATCCCTCCCGGATCACCAACTGGATGGGAAACAAATGCTTTTCAATTCCGGCAACGGTTGAACGAAGGTACTGATCGGTCCGCTCGCAGACCGCATCAATATTTTCCATGGTGGAAGAGAAATCAAACCGGATGAAATCTTTGGCCGTAAAAACATCAAAGTTTGATTTTTTCGTTGCCATGGGTTCACACCTCCACACATAATACAACAATATCATCCTCAGGCAGCCCCTCTTCCCCAAAAAGACTGTCAATCAATGCTTCCGGTGCTTTTTCATAGGGAAGGCCCGCAATCTCCCGGTAGATGGGAAGAAGACTGTCGGCCCCATTTACCCAGGTAATTTTGTTTTCTGCAGATTCAACAAGCCCGTCCGAATATATAAAAAACCTGTCCATCGGCGATACGGTAAGGGTTTGGGAGCCGAAATGAGCATCTTTGAACATGCCCAGGATATCTCCTTCCGTCTTGATCAGAAAAGGCTCTCCGTTTACCGGCAGGCAAACCACCGGCGGATGGCCCGCATTAATGATGGTCAATTTGCGGGTCGTCCTGTTGATATGCATATAGCAGGCCGTCAGATATTTCCCCGGAGGCATGATCTCCACCAGGACGTCATTGATCATTTTCATGCTTTCCATGGGTGAATACACCGGGGTGCAGTTCTGGGCCAGCAACGCTTTTACCGATGCGGTCAAATAGCTTGTTTTGATATCATGCCCGGAAAAATCAGCTACAAAATATCCTTTTATATTCTCTGAAATATTCAGGATATCATAAAAATCACCGCCGGCTTCTTCAAGGGCCTTATAATAAACACTGAATCTTGCGCCGGGATTGTCTGCCGGTGTCGGCAGCATGGAGACCTGGGCCTCGGTCAATTGCCTGAGTTTAGCAGCCTGGCCTGCAATAAGCGAATTGGTGGCAATGGAAAGTTTCAAATGTATTCTGACCCTTGCCAGGACTTCAAGGGGATGAAAGGGCTTTGTAATATAATCCACTGCTCCCAGATCAAATCCCTTTAATTTTGAATCGACTTCGCTGACACCTGTCAGAAACAATACCGGAACGGCATTGGTTTCCGAGTCGTCTTTGAGTTTCCGGATTACATCGAACCCGCTTTCACCCGGCATTTCAATGTCCAAAAGAATCAGATCCGGTTTCTCTCTCTTGGCCATGGCCCTGGCATCGGGCCCATTGTCCGCGCAAAAAATTCTGTACCCTTCCTTGGACAGGGCTTTTTCAATGAGCTTCAGATTCAAAAGGTTATCATCAACAACGAGTACGGTATACGACTGCTTTTGCTCCATGGCGTTTACCCTATAAGCGCATTGACCTGTTTTTCAAGATCACGAATATAAACATCAAAATTATCAAGACTGTCGCCCTTGGCCAGCATCTCCATATCTCCGGCAAGAGAAAAAATCTCATCAAATCCCAGATTCCCGGCTGCCCCTTTAATGGAGTGGGATGCTGCGGCTGCATCGGCAGGGTTATGATCTAAAACCCCGTTTTTGATTTTTTTGATATCTGAACGAGTAGTGGTTATAAAAAGCTCAACTAGCTCCTTAAATTCCTCTTCATCGATCCCCAGCCGCAAGGCAAGATCATTAAAATCCATAAGGGCTCCCTTGGTTAAAACGTGAATGGAAAATGGAAAGAAACAATACTGCAAAACTATAAAATTATTTTTTCTTCTTGTAAACAACCGTTTAAAAATCAGCTTCCTTTTTTAAATCCCGAGTTTAAAAAGCCCGTACTTTAAAATTGACAAAATGAATAAAAGAATCATTTTAGTGACCCAGACAAAAAGGATTTGACAAAAAGGATTAATCACCGATGAAAAAAGACACCCATCATTTTATTCAGGAATACAAGGGGCTTGGGGCCTTTGGCCTTGACCGGGAAACCGATGAGGAAACCCTCATGTTTTATCTTCAAAAATTTTCTGAAGATCTGTTTTTAAAAACCCTCCTCCCAAGATTATCAGACCAGGAGCTTGAAGAACTCTATTTGTTCATTAATGCAAAACTGAAACAGCACATTTCCGAAGATGAATATCACAGCCTATTTTTAAAGGATAGGTGACACTGAAACCCTTTTTTTGCATTGCACCTTGCCTCCAAAACATAGAACCAAATAGTTATTTTTAGTTATTTTTAGTTATTTTAAATTTAAATTTGTTTTTTAAAAATTAATTATTGACAAATAATAACTAAAAATATATTAAATCTTTCTTAGAAGCTATGCGTTAAACGATAGCCCTATCATGGATAATGAAAGGAAAATTGTTGACCTAAACAAACCCCATCTCCTTGGCAAGCATTATCCAGCAGCCTGTTCTGTCCCGACCCTGACAGAACGGGCTGCACTTTTTCCCCGAAATTTTTGAAAGAGTATCTGAGAGTCTTTACAAAGACCCATCTCCCTTATATGATAAATCCGATGATATTAAGCTTACAGGTTAAGGACAATTGAGCGCTTCAGTAAAAAATAATCGAGCGTAGAAAAAAGGGAGAGACCGGTCATGGAGGAAATGTATTCAACTAGGGAAATCGCAAAATTCTTAAATATCAATGAAAAAATGGTGTATTCCCTCATTTCGGAAAAGGGTTTGCCGGCTTCCAAAGTAACCGGAAAATGGCTTTTCCCCATCAACCTTGTCCGCCAGTGGGTAGAGGCCGGCACGGAAAATTTCCCCCAGACGGCAAAGCTGCCCCCCTACCACGGCCTTGTTCTCATTGCCGGCAGCAATGACCTTCTCCTCGATAAAATCATCTCAACCTTTAATATCAAACATGAAAAGCACATGGCCCTGTTTGGCATGGCCGGTTCCCTCGGCGGGTTAAGGGCATTGAAGCAAAACCTTTGCCATATTGCCTCGAGCCATCTTATCGGTGACAATGACGAGTACAATTTCCCCTTTTTAAAAGATGAGCTGAACCAGATCCCTGCCGTTGTCAATTTCTGCTTGAGGGAACAGGGACTCATCGTTCAAAAGGGAAACCCCAAAACCATCCTGTCCGTAAAAGACCTTGGCCGGCCTGATATCACAATCGTCAACCGGCAACTCGGCACCGGAACCCGGAAGCTGTTTGACCATCTGCTGAAAGCGGCAGAGCTGAAAGGAGAAGACATTAAAGGATATGAGTCCACCCTCTCCAGACATATGGATGTGGGCCTGGAAATCCTGAACCAGAGAGCCGATGCCGGAC
Organism: uncultured Desulfobacula sp.; assembly: GCA_964484555.1. Classification (GTDB taxonomy): domain Bacteria; phylum Desulfobacterota; class Desulfobacteria; order Desulfobacterales; family Desulfobacteraceae; genus Desulfobacula. Next base: position 12,096 of record CAZAHK010000067.1, read on the forward strand.
CTGGCATCCGGCCCGTGGCCAATATCCTTGGGCTTGATTTCATTCCTGCCTGCTGGGAGCGATTTGATCTTCTGATCAATAAAGACAGGTTCTTTGACCAGGGTATCCAGCTTTTCCTGTCTCTCTTAAAGGGAAAGGTGATTCAGGAGACGGCAGATGCCTATGGCGGCTATGACCTTTCCATGACCGGAAAAATGGTTTACCCAGCTTCCGCACCGGAAACAGATTAAATTCCCTTTGCCTTTTATTGTCATAATTGGTTCATATCGGTCAGTATTTTTATAAGTTTTTCCATGCCTATCTTTTTGTATTGACTATCTTCCGGCATTAACATATTCAAATTCTGTTCCGTCCGGCAATTTCATTATAAAAAAACGAAAGGAGACTCTCATGAGAATAGTTATAAACTGCCTGACCGTCATTGCCCTTGTTTTCTTTTTAACCCCTTTGTGCATGTCTGCAGAACCCTTGAAACTCTATGCCGCGGGTAGTTTAAAGGCAGCTCTGGGGGATGTGACGGCATCATATGAAAAAATTTATAATGTGAAAGTGACCAGCAAATTCGGTCCCAGCGGGATTTTAAGAAAAGCCATTGAAGACGGTGAAATGGCCGATGTTTTTGCCTCGGCAGATATGACCCACCCGGAGAAACTGGCCTCCGGAGGATGGGGAGACCGTGTTGTACAGTTTACCCGAAATCAGCTTTGCGTATTGGCCCAGCCTGAAATAGAAGTGACTACTGAAAATCTTTTAAGCATCCTCTTGAATGAAAAAATAAGGGTGGGTACATCCACACCCAAGGCAGATCCCAGCGGGGACTATGCCTGGGAATTGTTTAAAAAAGCGGAAAAAATAAAGGAAGGCAGCTTTGCCATCCTTTCCGCCAAGGCACTCCAGCTCACGGGAGGTCCGGACAGTGAAAAGGCGCCTGAAGGGAAAAACCCTTATGGATGGGTGATGAGCGAAAAGAAAGCCGATGTCTTTCTGACCTATTGCACCAATGCAGTCCTGGCCCAAAAAGAAGTCCCGGCCCTTAAAATAATCAAAATCGATGAAGCTCTGTCCATAGGTGCTGATTATGGCCTTATTGTCAGGAAAGGCGCCTCTAAAGAGGCATCTCAACTGGCTGATTATATTTTATCGCCCGAGGGCCAGAAAATCCTTAGCGGTTATGGATTTGAACCCATTGCAGTCCAAAAATAAAAGCAACGCAAATTATACCGGCGGATGCTGCCGCCGAATTCAAACGTTAAACAGGAGGTTGAAAATGAATAGAAAACCGATGATGACCTTTTTTGTAGCCTTTCTTTTGACACTGGGCCTTGCCTTCACTGCCCAGGCTGAAACCAAAAGTCTGATGATGGCCACCACCACCAGCACGGAAGACACCGGCCTTCTGGATTATCTGATGCCGCTATTTGAAAAGGATACCGGCATTACCCTGAAATGGACGGCCACGGGAACAGGCAAGGCATTAAAGCTTGGCGAGACCTGTGATGTGGATGTCCTTTTAGTCCACGCTCCCTCTGCGGAACAAAAATTCATTGAAAGCGGATTCGGCAAGGACAGAAAAGAAGTCATGTACAATGATTTTATCATTATCGGCCCGGAGGCTGATCCGGCCGGCATCAAAGGCAAAAGCCTGGCCGAGACGCTCACCGCAATCAAAGCGAAACAGGCCCTGTTCATGAGCCGCGGCGATGATTCCGGCACCCACAAAACAGAGCAGGAACTATGGAAAAAAGCAGGCCTTCAATTGCCGGACAAGGAAACCTGGTATGTGTCGACAGGACAGGGAATGCTGGCTACGATAATGGTTGCCCAGGAAAAAAACGGCTATACCATGACGGACAGAGGGACCTATATCAAATATAATTCCCAGAACAAAGGCAATGCACCCTTAAAAATCCTGGTCCAGGGTGATAAAAACCTTCTGAACCAGTACAGCGTATTAACCCTTGATCCTAAACACTGCGCCAAAGCAAAATACGACCTGGCCCTTGAATATCTGAACTGGATGGCCTCACCAAAGGCCCAGAAGCTTATCGCAGAGTTCTTGTTAATGGGAGAGCAATTGTTTTTCCCAAATGCAAAATAGGACGGCATGGATTTTATTGCTGAAGGCTTTGTCAAAGCCGTTGGACTTCTGATAAACGGCGACAGTTCCACTTGGTCCGCCGTCGTTGCCACCCTGAAAGTATCGGCCTGCTCCTTGCTCATCAGCACCGCAGCAGGCCTTCCCTGCGGATTTGTGGTCGGGTATTTTGATTTTAAAGGCAAAAAGCAGTTAAGAACAGTCTTAGACACCCTCCTTGCCCTTCCAACGGTTTTTATCGGCCTTGTGGTATATGCATTCATTTCCCGCCAGGGTCCCCTGGGTGAATTCGGATTGCTGTTCACCCTGCCGGGGATTGTCATCGGCCTGACCATTCTCGCCTTTCCTGTGGTCACCGCCATCACCGCCTCCACCATAGAAGGGATTGACCCGGAACTGAAACTGACCCTTGTTTCCCTGGGCGCAGGGAAACGCCATATTCTGACCACCTGTCTCTGGGAGGTGCGCTACGGCATTCTGACCGCCATTGTCAACGCCTACGGCAGGGTTTCCACCGAAGTAGGCATTGCCATGATGATCGGCGGCAATATCAAATACCATACCAGAACCATCACGACCGCCATAGCCCTTGAAACCAACAAAGGCATGTTTGCCGACGGCATTGCCCTGGGCCTGGTCCTCATCACCATTGCCTTCATCGTTAATCTATCCCTTTCCTTTCTGAGAAAACAATGACCCGGGAACCCTCAATCTATCATTTAAAAAATATCCGGCATTATTACGGACAGAAAAAAGTTCTGGATATTGATGATCTTGAAATCAGAAGCGGCTCCATCACCGGGCTTATGGGTCCCAACGGCAGCGGCAAAAGCACCCTCTTAAAAATGCTGGCCTTTGCCCTGAAACCCACGGAAGGCCGGATATTTTACAAAGGCCGGGAAGAATCGGGATTTTCCCCGGAGGTGAGATTAAAGGTAACGCTTCTGACCCAGAAACCCTACCTGCTGAAACGGACTGTTTATGACAATATTATCTATGGCCTTAAGATCAGAAGCGATCATCACAATCTGGAAGAACGGGTCAAAACGGCTTTATCAAAGGTCGGGCTTGATTTTCAAACTTTTTCCCACCGGAAATGGCATCAATTGTCCGGTGGGGAAGCCCAGAGGGTGGCCCTGGCGGCCAGATTAATCCTGAAACCGGAAGTTCTTCTCCTGGATGAGCCCATAGCAAGTGTGGATACGAAAAGCGCCGAACTCATCCGCAAAGCCGCACTCAAGGCCCGGGACGACTGGGGAACCACCCTGGTCATTGCCGGCCATGACCTGCAATGGCTCTACTCCATTACTGAAAACCAGGTTTCCATATTCAATGGAAACCTCTTCCCCACCGGGATTGAAACCATTATTACCGGCCCCTTTGACAAAACCGGGGATCACCGGTTTGTAAAAAAAACGACCAACGGACAGACCCTCATTCTCAAAGCCCCCGGCCAAAATGAAGAAAACGCCCTTATCCGGAAAAAAAATATCCGTATCGAGTCTTTGGAACAGCCGTTCACAGACGGTATCAACAGGCTGTCCGGCCATATTACCGCCATGCTCCTGGAAAAGGAAAGCAACCATGTCCTGGTCACTGTCCTGGTCCAGGATCTTTCCTTTGTTTTAAAGCTTACACCGGACCAGATCAGCAGTCTTGGGCTCTATCCGGGCAAAACCATCACCCTCGGCTTTGACCCCGATGATGTGGAATGGTTTTAGCCCCTATTCTTTATCCGGTTTTAAAACAAGAAAAAACAATCTGCCGTAATGTTTCATATGGCCCGAGGCAAATGCTGCATAATCCCCGTTGCCACAGAAAAGGTCGGCCCGGGCAGGTCCCTTGATGGCCCCGCCCGTATCCTGATTCAACACAAAGAGTGAGGCCTTTTCCCATTCCTTTTTCGGGTCCATGGCATCTTTGTCCGGAAGTTTTGCCTGGATAAAACACAGGGCCCCCTTGGGGAAAAGTCCGCTGTCCGTGGCCACGGAGCGGAAGGCCGTCACCTTGACCCCAAGGCTGCCATAGGGGCCGTCGGTTTCTTTTCTGAAAAACACATAACTCTGGTTATAGTTCAGGACCTCATCCATCCTTTCCGGGTGGGTCTCCAGCCATTTCCGGATGGCCTGCATGGACATATCCTCCTTTGAAATCTCCTTTTGGTCGATGAGGTATTTGCCCACGGAGCTGTAAGCCCTGCCATTGACAGCTGCATATTGGACCCTCAATAATTCACCGTTGCCGAGATCAACCCGGCCCGACCCCTGGATTTCCAGAAAAAACCCATCCACCCGGCTTTTCAGCCAGGCCACCGGTTCCGCCCGGGTGTAAAAATCCTTTGAAGCCGTGATTTCCTTCCGGGTATAATAGGGCACCACCTTTTTTGCCTCCTCATTCACCCTTGCCGTCAGGCGTTTATGCCCTTTGTACTGATCGGAGAACAGAGACAGCTCAATATCCAGGAGGTCCTCGGGTTTTGAAAAAAGAGGGTGGGGAAATTCATCGCTCTTTTGCAGCCGGCCTTCGTAGGTGGGTTCAAAATACCCGGTAAAAAGGACTTCACTGTTCTCATTGCCGATGGCTTCGTACACAAGGAACCGGTCCTTGATGAAATCATTTATTTTCTTTGTGGAAGGATCGGTTCCCAGAAAGACTTTAACGGTTTCAAGGGATTGAATCATATGTCCGGCCGTGTAAATCTCCTTTTCATAGGTGTATTGTCTTTCCGCCGGTACTTTTCTGAAATAGATCAGGCTGTTGTCAATGGATTCCAAAAGGCCCTGATAGCCCATATGATCCATGAACAAGGGATATTCTCCGGATTTCAATTTTTTTAAAGGTCCTGCTTCCTTCTCCTCCTTGATGGCCGGCCGGCACCCGCAAAACATGCAGAGAAGAATCAAAACACAGATGAATTTTTGATAGGTCAACACCTTCTTATTCTCTATCCTCATATGGCTTATTAAACTCCCGGGTTTTGGTTTTTGAAAATTCCAGGGGATGAAGGTCTTCCATGATTCTTTCGGAAACCTTCAGGGTCTCCAGTTTTCTGGCCGTGGACATGACCCTGGTCTCCATGGCGCCCACGGTCCGGTTGTAACCGGCCACACATTTTTCAATGTCCTTGCCGAGCTGGTTGATATTGTCCGTCATGCTGCAGAGCCGTGAAAAAAGCTCGATTCCAAGATTCCTGATTTCCTCTGCATGTTCATGGCTTTTTTCCTGTTTCCACGAATAGGAAACCGCCTTTAACAGCGCAATCAGGGTGGTGGGCGTGGCCAGGACCACGCCTTTTTCCATGCCTTTTTCGATCAGATCCGGATAAACCGTTAAGGCGGCGGAAAAAAAATTTTCTCCCGGAATAAACAGGACCACAAATTCCGGGGACGGTCCGATTTCCAGGAAATACTGTTTTGAGGCCAGGTTGGAAATATGGGCCATGACCTGGCGGCCGTGGTCCTTCATCCGTTCCTGCCGCTCTTTTTCGTCCCGGGCTTCAAGGGCGTCCAGGTAAGCCATGAGGGGTACTTTGGCATCCACAATGATTTTACGGTTGCCCGGCAGGGTAATCACCATATCGGGCCGGACAGACCCTTTTCCCCCGCCCGAAGCAAGCTGCTCTTCAAAATCACAGTATTCACTCATCCCGGCAAGCTCGGCCACCCGTTTCAGGGTCATTTCCCCCCACCGCCCACGGACATGGGGAACCCGCAGGGCTTTTACAAGATTCCCGGTCTCAATGGAAAGATGGTTCTGGGTCCGCCCCATTTCCAGGAGCTTTTCCGTGATGGACCCATAGGCCTTTTCCCTTTCCTTTTCCATGAGGGTCAGCCGGGTTTCATATTTGTCCAGGACCTGACGGACCGGGTCAACGGTTTTGATGATCTCGTTTCCCTTGATGTCAAAATCCTTCCGGGCTTCCTTGACATAGGAGGAAAAATACCGGTCCGCAAGTTCCATGAACCGGGTTGAATTTTCAAACAAGGCTTCGCTGGAAAGGGTCTTCATTTTTTTGGAAAAAAAGAGGCCCCCTGACTTGGCCAGGACGGCACAGAGGACCACCCCGAGACCGAACCCGGACAGGAGCCAGGCCAGATTCTCAAGGGAGACCGGGCTATGCTGCAGTAAAGGTTCCGCTTTTGCCCCCGGATTTGAATTTAAGCCGGATATCCGATATCCTCATGGCCTTGTCATAGGATTTACACATGTCGTATATGGTGAGGGCTGCCACGGAAACCGCGGTCAGGGCCTCCATTTCCACCCCGGTTCTCCCGGTCAGGGACACTTCGGCCTCAATATCAACGGCATGGCCTTCCGTGTCAAAGGAAAAATCGATGCGGGCATGGGTGATATTCAGGGGATGACACATGGGAATCAGGTCCGAGGTTTTCTTGGCCGCCATGACCCCGGCGATTCTCGCGGCCTCAAGGACGTTTCCCTTTTTGACCTTTTCATCCATGATCCTGGCAAGGGTATCCGCTTCCATGGAAATCCTGCCGCCGGCAACGGCCTTTCGATGGGTTTCCGCTTTTTCCCCCACATCCACCATTCTGACCCGGCCGTCCTTATCCAGATGGGTAAATTCCGTCATTTTTCAGCCTGTGTAAAAAATTGTTTTTTGCTCGTCACCTGGGATTTGACCAGGTTCAATGTGTCTGTCAGGACAGCGATGACATTTTCCCGGATATTTCCCGCCACCACCAGGAACATGACATCATCCCCTACCTTCAGGGCATTTCCTTCATTGATATGGATAAGGATCTCAACGATCCCCGGCCGCTTTTTCTGTTCGCTGATAATCCGGGACAACCCTTCATGGTCAACGGTAATCTCAAGGCCCGTCA
>CAZAHK010000068.1:0-16719 GCA_964484555.1 uncultured Desulfobacula sp.
TCTGTGTGAGAGTCTGTGTGAGAAAATGATTCTAAAACGTGCTAAAATGGGAAAATATTGGATAAGATCGAAAAAATGAAAACCCCTTACTTAAAAGGGGCTTCAGTGTTTTGAGGGGTTTTGGAAACTCGGAGGCGGTGCCTGAAAATCCCCGTGTCGGCAGTTCAATTCTGTCCCTGGGCACCATACAGCGACAAGGCTCTCGGCATTCATGCAAAGAGCCTTTTGTTTTCTGGAAGGACCCATGGCCAAGCTCGGAAAAATTTATATAGAAATCGGTAATATCTGCAATCTTTCTTGCCCTTTTTGCCTTGTGTCCCGTCGCGCGCCCCGGACAATGGCAAAAGATCAGATTCTCCAAATTATTCCCCAGATTAAACGGCTTGCCTCTTCGGTCTGCCTGCATGTGCTTGGGGAGCCTTTGTTTCACCCGGAATTTGATGCCATCTGCGATCTTTTTACCCTATGGGACATTCCGGTTCAGATCACCACCAATGGGACCCTGATCCATAAAAAACAAAAAAAACTCCTGGAGCGAAATTCAATCCAGCAGATCAATATATCGGTCCATGCCCTGGATTCACTCCCTTTTTCCCTGGACAGTCAAGACATGTTGACCCGGATTCGTGATTTTTGCAGTCAGGCCCAAAGCCTCCGCCCGGACCTCTTTATCAATCTTCGGTTCTGGAATTATCATGACCTTGAAAAATCCCCGGCTTTCCGGTTTTTTAAGTCCCTATTCGATTTTGATGATCATAAAATAGAGATCCAATGGAAAAAAAGCTTTCGCATTCAAAACAGAACCTATCTGCATTTTGACACTCAATTTCAATGGCCTTGCCCGACTCATCCGGTCCGCAGCGAAAAAGGGTATTGCTACGGCCTCAGCAGCCATTGCGGGATCTTGGCCAATGGAGATGTCGTCCCCTGCTGCCTGGACGGCAACGGCGAGATGGTGCTGGGCAATTGTCTGGTCACTCCCCTTGAAGAAATCCTTGCTTCTCCCCGGGCACAGGCCATGCGGAATCAGTTTAACAGAGGGCTCCTCGTCGAACCTTTGTGCCGGCGATGTGATTTTATTTCACGGTTTGACCGAAAAGCACAGCGGTTGGCGGCTGGACCTCAGCCAAGGTCATGACCAAAGATATCGTCACCCGGGTGATGTAAAATTTGTATTGATTTAGCCTTTCTTTTCTTCTATTCTGATATCATCTTATAAAATCCTATCGCCCTTGTTTTCGACCTTTTACAAAACCTATTGAAAGGATCGGGTCAAATGTATCAAAACAAAGGTTATTTGAATTACATCCTCTTGATTTTTATTTTTTTATTCACCCAGACGCCGGAGGGATTAGCCGGGGAACCCAGCTTATTCCGCATTGGAACGGGTGGGAAAACAGGCATGTACTATCCATTGGGTAAATTAATCGCCCAGGGGTTGACCGGAGTGGGTCCTGAAAAAGATGATTCAAGTCACAAAGGAAAAGGTATCCCCGGATTAATCGGGGTTGCCCAGAATTCAGCCGGTTCCATTGAAAATATTAAAACCCTGATATCCGGAGAAATCCATGCCGGTTTTATTCAGGCCAACGATGCTTCCCACGCGTTTCATTCATCAGGGTCCTTTCTGGGCGAAAACGACTTCAAAGATATTCGGGCCCTGGCCAGTCTCTATCCTGAAATGCTCCATATCATCACCCGCAAGGATGCCGGAATCAAAACCGTTATCGACCTGAAAGGCAAGCGGATTTCCCTGGATGAGATAGGCTCGGGAACCTTGTCGGTCATGCAAATTGTTCTCAAAGCCCATGATATGGCTGAAAAAGATCTGGCGCCCGTCTACCTAAAGCCCATGTTTATCGAGAATCAAATAATGAACGGAGAACTCCAGGGATTTGCAATAATGGGGGGCGCTCCCATGGAAGCGGTCACAAACCACCTGAATACCGGAATTTTCCTGGTGCCTGTGCAAAAAAATATGGCTGAGAAGATCCATCAAACCCACCCTTATCTTGTCCCTGGAATCATTCCGGGCGATGTGTATCCAGATATTCCGGAAACCCATACCATTCAGGTGCACGCTTTGCTGGCAGTCCGAAAGGACATGAATGAAGCACTGGCATACCAGGTAACCGCTTCCCTATGGAGCCGGGAAACCATGGCTCTTTTAGAACAGGTCCATCCAAAGGGTAAAAGCATTCGAATTGACAATGCCCTGACTGGATTGTCCATCCCCCTCCATGAGGGGGCGCGCCGTTTTTACAAAGAAAAGGGCATCTTAACCAAGGAAATAAAACCTTAATGAAAAAGTCCTGGTCTTTTTCCCAGATCCTGCTTCTCTGCTCCATTACCATTGTCATCACCGCCGTGATCGTGACCCTTATTATCACCAACACCACGCTCAGATCAGTTGAGCAGAATCTTCCCGATACGCTGATCAAGGAATTGATATCCCTTGATCATGTTCTGGAGCTTCTGTCAGAAGTGATTACCGCATCTGACATGACTGCCGCCGATCCAAGTCCTGAAAATTTAAGCGTCTTAACCCAAAACGTCAACGCGGCTTTTGAAGGCATCAATTCCCTCCGCCGGTCTTATGTTTTTGATAATCTGATCCAGGCTTCGTCCTTTCATGCCGTTGTTGCTCCGGCCATTGCCGATCTCAAAATATGGCTGGCCGAAGGTGTCTCCGGCTATGGCCCCGGCTCATCAACAACAACCCGGATCATTGCATCCAGAATCAAACCGGCTTATGAAAAAGCAAAGGCCTTGAGTCAACAATCCCGTCTTATTGCCCAGGGCAGGCTTGATGATCAACGCCAACGGCTGAATAGGCTTCTGTCCAGTATCAACCTGCTGTTTATGCTGACACTGATGATCACTCTTGTAATGGTCCTTTTGTTTATTCACCAGCACCGGCTCAAGATCCGTGAAATAAAATCCAGGGAGCACCTTCACTATTTTAAAACAGCGGTGGAATACTCGTCCGATGCCATCGGCATATCAGACCCCAAAGGCAGCCACTGGTATCAGAACAAGGCCTTTGATGAATTGTTCGGTGATATCGGCAAGGACCCGCCGGCAAGCCTTTATAAGAATAAAAGCACTGGCCGGCAGATATTTGAGACCATCATGGCCGGTAGGCAATGGTCCGGTGAAGTGGAAATGCACGGCAAGGACGGCACCGTCCTCAGTATACTGCTCAGGGCCTATTCCATCAAAGATGCCACCGGCCGGGTAACAGGCCTCGTGGGTGCCCACACCGATATTACCCGTCAGAAAAAGGCAGAAATCGCCTTACGGAAAAATGAACAGCTCCTGCGGGCCATCCTGGATGCAAACCCAGATCCCATGGTCATGTATGACAGGGCCGGTCATCCGCAATTCATGAATCCGGCGTTTACCGAAGTCTTCGGCTGGACCCTGGATGAACTTAAGGGAGGCCGGATTCCCTTTGTCCCGGAAGATCAGAAAAAACACACCTTTGAAACAATCAGAGAAATCTATGACCATGGCAAACCCTTACGGATAGACACCCGAAGATATACCAAAGACAATCGTACCCTGGATATCTTTCTCAGCGCTGCCGTCACCAAGGATGACACCGGGCTTCCCACCGGCATGGTGGTCAACCTGTCGGACATTACCCAGCGTAAAGCCCTTGAAGCCCAGTACGAACAGGCCCAGAAAATGGAATCCCTCGGTACCCTTGCAGGAGGAATTGCCCATGATTTCAACAATCTTCTCTCAGGCATCTATGGATACCTGGATCTGGCCCAAAAAAAGAATACGGACCCTAAAATATCAGACTATCTCACACGGACCATGAACTCATCGGAAAGGGCAAAAAATCTGACCCGCCAGCTTCTGACCTTTTCCAAGGGAGGGGAGCCCGTCAAAAAAATTGAGCCCTTGACCCCTTTTTTACAGGAAACCACGCAGTTTGCCTTGAGCGGTTCCAATGTGTCATGCAGCTTCAATATCGCCCCGGACCTGTGGACGTGCGACTATGATAAAAACCAGATGGGGCAGGTCATTGAAAACATAGTGATTAATGCCGTTCATGCCATGCCCTCAGACGGGAATATCGATGTCGCAGCCATGAATGTGACCATTCCGGAAAACATCCTCTCCAGCCTTCAACCGGGCCGATATGTGAGAATATCCATAACCGATACCGGCACCGGTATTCCGGAAAGATATCTCTCCAGGATTTTTGATCCGTTTTTTACCACCAAACAGAAAGGTAGCGGTTTGGGGCTGGCCACCAGCTATTCCATTGTCAAACGCCACGGCGGTATCATTGAGGTGGAATCCGAGCCTGGCCGGGGGACCTGTTTTCATGCCTTTATCCCGGCTGCTGCAGGCCCCATCACGATTGAGCGGGCCGCACCGGAAAAACGGTATAAAAGCTCAGGAATGATCCTCATCATGGATGATGAAGAAATGATCACGGAAATGCTCACCGCCATGCTGGAAAGCATGGGATTCACCACTTCCATCACCAGGGACGGCCGGCAGGCTGTGGAAATGTTTAAGACCCTCACGGATCAGCATCTGCCTGTCCGGGCCATTATCCTTGATCTTACCGTTCCGGGAGCCATGGGCGGGAAGGAAACGGTAAGGGAAATTCGAAAAATAAATGCTGCGGTTCCGGTATTTGTGGCTAGCGGATATTCTGAAGATGCCGCCATTGCAAATCCTGAGGACTTCGGGTTCACTGCCGCCCTTGAAAAACCCTTTTCAATCCTGGATCTGTCCCGGATGCTTGAAGCGCATTTAGGAGTTTGATCCGGGCCCATCCAGTATTTCCCTGATGGATACGGCAAGGTCTTTGTTGGAAAGCGGTTTTTGATGATATCGACGGATTCCCATGTCCAGGGCATGAGCCTCTGAAATGGTCTCGCTGTATCCGGTGCACAAAATAATCGGAAGGTTTTTGCGGATACGGAATATGTTTTTGGCCAATTCCCCGCCCGTCATCCGGGGCATGGTCATATCCGTTACAATAAGATCGAATTGGTCCGGTTCTTTTTGAAAGGCATCAAAGGCCCTGGCTCCGTTTTCAAATACGCTGACCTTATAGCCGGCCGTTGTCAGGAACTCCTGAAGGATTTCCCGGATATCTTCTTCATCATCCACCACCATGATCCTTTCCGATCCGCCTTTATACTGTTGTTCATTTTTTATATTCCCGGACCGCCCTGCATCCTGGTCCGAAATCACTGGCAGATAGATAAAAAAACCAGAGCCTTTTCCCACCCGGCTTTGAACTTTAATATGGCCTCCATGTTCTTCGACAATGGCATGGACCAGGGCCAGGCCAAAGCCGGTGCCCTTGCCGATGTCCTTAGTTGTAAAATACGGGTCAAAGGCCTTTATCAGAACCTCATCGGTCATGCCGTGCCCTGTATCCGTCACTTCAAGTTCAAGATAGGCGCCCTGTTTGATGCTTTGATCAAACACGTCACTTCCGCCGGTGATCTGTTTTTCCGTCAAACGAACCGTCAGAAGGCCTCCCCCTTCACCCATGGCATGGTAGGCATTGGTGCAGAGGTTCATGATCACCTGATGCATCTGGGTCGGATCTGCAAGGACTTTTGCTTTGGATGTAATATCTTCGGTGATGTCTATGGTGGTGGGAATGGACGATCTCAAGAGTTTCAGGGCTTCCTTCAGGATAAGATGTAAACTTAAAGGCTGTTTTTCAAATTCCGTCCGGCGGCTGAAGGTGAGAATCTGCTGAGTCAGTTCCGCTGCTCTCTGGGCGCCCTTGATAATCTGGGCCAGATGGCCCCTGGCCTTTGCGGGACTGTCAAGATTCAATTCCGCCAACTGGGCATAGCCCAGAATGCCGGACAGGATATTGTTAAAATCATGGGCAATGCCCCCGGCAAGGGTTCCGATGGCTTCCATTTTCTGGGACTTTTCCATCTGGACCGCCAGGGTTTTGCGTTCAAGGGCTGCCAGTTTATATTCGGTTATATCCCGGCTCTCCGTCATGATGAATGCCACTTCCCCGGAAGGGTTCCGAATTGATTTGATAGAAATATCGATATCCCGGACCCTGTTGTCCTTTGAAATGCTGGTGGTTTCGTATCGCACAAAATCCTTTTCCAAGGCTGTCTGAATGGCATTTTTCAGCTCTTCCTGCACCACGGGATCATGCCGCCACCAGGGAGCCTGCCAAAACGGTTTGTATATGACGTCTTCGGCCAGGCATCCGGAAAATTCAAGAATACTCTGGTTGATTTCCTCCAGAATGCCCGACGGAGATAGGATTCCCGTGAATTGAAAGGATTGATTGAACAAGCTTCTCAGCTTTAAATCATTTTCCACCAGGGCGGTCCGGACATCGATATTTTTTTGGATCTCTGCCTGGATCTGTTCCTGGTTATGTTCCAGTTGTTCCATAAAAGAGTTAAAATGTCGGGCAAGCCGGCCCAGCTCATCTGATCCGCCCTCATCCATACGAACGGACAAATCCCCGCCCGCGCCGTGTTCCAGTTTTTTCATGAGAGAGGCCAGGGGTTTGGTGACAGAGGTGCTGATCAGATAGGTGATGCCGATGGAGGACAACACAACGGCCATGAGAATAAAAGCCAGGACATTTCGAAAGGTTTTAAGAGGAAGGAACATCTCCTCCACATAACCGGAAGAGGCCACAATCCATTTATATTCCGGCAGATGCTTGAAGACGACGAATTTTTCCCGGGCTTTTTGATCTCCCGGGTTTTTCCAGAAATATTGTATTTTCCCGGCTTTCTCCTGGAGCATGTGTTTCAAAAAATCATTGGAATGTTCTGTCTGGTCAAACAGGTTCAAACCCTGAATCCTGGGATGGACCAGCATGATTCCGTCTTCGGCAAGGACATAGGCATAGCCGGTAACGCCGGTTCGATATGAAAGGATATTCTGCCTGAAATCATTAATATCCACGAGGTGATAAAATTCTTCCCGATAGGTGGAGACCGAAATGATCCAGTCAAGGGGTTCAAAATAAACCATATAAAGCGCCTTGGGTCTTTCCCTCTCTTCTCCCGGATTCTTCCACTCGTATTCCAGGTATCCATTTTTCATTTCCAGTTGATGCCGGACAAACTCAAAACCGGAAACATCCGTATTTTTCACCCGGCTGTTGGGATGAAGTTCAACCATGCCCTTGCTGTTCAGACAATAGATATACCCGCTGACACCGATGGTCTGACTCAGGAATATCTCTTCTATCCGTTGGAGGGCTTCTTCCCTGGTCAGACTACCGGACCGGTAACGGTCATAAAAATATTGGGCAATGTCCTTATTTTTTTCGGCAATACCGTGGAGCCTTGTTTTGATTGACACAGCGGCAGAGGTCTGGATCAGATTGGACAATGCCTCGGTGGAGTCCTGCAATTCTTTTTCAATACCGGTTTGAAGTAATTTTTTGACCTGAAAATATGCAAATGTGCTTCCCAGGAGAATCAAGGGAATAAACACCATCAGAAAACTGATAAAAAGCCTGTTCCGGAATTTCAGTTTTTGAAATATCATCATCCTTATCCGATCAGATTCTGGACCTTTGAAAGCAGTTCGGTAAATTTATAAGGTTTGAGCACATAGGCGCTGGCACCCATGCTTAATCCCTTGATCACAGATTCTTTCTGGGCCTTGGCCGTCAACATGATGACCGGGGTTTTGGAAGCCGGATCATTGGAGGTCCTTATTTTTTCAAGCACCTGGAAGCCATCCATTTTCGGCATCATCACATCCAGAATCACCAGGTCCACCCGGTTTTCTTTATCAAAAAGACAATCCAGCCCCCTCTGGCCGTTTTCCGCCAGTATGGGCCTGTACCCTTCCTGTTTCAGGCTGAACCAGAGAATATCCCGGATATGCTTCATATCATCAATAATGAGTATGCTTTTTTTATATATCACATCAGCTCCTTGAAATCGGCAGAAAAAAAGTAAAAACGGAACCTTCTCCCAGAATGCTGTCCACGGCGATTCTCCCCCGATGGGCGTCCAGAACATGCTTCACAATAGACAAGCCTAAGCCGGTGCCTGGAATTTCAGCGATATCCGAATTATCAACCCTGTAAAATTTTTTAAATATATGCTTGATTTTGTCTTTTGGAATACCGACACCGGTATCGGATACACTGCAGGAAACAAACCCTTCCTGGGATTCCACCGTGATGCTGACGGTTCCGCCCATAGGAGAAAATTTAATGCTGTTGGCAATGAGGTTAATCAAAACCTCCCTGATTTTTTCCCGGTCGGCCTCAATCTCCGGAAGATTCTCATGGAAATCGGTTAAGATATCAATGTTCGAAGGCTTGGCCTTAAAGACGGAAATAACGGAATTAACCAGGTCTTTCAAAGAAAAAACACTATAGTCCAGTCTGAATTTTCCGGCTTCGATCCTGGAAAGGTCCAGAAGATTGGAAACAATGGTCGAAAGCCGGTCCGTTTCACTGTCGATAACCAACAAAAATTGTTCCCGGGTATCATGATCATGGGGTTTGACCTGGGTCAGCAAGGCTTCGGAATAGGCCTTGATTATGCTTAAAGGGGTGCGCAATTCATGGGAAACATTGGAAACAAATTCGGATTTCATTTCATCGAGCCGCGTGAGCCGCTCAATCTCCCTGGAAGCCGACATATCCCTGAAGATAAAAATAATGCCGATGGTGTTCCTGTTTTTATCAACCAGAAGCGATGCCGTAATTCCGATCATGATATGGATCCCCTTGAAAGGCGAATGATGGACCATGGACTCCATGACAAATCCCTTATCCAGAATGCCGGCAAACAGTTGATCCATTTCCTGTCTCAGATTTCCTTTCAGAAACGACTGATAATGAAGGTTGATGACATTTTTGGTTTTGATCCCCAGAATGGCGGTGACATTCTTGTTGATTAAGGTCACCTCCCCTTTCATATTGACGGCCATGATGCCGTTGCTGATGCTTTCCAGCATATTGGTCAGATAGGCGTTTGAATTGTTTATCCGTGCAACCAGACTCTGGTTTTCAATGGCGATGGCGGTCTGGGAGGCTAAAAAATTCAAGATGGAAGTCAATTTCTGATTATAAAGAGAAGGGTCTGCATCCGTTGTCATGACCAGAAACCCCACGGCCTGCCGGGGGCTTTTTATGGGAAGGATGCTGGTGATGGCGGTAGCATGTAGATCCTGGAAATCCGTTATCACGGTCCACCGGCCCTGATCCATCACCCAGTGGATGATGCCGGCCTCGGGAAGATCCTCCCGGCGGCTTTGGGTCACGCGTTCCATTTGGGTCACACGTTCCAAAGGATAGGCCCTGGAAAAACTTTTCCCGTCTTCCTGAAAGAGATAAACGGCTATAGATTGATAGGACACCACCTCTTTGACAATGCCGGAAAAAGTGCTGAAAATGGCATTCAGATCAAACTGAGAGATGATCTTCAAAGACAAATCCTGGAAGGTTTCAAACAGATCCACCTGATCGGTCAAGCTTGAAATAGTGCGGGTTAAAAACTGGTGGTCCTTTTCAAGAGGTTTTGTCATCATCCGTTTCTCCCTCATAAAGGAATTCCGTTGCGGTTTTAAATTCTTTTATAATCTGAAGCGTCAATCCTTTGATCTGTTCCGACGTCAGGTCCACAAGCTTGAATGATTTTTTATTAAGTTCCGGTAAGACCGTTCCCCCTGAATTTCCGATGCCGATTCGTTGACACAGGTAATTCGACACATGGACAATGGAGGCGGTACGGAACACATTGGGCGTCTCTTCGGGATTGTGATGGAATTCAACGGATTTTACCAGGGCGGGCGGAAGACTCCATTTCCGAAGCAATAAAGCCCCGACCCCGGAATGGTTAAACCCGAATACCCGGTTTTCGGCCTCCATCAGGGTCAACTGATTCTTTTCAGCCATTTGAAGGGCGCTGACGAATTCTTCCTGGAAAAAAGTATCCAGAATCAGTTTGCCGAAATCATGTAAAAGACCGCACATAAACATTTCTTCTGAATTCTTAATTCCCATGTGTTCTGAAATTTTCTTAGCAATGATCCCGCATAAAAGAGAATGTTTCCAGAAATTCTTCCGGTCAAACAGCGGGTTCTGATTTTTTTTCGGGAACTGCCCCATGATGGAAGTTGAAAGAACAATATTTTTAATATTGTTCAGACCCAGGACCACAATGGCATAATTAATGGTAGTAATCTTTCTCGGAAATCCGTAATAGGCGGAATTGGCGGTTTTCAACACCTTGGAGGCCAGAGATTGATCCAGGGAAATGGCTTCGGCAATTTCAAAGGCCGTGCTGTCCGGATTCTGGGTCAGTTTAATGACATTGTCCGCCACCACCGGAAGCGTGGGAAGACTTTTGATACTGGAAAGTCTGTTTATCAGTTCCTGGTTTTCCATTAATTGGAAGGATTTAAAACAAGGCTATGGGGGGTAAATAACCGCATGGGCTCATAGGACAGTTTGGCCTGCCGCAGTCCCCGGATGCCGAGATCCTGCTCCCGGTTGACGTATTGACAGACATCCCGGAGATATTTTGCCGTCTCATGGTTGATGACCTGGGCCGCACCCTTAAAGCCGACATCAAATTTTTCAAACTGAATATCGTAAGTCACGGCATTCAGCCGGCTGAAAACGGAAAATGCGGCCGGCCTTTCCCCTACGGTGACGGCAAGTCCTTCCAGACCCAGCTCGTCAAAATACCGGAAAGCGGTCTCTATGGTCGAAAGCTCCTCAACAAGATCTTTGGATGCTTCTTCATGGCTGTTCAGAAGTTCCTTTGCAAAGGAATAACATTTTGTTTTGAATTCGCCTTTGATTTTGTGAACCTGATAATCCGGATAGGATCGTTTAAATTGGGAAATCAGATTCTTTTTTTTATGCAGTTTTTCTCCGGTCAGATCGCACAGGCTTTTCACTTCATAGAGATATTCTGCATAGTCCCGTTCTTCTTTGACCCTGAAATAGGCTTCAATGTCAGGATATTTTTTCAGATACTCCGGCGTCACCAGGCCGAAAGAAGCCACAATCCCGAGGCTTTTAAGCTGAAGCGCCAAAACAACCAGTTCTTCGGGGTAAAGATCCTCCCCCAGGGGCATAAAGGCGCATTGACTGACGCCGTCATAAATCAGGAGCCTGCCCTGGTAGAGAGTAAAACGAAGATCATAAACCTCCTGCCAGGCAAAGAGGTTGGAAAAATTATATTCACAGGACTCGGGATTGAATCTTTTAACATAGGCCTGAACAAGAGCCTTGTCTTTTAATTCAAAGCGGTTGAATTTGGGGAATTGTGTTTTTTGACGGGTATTCAAAACCGTTTCAGGCATATACATTCTATAAATCCTTATATTTCAGGGGAATATGGTCTTTCAGCACATCAAAGCCCAGTTCCTTATAAAAAGCGGATGTTCCGGGTTCTGCAACAAGCCCGATCCAGTCCACCCCTTTTTTTTTAAGTTCTTCAACCAGGGTCTGAATGATGATTTTACCTATTCCTTTTCCTCTATATTCCTTTAAAACTGTAACGTCCTGAATATAAGCATCACTCACAAGATCGGAAAGGGCCCGGCCCATACCGATCATTTTTTTTTTATAAAAAGCGCCCACAAAAACGGCGGACTCTTTTGCCAGATGATTTAAAAACCCGGGGTCCCGGTCATAGGAAGGGTCCCACCACGCCGCATCTTTATAGAGATCTTTCAAATCCTCCGGCAAAGCGTATGTAACGGGTCTAATGCTCACTTGGCCCAAGAATTCTTCAGACATGGGGAGCCCTCTTTAATATCTATAGATTCTCAAGCATCTGTTTTGCAAAATGGGGCAGAACGAAGGACGCTTCGTGAATCTCAGGTGTGTAATATTTCAATTGATCCTGAATCTGATCCGGAACAGGTCCGGCCGGTTTGTTGAGATCAGGCCCCAAAGACCCGAGACAGAGGCCGATATTTCCGCCCGGATACGTGGGAATCATAATACAGGAATACCCTTGTTTGATAAAGAGCTCTTTTGTGATTTTTGCAAGCCGTAAGACACATTCCTTATGCAGAAAGATGGATTCTCCCTGGGTTGCAACAATTCCGCCCGGTTTCAAGGCGGCTTTCAGCCCCTCATAAAACGGCTTTTTAAAGAGGACGTCTCCCGGTCCGATGGGGTCGGAAGAATCCACAATAATAACGTCGTATTCTTTCTTTTTCTCAAGGACAAAGGCATAGCCGTCACCGATACGGACCCGGATTCTCGGATCATCAAATCCGCAGGCAAGGCTTGGCAGAAATTGCTTTGAAACTTTGATGACCTCTTCATCAATCTCGCAGAAATCAATAGTTTTGACGTTGCCGTGCCGGCAGATCTCTCTTAATATCCCCCCGTCCCCTCCGCCGATGACCAAAACCTGTTCCGGCCGGGGATGGGCAAATAGAGGGATATGGGCCAGCATCTCCTGGTAGGCGAATTCATCGGACTCGGTCAATTGGATGATCCCGTCCAGAGCCAGCATTTTCCCGTGATGACGGGTCTGATAAACACCTATGCGTTGAAACCGGCTTTTTTTGTCGTAAAGAATTTTTTCGATTTCAAGAGAAAATCCCATGCCCGGCCACAGGGGGCAGGTTTCAAAAAACCATCCGTCTTTGATCTGATCCTGGTTTTCCATCGCATCCTCCATCCCAATGCAAACCCGGCAATTAAATGGGGGTTCAATTGCCGGGCCTTTTATTCACTGTTGGTTTATTATTGTCTTAACGCAATCTGCAGTTTGTAATGGCCGGCCTTGAAAAAGGACATGGCAAACTCTGCAACCTGGCGGGGATCGTAAAATTTACAACTGAACACATCCAGATATACGGTATTGGACGCATTTGAAAAATGACCGGATATCAAAGAGGTCTCAACAAGCTGGGTCATGCTGAAGCCTTCTATTTTTTCGTCTTCCCCGAAATGAACGACCTTGCAGTCCCCGTATCGCTTCATATCAATCAGGTCGCTGAGTTCACGGACAAACCGTTCAATGTGTCCGGCATCTCTGATGATCTCGGGATCAGCCTCATAAATATCGAAGGATGCCAGAACCCCCCAGGGATTTTTTCGTTCATATTCTTTTTTCCAGGAAATGGGATAGATCTTTGAATTCTTGACGATTTCCCCGATTTTCTGTTGTTCAAAGGGCTTGGAAATAATCCCCCGGTTCTGATCCGAAGAAATGACGACATTCTCGGATTCAAAAGATTCCTTCATGGAATTAACGGCAATCTCCAGGTTGATATTGTCGCCGCAGGTAAAAATGTCCACAGCCGCATAATCATGTTCCGGCCATGCATGAATGGTAAAATGTGATTCTGCGATCACCACAACCCCACTGACACCCTGGGGCTCAAACTTATGAAAAGAAGAACTGATGATGGTTGCCCCGCTGTCCTTTGCAGCTTTCAGCAGGGCTTTTTCCACACGGACCTCATCCAGAAAGGCCGTGGCGCCGCATTCATAATATTCGATGGTCATCTGTCTTCCCAGGGCAAAACAATTGTCACCCTGAATGTCACCCATAAATTTAATATTTTTATCAAGCATTAACGCTGTCTCCAATAATGAATAAAAATATCTGTTATTATATTTATCCCGAATATTTACGGGATGCCCAAAACACTTAACAAACCGCCCCTCATGAGCATGCCGGTACGGGCATGCAAAAGGGCAATAAACCGTTCAAAATCTTTAAATCAAAAATTTTCCATGATGGATTTAAATCTTTCAAACTCTGTATTTGCCGGCAGATTCCTTTTCTTTAAAATGTTTATCATACTCGGGGCATTGAACCGTATATAGGGATTTGCCCGTAACTCATCGTCCAAGGTGGATACAATCAACAGGGGATCGTATTTTCTCATGTATTCCCCGATATCCGGATTATCCTTTTCAATGGCCTTTGCCGTTTCCATGGATTCGATCACATAATCGTGGCCCCCATAGATTTTTGTATGGCCTGGAAAAGAGATGAGCCGTTTCAGGGAAGAAAAAAAACTGAGCAGATCCCCGGTAAAACAATTCCCAACGGTCCCGTTAAAAAGGGTATCCCCCGTGACCATAAAGTCTTCGGCTTTAAATGTCACCGAGTCCTCTGTGTGTCCGGGTGTGGGAATGATGTTCAGAACTTCCTGATCAAGCTTCAGAACCTGATCTGAATGTATCTGTCTGCAGTCGATAAACCGTGCGTCTGTTCGTTTTAGCAGGGCCGGATTTCCTGGAGTATGATCGTGATGGGAGTGGGTGTTGGAGACATATTTAATGCGGATGTCGTTCTTTTCTGCAAAAAAAAGGATGTCCTCTACCCCCCCAGCATCAATTGCAATTCCCTCGCTTGCGGAATAAACAAGATACCCCAGATTATCTTTTGAGTATTTAACTTGCCGAATAAACATGAAAATCTCAATCTACAATGCATAAAACCATCATTTTAGGGTTATTATTCACCCATACATCATA
Source organism: uncultured Desulfobacula sp. (assembly GCA_964484555.1). Taxonomy (GTDB): domain Bacteria; phylum Desulfobacterota; class Desulfobacteria; order Desulfobacterales; family Desulfobacteraceae; genus Desulfobacula. The sequence continues at coordinate 14,471 of CAZAHK010000068.1, forward strand.
TGGGTGCTGCCAATAATCAAACTCAATCTTTTACAGGATTTTTCATAATTTTAAAAGACTTATTCGCGACTCAGACTAAAAATTTTGTATCCTCCTGAAATTAATAAGAATATTAAATGGGTCGAAAAAAAATAAGCCCTGAATTTTTTATCCATTGTGTTTGCCTTCCCTTTTGTTTTCATGATATAGAAAAGCCGACACTGCAAGCCATGAGGCACAGGCGCGCCCTTGCTGCAGGAAAGGACAACCGATACTCACAAGGATATTTCATGAGCGATTATGACACCGATTACACGGAAAAGGACACCAGGAAGCGTCACAAATCTCCAAAGTTTCGTGATTATTATGATGAAGAATTTAATGAAGAAGACGAAAAAGAACTCTACAAAAGAAGAAATAAATTGGGAAAGCAGCCCAAACGGAAAAAGGATAGCGACAATGACTGGCCTGAATAATCCTCCTGTCCGATCCTTTCACCATGGTGTCTGAAAACCCGCCACAGCATAAGATATTGGTAACCGGCACAACTCCCGATTATATCCAGTGGATCAGGCGTTCATGTCCCGGCAGAGCCCTTTTTATAACCCAGCCGGACCTGAGGCAGGGCGCCGCCGAAGACCCGCCCGGAGAAGAGGAAGAGATCCTTGTTTCCCTGGCCGACAAAGACCGGGTGCTGGAGGTCCTGCTCGCACACCTCAAAAACCGGAACCAGATCCTTGACGCAATTTTCAGTTTTGACTGCGAATCCATGTCGCTGGCCTCCTTTCTCGCCGGACAATTAAACCTTGACTATCCTTCCGTTGACGCCATCCAAAATGCCAGGGATAAACACTTATCCAAACAGCTTTGGCAGGACCTTCAGATCGGGTGCCCCCGGATATCCCCGGTCGATTCGGTTTCAGAAGTCGTTGAATTTTTCCATACCACGGAAACCGGATGCGTCTTAAAACCCTTTACCGGCAGCGGCAGCGAACTGGTGTTCCGGTGTAGCACCGAACCTGAGTGCCGTTCGGCCTTTGAGGCCATAAAAACAGGCCTGGCCCATAGAACCGGGAATCCTCTGTTTAAGCGAATGGTTTCCGACGGCTGGCTCATGCTGGCCGAGGAATATATCCAAGGCCCTGAATACAGTTGTGATTTTATTATTGAAAACGAATCGGTCCGGGTTATCCGCCTGGCAAAAAAAATAAAATCTTCCTCAATGCCCTTTGGAACCATCCAGGGGTATATTTTGCCCAGCGCCCTTCCCCGGAGCGTTGGTGAGTACCGGTTTCACAACATCCTGCTCAGGGGCGCCTCGGCCCTTGGCGTCAAAAGAGCCCTCTGTATGGTGGATTTTATCATTTCCAAGGAAAAGGTGATGCTCATCGAAATGACCCCGAGACCCGGAGGCGATTGTCTGCCCCATATGCTCAGGGAATGCACCGGTCTCGACATGCTGAAAACCAGCCTTGATTTTGCCGCGAAATTCCCCCTGATCCTGCCCGACACCCAAAACATATCTTCTTGTGTGGCCCTGCGGATCCATGCCCAAGAGGAAGGAATTCTAAAAAATATAGACTGCCGCCGGCTTATGGACGATCCCCGGATCAAATCCATCCATTTGACCCGGAAACCGGGCCACGAAATCAAACTGCCGCCGGAAGATTATGATTCATGGCTCCTGGGCCATGTGATCATGAGCCCCTTGGATCAGGACTCTCCTGAGCAGGAGGCCCTGGCCGTTTTAAAAAAAATTGAAATTTTCATGGATAAAACAATAGACAAACCAAAGGGGAAGAAAACCCATCATGTCTGAACACCAGCCCTCGGCCCCCCTGGTTCTTGAAAAAGGGTTCCTCGAACGCTTTGTTGCCGGTTATTTCAAGGATAGGGAACAATATCTTTCCCTCCTGGAAAACCATGGATCTCCCCTGTGGGTTCTTGAACCTTCGGTTTTAAAAGCCAAGGCCCGAAGGTTTTCACAGGCCTTTAACGCCTATTTTGACCAGACATCCTATTATTTTGCCATGAAAAGCAATAACCGTCCGGAAGTATCCGCCACCCTCCTTGAATCGGGTTTCGGCCTGGATGTTTCCAGCGGCATTGAACTCAGAACCGCTTTGAACCTGAATGCAAGAGATATTATCTTCAGCGGTCCGGGGAAAACCGATGAGGAGCTGACCCTTGCCCTTCAGCACAGGGACAGGGTCACCCTGCTTCTGGACAGCTTTGGCGAACTGGACCGGCTTTCCGCCCTGGTATCCGGG
>CAZAHK010000068.1:16819-18995 GCA_964484555.1 uncultured Desulfobacula sp.
ATTGAATTCATCGACATCGGCGGCGGATACTGGCCTGAAGAAGGGGAATGGCTTCATTCCCCTGAAACACCTGAAGACTCCTCACCTCAAGAGAATTCTATCCCTTGGAATACGGTGCGGCCCCACTATTGGATACCGGGAACGCCTATTGAAACGTTTGCAAAAACGCTTTCCCATGCCGTTCAAACCCATCTTTTCCCCTTTGTCAACTGCCGCATCTGTTTTGAACCCGGACGATGGATCTGCCACAGCGCCATGCACCTTTTGCTTTCCGTGACGGATAAGAAGAGCCCTGATGACAAGGAAAACCATGATCTGGTCATCACCGACGCCGGGACCAATGTCATCGGCTGGGAGCGGTTTGAAACCGATTATTTCCCGGTATTGAATTTAAGCAGACCCGGCCTTTTGGAAAGGCCCTGCCATATCCTGGGGTCCCTGTGCACCCCCCATGATGTCTTTGGCTATGCTTATTTTGGTGAGGGTGTCGAAACGGGAGACTGTCTTATGATCCCCTGTCAGGGGGCCTATACCTACAGTCTGGGGCAGAATTTCATCAAGGGGCTGCCAGGATTTGTCAAACTCTGAGACCCAAACTCTGAGACCCAAACTCTAAGATAGGGGATAATTCAGAAATCTTCGGGTTCTTCATCCTCTTCCTCTTCATCCATGTCAAGCTCAAAATCCTTTGAATCATCAAAGTCTTCATCAAATATTTCAGGGATGTCCTCATCGGCAAAATCCTCATCCACAAAGGACAAGGCTTCATTTTCTTCAACAATGGTGGTGATGGCGTCCCTCAGGTTTCTCTCAAAACTCTCGGTATAATCCCCGTCCGGATCAGGAAAAAACTCATATTTTTCCTCATATTCATCGATCAGATCATATAAATCAGAGACAAGGCTCGGATCTTCCAGTTCTTCACCATAGGATTCGATAATATCATTGTAAAGATCATAAAATTCAAATTCTTCGAGCGCATCCTGTATTGTTAGTCTCTTTTTTCCCATCAACTGTTTCCTTAGTCCCTGATTAATCCGAAATTTTCTTGAGGATAAAGTCAGAATATCCTTTTGTCAATATCACAAAATCCAAAACAAATTTTTTATCAGAAAAAATCTTTCAACACCATATTGTTCCGGTGGATGATTTCATCATAGTGTTTGCTGCCGAGGCAGGCTTCAATCTGGGAGGTTTTCAGTCCCTTGATACGTTCGACATCGGAAGACCGGTAATTGACCAGCCCGATGCCGATGATGTCATTGCCTGCAGTCTTAAAGGCTACGGGGGCTCCTTCTTCAAACTCCCCTTCAACCTTTACCACGCCGATGGGCAAAAGGCTTTTCCCGTTTTCCCGGAGGGCCCGGACGGCGCCGTCATCAATGATAAGGCTTCCTTTTGGGGCCAGGGTATGGGCGATCCAGCATTTCCGGCGGGCCAATTTTTTCGTTTTCGGCACAAAATAGGTGCCCTGGGGCCGTCCCTCAAAAAGTGCCGGCAGGACATTTTCAACATTTCCCCTGGCCACGATCATGGGGATCCCGGCCGAGGTCACTTTTTTGGCGGCCTTGATCTTGCTGAGCATGCCCCCGGTGCCCAGGGTGCCGGGAATATCGCCGGCATAGGCTTCAATCTCTTTATTAAATGCCGTGACCCGGGGAATGAGCCTGGCCTCGGGGAACCGCCGGGGGTCCTTATCATAGAGGCCTTCAATATCCGTGAGGATAAACAGGAAATCCGCATCCATGAGCAGGGCGATCATGGCGGCCAGATTGTCATTGTCCCCCAGCTTGATCTCCTCCACCATGATGGTATCGTTTTCATTGATCACGGGAACCACCTTCCATTCCATGAGGGTGTTCAAGGTATTTCTGGCATTCAGATAGCGTTTCCGGTTATTCAGATCTTCCGCCGTTAAAAGAATCTGGGCCACCTTCTTATCTCTCCGGGCAAAACTGTTTTCATAGGCCATCATCAATCCGCTCTGACCCATGGCGGCAATGGCCTGGCGTTTGGGCATTTCACTGGGACGGACCGTCATTCCCATTTTCCGGAGCCCGGCGGCCTGGGCCCCGGAAGATACCAGAATCACTTCCAGACCCCTGTCCATGAGGGTGCTGATCTGGCCGGAAATGCGGTCAATGACCTCCAGATCCAGGCCGTTTTTGGCGGTAAT